>JAGADU010000067.1 GCA_017613435.1 Lachnospiraceae bacterium | reverse complement strand
TTACATTTTCGAGATTTTCTTTTAATTCGCTCATTTTAGACCTTTATTCGTAAATATATTCATTGTCTTTAATCTTTGATGCATCCAAAGCTATATAATCGTAAGGCTTAATCATCGTATATGCAGGATCGACGATTATATATTCTTCGTTTTCGTAAAGTTTTTTAATATTCTTAAAATCGGCATAACCCTGATTGATTTTGTATACACCCAAAAGCGTGGCGGTTCTGTTTATGGTGTACGAAGTCGATTCATCGGCTGCATAAACGGTATTCCCGTGTTTTACAATGCTTCCGTCCACATAATATTCATGCTCATCGATTCTGTAAACGTTTAATTCGGTTGTCACGAATACTTTTGTACCGTCTTCGAGATATTTGTCCAATTTAACGCATACGGTATTTGTAGTATCGTTAAAATCAAAAGCGATTGAATCCGGAATGAGCAAAAATTCCTTTTCGACAACACTGCTTTTGGGAATCTTGTAACCGTTGTTTTCATTGGTGCAGATTTCAAAATCGATAAATCTGTTGTTAAGATAATCAGCAACCGAAGTATTGAAAGTCACAACGCAGATTTTCTCTGCCGAAGCTTTTTTGTCGGGAGAAATCGCATCGAGAATCTTCACTTTGCCTTTAAGTGTTTCCTGGTTTTTAAGGAATTTGACCTTCATGTCTTTTCCGTCATATTCCTTTGCCTTTTCTTCCTCTATCGGGAATACAAGCTGCCATGTGTTCGAAGTTACAAGTTTGTAAGCAAAATCCCCTTCTGCCACAATGGCGTTGTTTACAATCATATTTCGCTTATATTCTTTTTCGTTTTTAAAAACAGAAGAATTGATGTCTTCGGGCTTTAAATCCTCATATTCGTCATAATAATAAACGACATATCCGGTTTTTGCGCCGTCCGCGGAATCGGCACAGTAATATTTGTTGACATTCGTACCGTTTAGGCTCATAGAGGAAATCTTGTTTAAAATATAAAGATTCGACATCTTTAAACTGATACTGTCAAGTTCGTCCTTAAAATCATATACGTCCGAAAAATCGTTTTTATCGTATTCTTTGGAGAATTTAACGATTTCGCTTTTGATTTCTATCAAATCGTCCCGGGAAAGCGTCGTGGCGTCTTCGGATTGATTGGTCATCATTTCTTTGATTTTCCCGGAACCGTCAATGGTATAAACCAAATCGTTATGCGAAGCTTTTTCGCCTTCTTTTAAATAAAAATTGTAATAACCGGAGCTTTTGGCATAATACATGTTTTCCTCGCGAAGAATTATGCCGGTATAGGAATTCTGTTCGCTTAAAGCTCCTTCTTTGACCTGATAAGTGGAAATATTTTTGGAATTAACGTATTTGTATACACAAAAAACAAGGTATAAAGCGACAATTACCAATACCGCATAGAAAATGATCCGAAACGAAAAATCATTTTTCTTGGGAAAAATCAAAGTTCCTTTTTTCTTTTCGGGAGTGTTCTCCTTATTTTTTACGCTTTTGGTGCCCTGATTTTTGCCCTTGTTTTTGTTCCCGTCGTTAATACCTTTTCTTCTGTTGTTCCCTTCGTTGTTAAAATCGAATCTGCTTACCATCTTACAATTCTCTTTACATATATAAAGCCCCGGGGTACCGAGGCTTTTATGAATGTTTTTGGATATACCGATTTATTAAAGAGCTTCGATTACCTTATCGTTAAGCGAAGCGGGTAAATCACCGTCTGTTGTGGAAATAGCGGCATAAATGTCTATTCCGTATGTTTTGCTTAAATTTTCAAGCTGATTGATAATATTTTCCAAATCGTTTATAGATGTATGTGACAATGTTAAGAAATTGTCGAAATAAAGTTCCTGTAAATCATGATCTCCGGAAATGATTCCGAGAAGAAAACCGATAAACATATCACCGGATGAAATATTGTATTCCGAAGCATTGATAAGTCTTATTTTGTTGTTAAGTTCATACATATGCTTCGTAGATGTATCAAGATAAGCGATATTTCCCAAAATCTCCTTTACCTGAGAGTTTACTTTTTCGAGCAATACTTTTGATTTGCCCTTTCCGTTCTTGCCTGTTATTAAATTCACCATTGTAACACACCTCCGATTGGAAATATTATAGTTTAAAGCATGTATTAATTATAGTTGATTTCGGCTTAAAAAACAAGAAGAATGTCTATTTCGCGGAAGAAATCAGAGTGTCCATATCGGCATATAAACTGTCGTAATCTTCAGACCTTAAAATGCATGCAATATAAGGATTTTCGCTGTCGTCTTTGAAATATATGATAAGGCATTTTCCGGCCGCTTCCGTGGTTCCGGTTTTACCGCCTATTATCTTGTAACCCTCGGGAATATCTTTGGTCTCGTTTATATATTGATTGGTTGATTTAAGCTCTACGGTCTTAATGGTTCCGTCGGCTTTCGTATAAGAAGTGGTATAACCGTTCTGTGACACGATTTTTATGAATTTTTCGTTTTTCGAAAGCTCGTTCAATATCAAATAAAGATCGTAAACGGTCGATTCATGCCCTTCTTCGGTCAAACCGTGGGGATTGACGAAATTGGTATGCGTTGCTCCGAGGCTTTCTGCTTCTGCTTTCATCTGGTTTAAAAACGCTTCGTAACCGCCCTCGTAATTGTTGGCAATCATCATCGCAACGTCGTTAGCGGAATAAAGAAGCATAATGTTTAAAGCCTGTTCCATCGTCATGGTATCGCCTTCGGCGAGATTTATTTTTTGCGCACCGCTTTCTTTTATAACGCAATCCGAAGTAAAAGTGACGGTTTTGGACAAATCGCAGTGCTTTAATACGACAAGCGCGGTCAAAAGCTTGGTAATGCTTGCGGGAGTCATTTCGTCATACATGTTCTTGCCGTAAATGACCATATTGTCATTAATGTCAAAAAGACCTGCAGCATAGGAATTCTCCAGCTTCAGATCTTTATGGTTGCCTTCGTCAATGCAAAGATTCTTTGCAAATGTATCCGATTCGAGATAAAGAGTATTCGAAGAAGATATGGATAAGGTCGACAAAGAAGAGTTTCTTTCGAAAGCCATGGGAATTTCGTCTTTTTTGCATGCGCAAAGGAAAGAAACATTAAACAAAACAAATATTAAAAGACAATACTTATTTATACATTTCACGCCACTCCAAATCTCCTCTGTCAAGTGATTTTATAAGAAGTTCGGCACTTGCAAGATTTGTTGCAAGCGGAATATTGTGAACATCGCACAAATGAATAACATTGTTCAAATCCGGCTCATGAACGTTCGGTGTGAGGGGATCGCGAAGGAAAATAACAAGATCGATCTGGTTGTGTTCGATCTGAGCTCCTATCTGCTGTTCTCCGCCGAGATGTCCCGCAAGGAATTTATGAACGTTTAAATTGGTAACTTCTTCTATGAGTCTGCCGGTTGTGCCGGTCGCATATAATTCGTTTTTACATAATATGCCTCTGTATGCTATACAGAAGTTTTGCATTAATTTCTTTTTTGCATCATGTGCAATCAAAGCAATGTTCATATCTTTTACCCCATATATTTTTTTGCTTTAGTCGTTATTTAATTTTCTCTGCTTCTGAAGTCTTATATTCATCACAAAACCCATACCCGCAAACAAAACAAGCAATGAAGTAAGACCGTAGCTTACGAAAGGAAGCGGAACACCGGTGTTCGGGAAAAGACCGGTAGTAACGCAAATGTTAATCATGCTTTGGAAACCTATGTACGCCCCCATGCCGCCCGCAATTATCCGACCGGGCAAGTCAGGGGCTTTAAACGCAACTATAAAACATTCAATCGTTATAAGCGTAATCAGAATTATTATCGTAGCGCTTCCGACAAATCCCAACTCCTCTCCCGCTATCGTAAAGATGAAGTCGGTCTGAGGTTCGGAAATGAAGTTTCCTTTCTTGACGGAATTGACACCCGTATTGTTTAAACCTTTACCCGTAAGCTGTCCGGAACCGATGGCCATGATGGAATTCTGTTGCTGGAAAGCTTCTTCGAGTTCGTATTCATCGGGATGAAGCCATGCAAGAATTCTGTCCTGCTGATAAGATTTTACTATCTCTTTTCGAACCAAAACGGAATCGGGTTGAAGCAGCAAAATGAATATTATTATAAATGCAGGAATTCCGACGGCTGCCAGGGCAAGGAAATATCTTATATTGATTTCGCCAAGGAACAAAACGCTGAAAAATATGAGCGTAAATACAATGGTTGTCGATAAATCGGGCTGTTTGTAAATAAGAAAAATATTCGGAACAGCCAGAGCAAACATGATTAAAATCATGTACCATTGATTAATATTGTCCTTGAATTTCATTATAAACTTTGCAAAAAATAGAATCAATAAAATTTTTGCCGCTTCGGAAGGCTGGAACCTGACACCGAAGAGCGTAAACCATCTTTTAGCGCCGAGCGTTGTTTCACCTTTAAACAAAACGGCAACAAGCAGTCCGATCATCAAAAAATAATATATAAACCAGATTTTAAGCCAGATATGATAATCGATAAAAGAAAGAATAATCATTATCGATAAACCGGCCAAAAATCCCATGAGCTGCTTTTTTGTATTCTCGGGCTGAGCGGAATTGACAAGCAAAACACCGATCGCAGTCAAAGCGCAAAGATACAATATTAATTTAAAATCATAATCCTTAAATTTATAATTTTTAAACATAATCAGTCTCCGGCAGCACCGTTGTTTATCGGTGTAACTGCTTCGCCGTTAATAAGTTCCGCGGAATCCTTGATTCCGTAATAATATGCATAAACGTCTTTTGCAACCTGAGCAGCATTGTTTGAATCATAACCGTTCATGATTCTTACGGTAACCGAAATTTCGGGATTCGAATAAGGAGCAAAAGAAATAAACAGAGCATGGCAGGCTTCGTTCCAGGCTTCCTGAGCCGTACCTGTTTTGCCGGCAACTTCAAGATCGTAATCAAAATAAGCTTTGCTTTCGATTACTTCCCTCATGCCTTTTTGAAGCATGTTCCATTCCGAATTATCCAAAGTAATGAAATTACGGACTTCGGCAGAATTATCGATATACAAATCACCCTTTGAATCGTATATTTTGTCGATAAGTGTCAGGTTATATACCGTTCCTCTGTTTGCAACGGCCGTCACATATCTTGAAAGACCGACGGTCGTATAGGCATGGGTACCCTGGCCGATCATTGACGCAACAGGCAAATCATCAGATACGTTAGGCTCCGATTCGGCTATTTCAACGCCTGATTTTTCCGACAAACCGAACATATCGGCATATTTATACATTCTCTCGATTCCGAGTTCGGGATTGTAATATCCTCCGTCGTTCGAAAGTCTGTAACCGACTTCGTAAAAGAAACAGTTGCATGAATGTGCTATGGCCTTTTGAACCGTTAAATTACCGTGAGCTCCGGGAGAAATCCAACATAAATGAGTCGTACCTTTTAATTTGTCAAACACGCCGGTACACTGAATTGTCGAATTCATATCGATTACGTTTTCTTCAAGGCCGGCCACGGAAGATACTATTTTAAAAGTCGAACCCGGGGCACTGCGATACTGTGTGGCATAATTCCATAAAGGCCTTGAATAATCGTTATTTAAAGCGGCAAGATAATTATTGTCCGAATTGGCCAGTCGGTTGTTGTCATACGATGGATATGAAACAAGCGCCAAAACGTCTCCGTTTGTAACATCCGTTACTACACAGGAGCCTGAACATGGTTCGAGCGCAAGCTGTGCGGGAGTTATTTTCAAATCCTTTATAAGACCGGTCATAAAAGCATATGCGGATATTCTGCCGTTCTTTAACGCCGAGATTTCGCTTTCCGAAACATCGATTATATTCTGATCGTAAAGAATAATACAAAGCTGTCTTCCGGAAATATAATTGCCCGAAATCATGTATTTATATATCTTTTTGGAAAAATCCTTATTGTTACGCAATTTTTCAAAAGTGATATTGATAATTGCGTCGTATATTTCCTGCGTATCGGAATATTTGCGGTTTAAATTGAGATTATTGACGTTAACCCAGTTCATATTGATGCAATATGTCAGATAATCTTTAAGAGAAATCGTCTCATCGATGCTCCATGCCTTATACATTTCGTCTTCGGTGTCTATCAGATCCTTATCAAGGATTTTGACATTTTCGGACATGAGATAATTGACAATAAAACTCTGATAAACCTGATATTCCTTGGAAAGATTCTTATATGCTTTGGGATTGTCTTCATACAATTCCCTGTTTAATTCTTCGAATACCGCATCCTGTCTTTGCAAAAACGATTCGTATACGGCTTTTTCGGTTTCGGAAGCATAAGGCTCGGAAATATGATTAAGATTGATTACGTTGTTGTTGATAAGCTGGAAATAAACATCGTCAATCGGAATTTTGATGTCCGACTGCTTTGTGTTTTCCGTCATCGTAAATTCTTTGATATTATCTATTTTCGAAACGAGAATACCTGCAATTCTTTGTTCCAAAAGATCGTAAATCGCAATCTGTAAATCCCTGTCGACGGAAAGATAAATATCGTTTCCGGTCTTCTCTTCTTTTGTTTTGGTCGAATCCAAAACCTTTCCCACTACATCGACATATACGGTTTCTTTGCCTTTAATGCCCTTTAAATATGCTTCCTGGGAATATTCAATGCCTGTTTTTCCGACATAATCGTTAAGAGTATAATCGTCATCATATTGGGAATACTGATCGTATTCTTCCTGCGAAATCATACCCGTATAACCGATAATTTGCGAAAAATACAAAGGATCGTTGTATTTTCTCACGGATTTTTGGTTTATTGTAACTCCGGGAAGCGTATCCTCGTGTTCGAGAATGCTTGTAACCGATTTTTCAGAAATACCCGAAGCAATGGTCGTACCCATGTATTTTTGATAACCTTTAAGGGAAAGAGCATATCTTACAGAAACGATTTTTACTATTTCTTCTTTAGTATATCCGCCTCCGACCACAAAAGTATTCTTGTCGTTCGGATTTTCGTAATAACCTATGGCGTATTTTTTTCTGTCGCAAAAATAATCGATAACGTCTTCGGGCGTTGAATTCTTTTGCTCGTATGTCATCTCGGTTGTCTTTTTATAACCGTAAATATCCGCCAAAAACCTTTGAAGCTGCGTACCTTCGACATTAAAAGCATATTCGTCGTTTTCATTTACATATATTTTAAAATCGGTGTTGAAATCATCTCCGTTTTTGCGAAGAATGTTATAAACATCATAAATCGTTTTGTTTAATTTCATGTTTTTGCTTTTGCCCGATTCGAAAACGTCTTCCATGTTTACATCGTAGGACAAAACATTGTATGCGAGAAGATATCCGTTACGGTCGTAAATATTTCCTCTTATGCCGTCAATGGATTTTTCCCTGATGATTTTGAGTTCGTAGTTGTTTACGTATTCCTCGCCTTTAATGATCTGAAGATGGAAAATACGCGCAACCAAAACAATACCGACAATCATAAAGAAAATTATCGGCAGAACCATTCTTGATTTAAGAAAGCTTATAAATTCTTCTTTAAAATGCTCAAACATTACGAACTCTCCGCGTTTTTCTTTTTGAATACATAAGCTTCGATAATCCAAAGAATCGGATAAAAAATCACGGCAATAAGAAGCGTAAATACAACTTCGGGCAAAATGATATACGTAAAATAATATCCGAAATTAAACCTGCTTCGCATAAGAAACAGGAAAAAATAAGTAAAAAGACAGCAAACCAAATCGCTGCTTACAATCATAATCGCGGGAATTTTCAAATCTCTCAAATAAAAGAAATTATGGAGCAAACCGTTAAGATATCCGATAAACATGTAAAGAATCGAATTAAAACCGAATATTTCAAAAGAACATATATCAAGCAGGAATCCGCATGCAAACCCCACAAACATTCCTTCTCTTTCACCCTGCATAAAACCCGAACAGGAAACAAGTATTATCAAAAGATTCGGAATAATCCTCGTGTTTTTAATCATGGGAAAAACCGTAGCCTGTAATATGAAAAATAAAATGATAAGGAGTAAATCTATAATAAATCTTTTCATTTAACCTTTATTCCAAATCGGCTTTAACTTTCGTTATTACCAATACTTCGCTTATATGTTCGAAATTTACACTCGGAGTGATATATCCCGAAATCGATAAATGATTCGAATCTTTTTCCATATAAGAAATGTTTCCGACCTGAATTCCGGGGAAATAAACATCGGAAATATTGCTTGTTACAATCTTGTCTCCCACTTCCACGTTTTTGGCGTTTTCGGAAAGCTGATTAAATGTAATATATCCGTTTTCCATGGTGGAAAGGCTTCCGGAAACCATTAAATGATCGTTCGTCGTAAGTACCATGCACGATACATTGCTTGTATCGTCGATTATGCTTAAAACCCTCGACCAGTTTGAACCGACCTCGGTGATTCGACCCACAAGACCTCCGTCGGCAAGAACATTCATTCCGATTTCAAGCCCGTCCTTAGAGCCTTTATCGATAATAAATGTCGAAAACCAGTTACCGGTGGATGCGGAAATAACTCTCGCGCCGGTTTTGGGATAATCGGAATAGGTCTGATCGAGCTGATAAAGCTTTTGAAGGGAGTTAAGTTCGATTTTATCCTGCAAAAGCTTACTGTTTTCTATGGTTAAATCATTTACCTGTTTTGTAAGTTCGTTATTCTTTTCTACAAGTTCGTTAACCTGCTTTAAGAGTTCTTTTTTTGAATAAAGATTCTCTCCGACTATACTTATTCCCTTTTGAAGAGGTACGACGGTATATGAAACAACTTCGTTCAAAGGCTTTAGAGGAAGATCGAAAACAAAAGTTACAAGCATCAAAATCACACTGAATGCCGATAATATCAGCAACCAGTATTTTGTTGGCAATTTGTATTTTTCCTCAGGTCTTCGAACTAAAGGGCTCATAATTAAACTTCAAATGTAAGATTTCTGTATTTCTTGTTACGTATTATTTCCGCAATACCGAATATTACGCTGCTTTCGGCACTGTCGGAAGTATTGACTTTAAGTCCGGTTCCGTTAGCTACATTCTGACATAAATTGCTGACCAAAGAACCGCCGCCCGTGATATAAATACCCTGTTTAAAGATATTTGCGCCGATTTCGGGAGGCGTGCTTTCAAGAAGTTCCTTGATATTGTCGATAATCTGAAGGAAGCTTTCCCTTAAACAATTCTCAAGAACAAGCGGATCGACCATGCATTCGACGGGAAGACCGCTTGCGACGTTTCTTCCGTAAACAACACCCTTCTCACCGCTTCTTTTAAGGTCCGCAATCTGCATCTTAAGGGCTTCGGCGGATTTCGATCCTATATGGAGATTGTATTCTTTTCTTACGGTGGCTTTTATAATATCGTCAAATTTATTTCCGCCGATTTTGACCAGTTTGGATTTAACGATACCGCCGAATGAAAGAATGGAAATTTCAGTGGTATTGTATCCGACGTCTACAATCATTACGCCCTGCGAGCTTTTGACGTCTATATTAAGACCGAGCGCGCATGCAATCGATTTTTCGACAACCGATACGGTTCTTGCTTTCATGGACGAATCTTCGATAAGTTCGCCGAAAGCTCTTCTTTCCACATCCGTAACATCATGGGGAATCGAAATTATATAATCCGAATTTTTGTAGTTTCCGTTTGTAATCTCGCTTATAAAAAGTCTTAAAAGATCCTGCATGTTGTTGATGTCGGAAATAACGCCGTTATTGAGAGGCGCCGATACAACTATATTATCGGGTGCTTTTTCAAACATTTCGTAAGCCGAATCACCGTATGCGATAACATTCTTCTTGTTTTCTATCGCTATCATGTTTCTTTCGACGAAAACACGCTTTTTATCATGATTGTATATACATATTTTACTGGTACCCAAATCGATACCGAAAGAATTGTTAACCAAAACGATTCTCCTTTATAAACATTTAAAAGGCGGATATGCCGCACATTTAAATATATATTTTACCACAAATCAGGCAAAAATGGAAATTTGAGTGCCTCAAAGCTTAATCAGGCCCTTATCGTAGAGAGCTTCAAGCGATTTGATGATTCCGAATTTGACATGGGGGAAAGTCAGACCTCCCTGAAAATAAACACTGAACGGCTCTATTAAGGGACCGTCTGCGCTTAATTCTATTGATGAGCCCGAAATGAAATTTCCCGCAGCCATAATAACATCCGAATCATATCCCGGCATAGCCCAGGGCTCGGGTCTTACAAAAGAATCAACGGGTGAAGCCGACTGGATTCCTTCGCAAAAAGCAATCATTTTTTCCCTGTCGTTAAAAGTAACGGCCTGAATAATATCATGTCGTTCTTCGGTGGAATTCGGAATAACCGAAAAACCTAATTTCTCATAAACATTTGCAGCAAAAATCGCTCCTTTTAATGCGGATGCGACAACTGTGGGCGATAAGAAAAGGCCCTGATAGAATTCTCTTAATACAGTAAGCGATGCGCCGACTTCTTTTCCGAGTCCCGGAGAAGTAAGTCTGTAAGCGGCATTTTCAACGCATTCCTTCTTACCGCATATATATCCTCCTAAAGGAGCCAATCCGCCTCCCGGATTCTTAATGAGGGAGCCGACTGTCATATCCGCACCGACATCCGACGGTTCTTTTTCCTCGGTAAATTCGCCGTAACAATTGTCCACCATGCAGATTACATCGCTTTTTATGCTTTTAACAAAAGAAATAAGTTCGCCGATCTGATCTACGGAATACGAAGGTCTTGTCTGATATCCTTTTGAACGCTGAATTGTAACGATTTTGGTCTTCTCGTTAATGGCTTCTTTTATGCCCTCGTAATCAAAATCCTTATTATTTAAAAGATCGACCTGCCTGTATGTAATACCGTATTCTTTTAACGAACCCCTGCTATCCCTTATGCCTATTACTTCTTCCAGTGTATCATAAGGTTTTCCGGCCGGGCTTAAAAGCTCGTCCCCGGGTCTTAAATTGCTCATAAGCGCAAGAGCAAGCGCATGCGTTCCGCATGTAATCTGGGCTCTTACCAGCGCATCTTCCGTATGAAAAATATCAGCATAAACTTTTTCCAATGTATCTCTTCCGATATCGTTGTAACCGTAACCGGTTGTTCCCAACATGCAGGCTTCGGAAACATTGTTCTTTTGCATTGCTTTGATTACTTTAAGCTGGTTAATTTCGGCCAATTCATCAATCTTGTCGAATCTGGGCTTTAATTCTTTTATTATATTGTCGCAATAATCAAATACCTCGTTTTTGATACCGAGTTCTTTGTAAATATTAAGCATAAATCTTTTTCTCCCTGAGAATACCGAGGATATAATCCGTCATTTCTTCAAAAGTCATCGCATCTTTGTCGATAAAGATCGCATCTTTTTCTCTTTTGAAAAAAGTAACCTGACGTTTGGCGTAATGACGCGAATTCTGCTTGATTAAATATACTGCTTTTTCGAAATCGTATTCGCCGTTTAAATAATCAATGATTTCTTTATAACCGATTGCATTGTAAAGTCCGGACTGGGATGAAGGTTTATAAATCGAAATGAGATTTTTAACCTCTTCAAGAAGTCCGTTTTCGATCATTGCATCAACCCTTTTGTCTATTGCTTCATATAATTTGCCCCTGTCGCGGTTTAATACGAAATATGCGAGATTATAGGGTGATTCTTTTTGCTTTTGTTCCGAATTGTGTTCGGAAATCTTTTTGTGATGAATTTCATAAAATTCAATGGCTCTGATTACTCTTTTTATGTTTTGTTTTGGAATTATCAGAGCAGATTCGAAATCCACGCTTTTTAACCGCTCAAAAAGAGCATCTTCGCCGAAATCCTCGTAAAAACGTGTTATTTCTTCTCTTTTTGTATTTTCTTCTTCGCTTGTAAAATCGATATCCCTTGTAACCGCCTGAATATAAAAACCGGTTCCGCCGCAAATAATCGGAATATGGCCGTTTGAATAGATTTTATCCATCGCTTCAAGAGAATATTCTTTGAAAGCAAGCGCATCAAAAGAATCGTCGGGATTGATTACATCGATAAGATAATGCCTGATACCCTGCATTTCCTCCTCTGTAATCTTAGCGGTTCCGACATTCATGTTTTTATAAATCTGCATTGAATCGGCGGAGATTATCTCTCCGCCGACGATTTTTGCAATATTTACAGCCAAAGCACTTTTTCCGGTAGCGGTAGCACCCGCTATTACTATCAATGGCTTTTTCATGAAACTATCCTTTTGAACATCTTTTCAAGATCTGTTTTGGTAATTCTTATAAGCGTCGGCCTTCCGTGAGGGCACTGATAAGGATTCTTTAACGTAAGCATGTATTCTATAAGCTTATGGCATTCATCCTTCGTAATCTTCTGATTGCCCTTAATTGCGGCTTTGCATGCTCTTGTCGCAATCCTTGATTCGATAATATCGATATGCAACGAAGGCGATACATTGATAAGTTCGGATAAAATCTCAAGGAAAAGGCTCTTTGCATCCGTTCCGAACAAATCCGCGGGTATTCCTCTGATAAACAAATCTCTGTCACCGAAATCGTTTATTATAAAACCGAATTTTTCGAATTCTTTCTTGTAACGCGTATAAACATCCATTTCGGTTTTGCTTAAATTGACAACCTGAGAAAGCATAAGCGTCTGGGTTTCTATGGAATTATTCCGGAATCTCTCCATGAATTTCTCGTAGAGCACTTTCTCATGAGCGGCATGCTGATCCATAATAAGCAATTCGTTTTCAACCAGTATAAGCCAGTATGTATCAAAGATTTGGTCGATAACGGTGAATTTGGATAATTTGGAAGTATCAAAGGTCTTATCGGTAAATAAAACGCTTTGCGTTTCTTTAACCTTTACTTCTCTCTTGCCCGCACCTTTAAATCTGTCAACCTTCTTAAAGAGAGAATCGACATTTTCCTTAACGGGCGATAATTCTTCGTCGTCATCGTCCTTATCGAAATCCTTAACCCTGAAAGTGAATTTGGATTCTTTTCTGTCTTCCTGAATATCGCTCTTAATGGGATTTATATCGTCGTTAAGAACGGAGAATTTCCTGTCGGTATCTTTAAGTCTGTCTTCGTCGTCCTCCGCTTCTTCTCCGATTTGATCGATAATTTCCGTTTTCTTTTCGAGATCGAATTCCGAGAAGGCATCGTTGGCTTCTTCTTTTTCTTCGGATTTTTTGCCAGAGAATTTGTTGATTTTAACGATTAAACCTTTGTTTTCTTTTTCGAGTTCTTCCTCTTCTTTGTTCTCGATTGAATTGAGCCATTCTTCAAAAAGCTTGGCAGGTTCTTTTGCAACTTCTTCGCCTGCTTCATCGTTCAAGCCTTCGGAATTTTGCGAAGCATTTTCGTTTTGAGAATCGGTGACGATATCGTTATCCTTTACGTTTCCTTCGGATACATCTTCGGAAACAGCGCTAACTTTTTCGGCATCATCGTTTTTATAAAGAGAGGTACCTTGTGATTTTGAATCATCGGATTCTTTTTTCTCTTCGTTTGCGATTCTGTTCTTAAGAAGAGCCGAACCCTTCATATTGTCTTTATCCAGATAATCTTCGGGAGTCTCGAAATGACCGCCGGGGAATCTGTTTTGAATCAAAGACGTACCCTGCGAGGATGAATCGGAATCGGCCAGTGCTTCGCCTTCTTTGAAATCCTTGTCCGTCTGTGAGAAAGAATCGGTCCTGTTGAATTTGGCTTCATTGGTAACGATCGTAGATTTGGGTGCTTCCTTGGTCGTATCGTTTCTTAAGAAATCATAAGCGGAATCATCCGATTTGATAATTTTGTTTTCGCTTGCTTTGTCAGCTTCGGCCGAAGGCGCATCAGCTTTATCGTTTGCATTTGAATCCGTATTGTCCGAAACCTCTGATTCGGCTATTTCTTCGTCATCGCCGTTTTTCATACGTTCTTCGAATTTTTCGTATTTGGATTTGTATGAAATGGTCGTTATATGATTCATGAATTCATTATTGGGTTTGCTCTTGTTATCTTTATCTTCAAACTCAATACTGAATTCTTTGGATTTATCGTTTTCTGCTTCGGTCTCGCTGATGGATTTGTTAAGCGTGGGATCGTAACCTTTTTGAATGACATGATCGCCCTTAATAAGCTGTTTTTCAAAAGGTTCCGGTGCACGTTCGAGAGGTGCCTTGTCTTCTTTTACCCTGAATGCGCTCGGAATCAGCTCGTTGTCGCTTAATGCTTTGTTGATGATTTTGTTTAAAATCTCAACAAGGAATTCACCGTTGGTTATTCTTACTTCGCTCTTTGCGGGATGAACATTAACATCTATTCCGAAGGGATCAAGCTCAATAAAAAGAACGACAAACGGGAATTTATGCTGCATAAGGAAATTGCGGTAACCTTCTTCTATTCCTCTGGTTACCGAATCGTTTTTAACATATCTGCCGTTAATAAAATAATTTTCTCCGGACCTGGAAGGACGACAAATATCGGGTTTTCCGATAAAACCGTAGATTTTAATGTAATCGTCTTCGAAATCTACGGGAATAACTTGGTCGTGAACTTCTTTTCCGAAAATCTTGAAAATTACATCTTTAAGATTTCCCGAACCGTTCGTCTGAATTTTTACTGTTCCGTTAACGAGAAGCTGGAAGGAAATTCCGGGATTGGACAAAACTATCTCTTCCATCATTTCGATAATTCTTGTAGCTTCGCTTGAAGGAGAATTAAGGAATTTCTTTCTCGCGGGAACATTAAAGAAAAGATCTTTGACAATAATCGTCGTGCCTTCGGGTGCTCCGGTTTTGAGCATTTCGATGACGCTGCCGCAGTCAAGGCTTACCTTTGTACCCATGACCTCATCTTTGGTTTTGGTTATCATTTCCGTATGAGAAACAGAAGCGATGCTCGCCAAAGCCTCACCTCTGAACCCTAAAGTGTTTAAGAAAAACAAATCTTCACTTGAAACGATTTTGCTTGTTGCATGGCGTAGAAAAGCCGTAGGAACATCATCGTAAGGGATTCCGCAACCGTCATCCGTTACTCTGATGTATTCGATACCGCCGCCTTTAATCTCAACGGAAATATTTGTAGCTCCCGCATCAATGGCGTTTTCAACCAGTTCTTTTACTACATTAACCGGTTTTTCGATTACTTCCCCCGCAGCAATCTTGTTAATAGTTAGATTATCAAGAATTCTGATCATAGTTTTATCCTATTTTTACATTTACACTGTAACCTGTATAAAGTGTTTAACCCATCAAGAGGAGTCATGTTGGAAACATCAATCTCCTCTAACTCTTTTATTATATCAGAATCTGACGTCATGTCCAATAAAGTTAATTGTCCTAAATCAACTTCATCGAATTTATTTGACTTTTTTTTGCTTACTTGAGTAGTATTTACCGTAACAATGTCCTGCATTTTGTCTATTATGTTGTTTTCGGACAATTGTTCAAGTATGTCTTTGGCTCTCTCGATTACCAGATCGGGTACTCCCGCAAGTTTCGCAACCTGAATTCCGTAACTTCTGTCAGTTCCGCCTTTTATGATTTTACGAAGGAAAATAATATTGTCTCCTTCTTCTTTTACCGCTATGCAGTAATTGTTTACGTTGGCGACTTTACCCTCAAGTTCCGTAAGTTCATGATAATGTGTGGCAAAAAGTGTTTTTGCACCCAAAAGTTTTGGATTTGCGATATGTTCGATGACGGCCCATGCAATGGACAAACCGTCAAGCGTAGAAGTGCCTCTTCCGATTTCATCGAGTATAAGAAGGGAATCCTTTGTTGCGTTCCTTAAAATATTCGATACCTCATTCATTTCAATCATGAATGTGGACTGACCGCTTGCAAGATCGTCAGATGCTCCGACTCTTGTGAAAATCCTGTCGCAAACGCAGATATTTGCGGATTTGCAGGGAACAAAACTGCCGAGCTGAGCCATCAAAACAATAAGCGCTGTTTGTCTCATATAAGTCGATTTTCCGGCCATATTCGGTCCGGTTATGACGGAAATATTGTTTTTCTTATTGTCGAGCAGCGTATCGTTCGGAATAAACTGGCTGTCGGGAATCATTTTTTCGACAACGGGATGACGGCCTTCTTTGATATTTATAATGCCTTTGTCGTTAATCTGAGGTCTGACGTATCGATTGGACTCCGCAACATAGGCAAGCGAACAGTAAACGTCGATATATGCCAGCGCCTTGGCCGTTTTTTGTATCCTTAAAAGGTTTTCTTCTATGTAAACGCGAATTTCTTCGAACAAATCATATTCGAGAGAACAGAGCTTATCCTGTGCGTTTAAAATGGTATCTTCAAGTTCTTTTAATTTTTCGGTAGTATATCTTTCGGCATTGCTTAAAGTCTGCTTTCTGATATAATCCGAAGGAACCATATCGATAAAAGATTTGGAAACTTCGAGGTAATAACCGAATACTTTGTTGTATTTTACTTTAAGTGTCTTAATGCCGGTTTTTTCTTTTTCCTCGGATTCGAGATTCGCAAGCCAGTTCTTGCCCTCGGATTTGGATGTTCTTAAATAATCCACACCTTCATTGTATCCGTCTTTTATGATACCGCCTTCCCTCACGGAAAAAGGAGGGTCGTCTTCAATCGCATTGTTTATTTTTTCATATATGTCGATTAAAGGATCGATATCTTCAAAAAGTCTTTTTACAAGGGGTGTTTCGCAATTCATAATCGACTGTTTGATATAGGGAATCATTTTGAGGGATTCTCTTATCGCAATCATGTCTTTGGGATTAATCGTTTTGTAACTTACTTTGGACAAAAGTCTTTCGAGATCGTATATCGGATTAAGATATTCCCTTATTTCTTCTCTTATTACCAGCTCGTTGCAAAAATAATCGACCGCATCGAGACGTTCTTCTATCATTTCGGCTTTGACAAGGGGCTGTTGCGTCATATTGCGAAGCGTTCTTGCGCCCATTGCGGTTTTGGTCTTATCCAATACCCATAAAAGAGATCCTCTTTTTTGCTTATCCCTCATGGTTTCGGTCAATTCCAGATTTCTTCTTGTCGCATTGTCTATAACCATATAAACGCCGTTGGATGAGGGCGTCAGAGATGTAATATGGTTTAAAGGAATCATCTGAGTCTCGTTAAGGTATGTTAAAAGAGACCCTGCGGCAATAATTCCGAGTTCATAATCATCAAGGCCCATACCGACAAGGGAATGAACCTTAAAATGCTTAAGTATTGCTTTTTTACAGGAGCTTTCCTCGAAATAATAATTATCGAGACATGAAATCTGAGTGCCGATTTTGGACTTTAAATCCTCAAAATCGATACCCGATGAAAGAAGTTGCGAATTACAGATGATTTCCGCGGGTTTGTATTTGCAGATTTCGTCAAAGAGGTTTCTTATACCCGTAATTTCCGACAAAAAGAAATCGCCCGTTGTTACATCGCATAAAGAAAAACCGATATTGTTTAAATATATAAAAACGGACATCAAATAATTGTTGCTGTTTTCGTCAAGAGACATGGAATCGATATTCGTTCCCGGAGTAACGATTCTTGTGACTTCTCTTTTGACAAGACCTTTGGCGAGTTTGGGATCTTCGACCTGCTCGCATATTGCAACCTTGTATCCGTTTTCGATAAGTTTGGTTATATAAGGTTCAACGGAATGAAAAGGAACGCCGCACATGGGTGCTCTTTCTTCCAAACCGCAGTTTTTGCCCGTTAAGGTTATTTCAAGAACTTTCGAAGCAGTTAAAGCATCATCAAAAAACATCTCGTAGAAATCGCCGAGACGGTAAAAAAGAATGCAATCTTTATATTCTTCTTTTGTTTCAAGGTATTTTTGCATCATTGGAGACAAAGCTGCAATATTACCTTTCATTTCTTCAAATGACATATATGCTCCGATATTTATTCAACAATCTCGCCCAAATAATAAAAGCCCCTGCATTCATCGCATCTGACATTTACGATTTTTCCGATTAAATCACGGCTTCCTTTAAAATGAACAATCGTATTGTTCTCAAGTCTTCCCGTAATAAGGTTTTCGTCCTGTTTGTTGACTTCTTCGCAAAGAACGGGAAGAACTTTGCCCTGAATCTTTTTGACCTGTTCTCTGGCCGTTTCCTGAACACATTCCAGAACTCTGTCAAACTGCTCTTTTACGAATTCTTCGTCAAGCTGTTCCATTTTTGCGGCCGGAGTCCCGGTTCTTACGGAATAAATAAAAGTAAAAGCATTGTCGAAACCGACTTTTTTAATTACATCTATCGTATCGTCGACATCTTCTTTCGTTTCACCCGGAAAACCCACGATAATATCAGTGGTAATCGAAATATCGGGTATTTCACGCTTGATTTTCAAGGCAAGATCGAGATATTTTTCTTTGTCGTATACGCGATTCATCTTCTTTAAAATCCTGCTGCTTCCGGATTGAAGGGGCAGATGAATATGATGGCATATTTTATTCGAATTTTTAATCGTTTCTATAAGTTCGTCGGACAAATCTTTAGGATGCGAAGTCATAAAACGAATTCTCGAAAGTCCTTCGATTTGCTCGACTCTTTTCAAGAGTTCGGAAAATGAAATCGGATTTTCAAGGTTTTTGCCGTAAGAATTGACGTTTTGTCCGAGAAGCATGACTTCAATAACGCCGTCGTCAACCAAAGCTTTGATCTCATCTATTATTTCGTCCGCTTCCCTGCTTCTTTCCCTTCCTCTTACATAGGGTACAATGCAATAAGTGCAAAAATTATTGCAACCGAACATTATATTTACGCCGGATTTATAAGGGAATTTGCGGTCCACGGGAAGATGTTCGCATATAACTTTCGTCTCTTCCCAACGGCTTACGATCGTTTTGCCTCTTTTTACGATATTTTCATCGGAATCGTCAAATTTGACATTTTCGATTCCTTCGTAAACGTAATAAAGATATTCCGCCAGTCTGTAAATATTATGTGTTCCGAATATCAAATCCACAAAAGAATAACTATGGCAAATCTTATCGATTACGCATTCTTCCTGCGTCATGCAGCCGCACATGACGATTTTCATGTCCGGATTGTTTTTCTTAAAAACAGAAAGTCTTCCGAGTCTTCCGTAAACTTTCTGATTTGCGTTATCCCTGACCGAACATGTATTGTAAACGGTCAGATCGGCATTTTCGTCTTCGATTAAAACAAAACCCGCAGATTTCAAAATGCCCGAGATTTTTTCGGAATCTCTGGCATTCATCTGACAGCCGAATGTTTCGACACATGCGGTTATATCTCTGTTTTTTCTTTGTTTCAGGCCTTTGACAACTTCGGTTAAAAGAGAAAGATAATCGGATTGTCTTTTTATCTCTTCCTTATTGTCTCTGGTTTCAAAATCATTCATAAAAAATATTAACCTCTGACCTGTCCGTTACCCTTTATCGTATATTTGTACGATGTGAGTTCTTCAAGGCCCATGGGTCCTCTCGCATGAAGTTTTTGAGTGGAAATACCGATTTCGGCACCGAGTCCGAATTCAAAACCGTCGGTAAATCTCGTGGAAGCGTTATGATAAACACATGCCGAATCAACACCCTTTAAGAATTTATCCGCCGCCTCTTCATTGTTTGTAATAATACAATCGGAATGGCTGGTGTTGTATTTATTGATATGAGCGATTGCTTCTTCAACGCTCGAAACCGTTTTGACGGAAATAATATAATCGAGATATTCTTTTCCGAAATCTTCCTCGGTAGCATCAACACAGTCGATAACGCTCTTGGTTTTCAAATCGCCCCTGATTTCGACATTTTTCTCTTTAAGCTTCTCGGCAAGTTTAGGCAAAAGAGCTTCTCTTATGTCCTCGTGCACAACCAGTGATTCACATGCATTGCAAACCCCGATTCTTTGAGTCTTGGCGTTGTATATAATATTTACCGCCATGTCGGTATCTGCGTCCTTATCTACATAAATATGGCAGTTTCCGCTTCCTGTTTCGATTACGGGAATCGTGGAATTGTTGACCACGGCTTTAATCAGACCCGCTCCGCCCCTGGGAATCAGCACGTCTACATATTCGTTTAATTTCATAAATGCCGATGCGGTTTCCCTGTCGGTTTTTTCGATGAGCTGAACTGCATTTTCATCGACATTTTCGGATTTTAAGACATCTCTTATAACTTTTGTTATCGCCATATTGGAATTGATCGCATCCGAACCGCCTTTTAAAATGCATACATTTCCCGATTTAAAAGTTAACGAAAACGCATCCGCGGTTACATTGGGTCTCGATTCGTAAATAATTCCTATAACGCCTAAAGGAACGCTTATTTTCGTAATATGCATTCCGTTTTGAAGCGTTTTTTCGGATAATATTCTGTTTAAGGGATCGGGAAGACTAACAACCTGTCTTATGCCTTCGGCGATTCCGTCAATTCTTTTTTCGTCAAGCAAAAGTCTGTCCAAAAGACCGGATTTCATATTCTCCGAAATACCCTTGTCGTAATCGATTTTGTTTTGTTCGATGATATATGAAGCGTTTGAAATTAAAGCATCAGCAACTTTCAAAAGGATGGAGTTCCTTCTTTCTTCGGATAAAAGTCCTATCGTATATTTTGCATTTTTTGCATTTTCGCCGAGTGTCTGTAAATACATAATTTTCCCTCTTATTCTTTGCCTGTTTTTGATTTGTGAAGCATACCGAGATTCGTAATCGTTCCGTCAGCTTCTTTAATGTCTATATTGTCCAGCTGGGATTTAAGATTTGCCCTGATATTGGCAACATATTCCATACGAAGATTCTTTTGTTCCAAAGCTTCTTCGTCGGTTAATTCCCTTTCCTTTGACAAATGATAAAGCTCGTTTATTCTGGAAATTAATTTATCCGTTTCCATTTTCTCTCCTTTATTCCTCGGAAAGATTTTGAACAAAATCAGAAAGAATGAATCCTTCGTCTTTATTAGCAACGAACAAAGTACCAAAGTCCCTGCCGTCCATAATTCTGTGAAGAATATGAATATCTTCGCTGTTGGCGATTATCATATCGGCACCTGATTTTGTGGCAATCTGAGCCGCATGGATCTTTGTATTCATGCCGCCCGTACCAACCGATGATCCGGTTTCGGATTTGCCCATTTCGATGATTTTGTCATCAATTTTTTCAACAAGATCGATGAATTCGGCGTTTGGATTCGTACGGGGATTATCAGAATAAAGTCCGTCAATATCGGACAAAAGAATCAATAAATCCGCATCGATAAGGGATGTTACGATAGCCGAAAGAGTATCGTTGTCGCCGAATTTGATTTCGAATGTGGAAATCGTATCGTTTTCGTTAACAATGGGGATTACGCCGAGTTCAAGCAATTTTTGAAAAGTATTGTGTGCGTTGTATCGGTTCAAATCGTTAATAATAGTATCCTTTGTCATAAGAACCTGGGCGCAGACCTGATTATATTCGGCGAAAATCTTCTGATAAACCATCATAAGCCTTGCCTGACCGACCGCGGCGCAAGCCTGTTTGGTTGCAATATCATGCTTTGCGTCTTTGATATGTACCGCGCGTTTTCCGACCGAAATCGCGCCGGATGAAACCAAAACAACATCTTTCCCACTGTTTCTGATATTGCATAATTCTCTAACCAAAACTTCAAGACGGTTATAATCTATTCCGCCTGTTTCGGGATGAGTAAGACTGGATGAACCTATCTTTATAACTATTCTTTTTTTGTCTTTGATTGCTTCTCTGAAATTCATTTTCTCACCGTTTCGTTAAATATATTTGCTGATTATTTTTTCCGCCACTTTAAGGCCGTCTATTGCAGCCGATACGATGCCTCCGGCATATCCCGCACCTTCTCCGCAGGGATAAATGTTTTTTATACTGCTTTCGTATTCTTCGTCCCTTAAGATCTTAACGGGAGAAGAGCTCCTGCTTTCGGATGCCAAAATCAGGGGATTTTCTTTGGCGTATCCTTTTATTGTTTTGTCAAAAGAAAACATGGCTTCGGCAAATTCGGAATTCATAAAATAAGGGAAAATTTCCGAAATATCGGTATTTATGTATTTACCCTTAATGCCGTTTAAAAGCACCCTGTTTTCATCTTTAAATTCGATATCGTATTTAATCGAAGAATCGTCGCAAAAGCTTTTAAAGAAACTTACCGGAATGCATCCGTTTCCCGTTTTATAAGTTCTTTCTTCTATATCGCGCTGCAATTTCATTCCCGATAAACAATCGTTTTCGTCCAAATCTTCTTTGTTTATCTGAATGATAACGGCAGAATTCGCAAAACCGGAATCTCTCTTGCAATCGCTCATGCCGTTAACGCAGATTCTTTTTTCTTCGCTTGAAGCATTAACGACATATCCGCCCGGACACATGCAAAATGTATATACTCCCCTGTCCTTGCCCTGATATGTAAGTTTATAGGGCGCGGATTCGAGGTTTTCGTAAATATTTAAATAATCTTCGCCGTATTGCGAACGATTTATAAAATCCTGACTGTGGATAACGCGAAATCCCATTGCAAAAGGTTTGGCTTCCATTTTTAGAACTTTTGACAAATATTCGAAAGTCTCTCTGGAGGAATGTCCCATTGCAAGAATGCAGTCGTCGCAAATTATTTTTTCGCTTTTGCCGGTAACGGTGTTTATTGCATTTATTTCAAGTTTGTCTGCTTTTTCCTCAAAAGAAACAAATTTGGTCGAAAAACGGATATCCGCATTTTCTTTTAAAAGTTCTTTTCTTATATTTACGATAACGTCTCTTAAAACATCCGTACCGATATGGGGCTTCGAATCGTATAAAATATCCTCTTTTGCCCCGTTTTTGACAAATGTTTTCAGGATGAATTCTTTTCTTCCTTCTTTGTCGGAAACACCGGTATTTAATTTGCCGTCTGAAAAAGTTCCGGCTCCTCCTTCGCCGAACTGAACATTGGATTCGGTGTCCAATTCTCCTGAATTCCAATATTTTTCAACATCTTTAATCCTATCTTCAACGCATTTTCCGCGTTCGAGTATTATTACATTTAATCCCGCATTTACAAGAGCCAGCGAAGCGAATAATCCCGCAGGGCCCATTCCGACAACAACGACGGTTTTCTCCCGGTTTTCATCTTTTACTTTATTAATCAAATAATCGTTTTCTTTATAAAAAGATATATTTGAATATTTTTTTGTCAGTCTCTCCTCTTCTTTTTTATCACAGGACAGAGAAACAGAATATATGAATTTAATATCTTTTTTATCTCTTGCATCTACGGATTTTTTTAAAATCCTAAAATCCGAAACGAGCTGACGAATATTGTATTTATTCAATACAAAATCGGATAAATCGGTATTCTTTTTGGCACTTAATTTAATTGAATCTATTTTTATCATAAATCATCAATCTTTGTAAATACCGATTTTATGCAAAGCGGAATATATTTTTGCACCCATGGGAATAAGCGACAAATCGTATTCGTTTACGCCTTTTAACAAAACAAGTGCGGTAAAATATATAATTATCGAAACAAAAATCGAAACAAACAATGCTATTGCGTAATGCGCAAATCTGGAAATAACGAAATAAGTCAAAAATGTAAATATGCCCATAATCGTTGCGCTTATAAGCGGAATAAGAAATGTCTGTTTCAGTTCCTGTTTGTAAGCAATGGTCCTGTATATGGCGAAATGATTGAGCGCACTGACGATTAACGCAAACAAAAGATTTGCTATTACAACCGAATGTATGCCCCATTTGAATACATAAAGCATGAGCAAAAGGGCAAGGAAATGAATAACAAAAGCAATGAATGAATTAAGCACGGGAGTTTTTAAACGGTTAAGTCCCTGCAATATTCCGTTACCGAGTGTAGACAAAGAAAAGAACACTACGCTGATCGAACCGTACATAAGCATTATTGCGGCAAGATTGATTTCGCCGGAAAACAAAAGCGTAATAAGGGATTTTCCCAAAATCGCAAGTCCGAAAGCCGAGGGAATCGATATAATCATCGTAACTCTTATAACGGTAGCCATCTTGCTTCTGGCGGATACATAATCCTTATTTTCGATACTGGCCGTCAAAGAAGGAATAATCGCGGAACACATGGCATTTGCAAGCGCTATCGGAAGCATTATCAAAACCTTGTATTTTCCGGAATAAACGCCCCAATAAAACGATTTTATTTCTTCTTCGCCGATTTTAATCATGTAATGATTGAAAACTGACTGATCCACAACTCCGCAGATATTGTACATTGTGGAGCAAAGGATCATGGGAACAGCGGTTCTTGCGATAAGAATCAAAATATCAAGAAAAGTGTCCCTGTTTTTGGAAGTATCGGTTAATACTCTTTTATCAATGGCATTTTTGTTATGAAGATAAAAATATATCATCAAAAGCAATCCTGCCAAAGCGCCGACACCGCATCCTATGGTTGCTCCGGCCGCACCGAGAGCGGAACCGTAATTTTGATTCATCATCAAATCGCCGTATTTTGATCCGACGCCGAATAAAATCTTGGCTGCCGAAAGAGATACGACAACAAGGACGATTTGTTCCAGAATCTGTGAAATTGCAGTAAAATGCATTATTCCGAGGCCCTGGAAATATCCTCTGAAAACCGCCATCAAAGCAACTATGAAAATGGTGGGAGCGAGAACACGAAGAGCCATTGTACTCATCGCCTCGCCCATTAAGGTTTTGGCGAAAAAGTCGGCGAAAATAAATACCGCAAGCGAAAACAAACCGCCGGAAATAAGTGCAAAAAGAATAGCGCCTTTGAACACTTTTTGCATTTTTTTGTACTGCCCCCTGGTCTGTCTTTGAGCAATCAGTTTGCTTACCGCCGAAGGAAGACTGTATGAAGACAGTATCAAAATAATGGCATAAAACTCATAAGCCGCAGAATAATAACCGTTTCCGATATCACCTATTATGTTTTGAAGCGGAACTCTTCTCGCCAAGCCGATTACTCTGCATAAAATACCGGCTATCGCAAGGATTGAGCCCTGAACGACCAATCCTTTGGCCATTCTTTTTTTCTCAGCCATGTCTTTACCTTGTAATCCTTATTTATGATAAGGTTCGTTGTTAATTATTTTAAAAGATCTGTATATCTGTTCAAGCAATATAACTCTCATAAGCTGGTGCGGAAAAGTCATGTCCGAAAACGATATCTTTTCGTTTGCTTTATTTTTAACATTATCGGAAAGCCCCAAGGAACCGCCGATAATAAAACATAAATTGCTTTGACCTTTAATGCACAAATCGTTTATTTTCTTTGAAAATCCTACCGAATCCGTCTTTTTGCCGTCTATTTCAAGGGTAAATACATATGAATTCGAAGGTATTTTCTTTAAAATGCGATCTCCCTCTTTGTCCTTAACCGCATTTTCCGTCGCGACAGAAGCATTTTGAGAAGTTTCTTCATCGTCAACCTCAATAATACTTAGTTTGCAAAATTTCGAAAGCCGTTTCGAATATTCACAAACGGCTTCCCTGTAAAACTTCTCTTTGATTTTTCCGACGCATAGTACGTAAATATTCATTCAAAAATGTCCCCGTAATATTTATCTATGTAAATATCCGACAAACTGTCGCTGATCTCGGGATAATTCTTGGAAATGAGAAATTTGATCTTAGCGTTTCTTTTAAAGAAATTGGTCGTTTCGTCATCGGTAATTTCGATATCCGAATCGATGTATTCTTTGGTAATCGTCTTTTTAAACCATGCTTCGAATTCTTCGATTTCTTTGTTCTCTTTTGTTACAGAAACTTTAAGAGATTTGGCCATAACAAAAGAATTTATTCCGAAATATATAAACATCGCAAAGAAAAGGAATAAGATACCGTCAATAATGTACGATACGAGACCTCTTACATGGAAAGGAAGCACGCCTGCAAAAAGAAGAATAATGAATACGCATCCGAGAATTCCCATCACAAGAAGCATAACGCCCGATGAACGGTAATCTTTGGCTTTATCGTTGGGAGATACGTATTCTTCCTTTTTGGCATGAGCCATACGCTTAATAATTTCAGCTTTAAGTTTCTCGGCTTCTTCGGGAGTGATATTTACTCTTTCTCCCTCTTCTTCCCTGGGAACGAATTTTTCGAAGGGATCTTCGGCTTCTATGTCATCCTCGGTTGTATCGAAAACTCCGGTCGAAGAAAGCGATTCCACTTTATCGTAGCCTTTATAGTAGGAATCGTCTTTCTTATTCTTTACATCCAATGAATCAACAAGCGGAACTTTGCAATCCGCACATATGGAAAATCCTTCTCTGTATTCTGATTTGCAAATAGGACAAAAAGGCATTTTAATTTCCTTTCGAGCTTAAATATTCATCAATACCCTGTGCTGCTTTTCTTCCTGCCCCCATGGCAAGAATAACCGTAGCGGCTCCCGTTACCGCATCTCCGCCGGCAAATACGCCGCTCTTTGATGTTTCGCCGCTTTCTTCATTGATAACGATACATTTTCTTCTGTTGATTTCGAGACCTTTGGTTGTTGATGAAATCAAAGGATTGGGAGATGTACCGAGCGACATGATAACCGCATCGCATTCGATTTCGAATTCGGAACCTTTGATTTCCACGGGACTTCTTCTTCCGCTCTCATCGGGTTCGCCGAGTTCCATCTTTATGCATTTAATACCGCTTACCCATCCGTTTTCGTCACTTAAAATTTCAACGGGATTTGTAAGAAGATTGAAAATAATGCCTTCTTCTTTTGCATGATGAACTTCTTCGACTCTTGCGGGAAGTTCTTCTTCGCTTCTTCTGTATACGATATGTACTTCGCTTCCGAGTCTTAAAGCTGTTCTTGCGGCATCCATTGCAACATTGCCGCCGCCGACAACGACCACTTTCTTACCGATCATAATCGGCGTGTCGGATTCTTTGAAAGCTTTCATGAGATTTGAACGTGTAAGATATTCGTTAGCGGAAAATACGCCGTTTGCGTTTTCACCGGGAATACCCATGAATTTGGGAAGACCTGCACCCGAACCGATAAATACTGCTTCAAATCCGTATTTTTCGATAAGTTCGTCAATGGTAAAGGATTTTCCGATAATTGTATTTGTCTCGAATTTAACTCCGAGTGCTTTAACATTTTCGATTTCTTTTTTAACGACTTTTTCTTTGGGAAGTCTGAATTCGGGAATGCCGTAAACCAAAACTCCGCCGAGTTCATGCAATGCTTCGAAAACCGTTACGTCGTAACCCATTTTTGCCAAATCGCCCGCACAGGACAATCCGGAAGGACCCGAACCGATGACTGCGACTTTTTTGTTCTTCTTCTCTGCATTAACAGTGGGTTTGATGCCGTTTTCGAAAGCCCAGTCAGCCACGAAACGTTCGAGTTTGCCGATTGAAACGCTTTCGCCCTTGATTCCTCTTACGCATTTGCCTTCGCACTGACTTTCCTGAGGACATACTCTTCCGCAAACTGCGGGAAGCGATGAGGATTTGGAAATAACATCATATGCTTCCTTGAAATTTCCTTCCTTTACTTCTTTGATAAAATCGGGAATGGAAATGGAAACGGGGCATCCTTTTACGCATTGTGCGTTTTTGCAGTTAAGGCATCTGGAAGCCTCTTCCATAGCTTCTTCTTTATTGTATCCGAGGCAAACTTCTTCGAAATTTGTCGCTCTTACTTTACTGTCCTGTTCTCTTACGGGAACTTTCTTTAAAACATCCATTATTTGTCACCTCCGCAATGGCCGCATCCGCCATGATGCGTATCTCCTTCTTTAGCTTTAAGATATGCTCTGCCTTCGGCAGTTTTATAAATCTGCTGTCTCTTCATTGCTTCGTCGAAATTAACCAGATGTCCGTCAAATTCGGGTCCGTCAACGCATGCAAATTTTACGCTGTCTCCTACGGTAAGTCTGCAGGCTCCGCACATACCTGTTCCGTCAACCATAATGGGGTTCATCGAAACGATTGTGGGAAGTTCGAGTTTCTTTGTAAGAAGGCATACGAATTTCATCATAATCATGGGACCGATTGTAATGCAAAGGTCGTATTTCTTTCCTTCCGCATAAAGATCTTCGATTACTTTGGTAACCATGCCCTGTCTCTTGTAACTGCCGTCATCGGTTGTAATATAGAGATTTCCGGCAACCGCTTCCATCTCTTTTTCCATAATGATAAGGCTCTGAGTTTTTGCTCCTACGATAACGTCTGCATCAACGCCGTGCTCATGAAGCCATTTAACCTGAGGATATACGGGAGCGGTTCCGAGTCCTCCGGCAACAAAAAGAATCTTCTTTTGCTTTAATTCGTCAATCGGAGTATCGATAAGTTCTGAAGGTCTTCCGAGAGGACCTACGAAATCATGGAAAGAATCACCTGCTTTGAGGCTTTTCATTCTGAAAGTTGAGGCTCCTATCACCTGAACTACGATTGTGATTGTTTCTTTCTCTCTGTCATAATCGCAAATGGTTAAAGGAATTCTTTCGGAATCCTCGTCTGTTCTTACGATTACGAACTGGCCGGGTTCACAATTTGCGGATACGTTAGGTGCTTTAACCACAAATTCATAAATGCAATCGGCAAGTTCCTTTGCTTCTAAAATACTGTACATTACTTGTTGTCCTTTCCGTGATTCTTAGTAATCAAGATTCACACTTCTTTCTTTTATAATATAAAAATCGCCTTTGGCATTGATTTCAAGAGAACCGTAATCGTTGGGGTCCTTTGTGTTAACGGCATACCTTAATCCCGTAAGGGTTCGTTTGTTGCCGTTTGAAGTATCAACGTAATATTCGTTAATCACGTAATAAATGGTTCCTTTAAGATTTACGGCATCTTCGATAATATATTCGAATTTTCCGTTTGCCGTTGAGATATGTCCGTCCGTATCGGTCAAGCCGCCGAGCGAATATCTGTAAACGGTAGCAATATTTGCCGCATCCACGAGGGAAACCGTGGCGTCGGGAATCGTTATATTGTATTTTCTTGTAATTACCGTACTCGGTATGCCTTCTTCGCTGTACGAAATAAATCTGAATTCGGAAGGTCCCATCGGCATAAGAAGAGGATATTCGTAAAGAGTCGAATTCATATCGGGATCCACTCTCGATTCCTCGTTGTCACGGGGTCTGTACAATACATAATATGTCTGACAGTTAATATCGGACTCGACTTTAATCGTAATCGGAACATTGTAACTTCCTGATTCTATGGAAACCATAGGAGCAAGAGGAATCTTAACGTCGATTGTATATTTCGCTTCGCTGATTTCGCTGATTACGCCGTATTCGTTTACGAAAATCGCTTTTATGTCATAATCGCCGGACTCAAGATAAACGGGTTCGGTATAAAGAATGGATTCTTCGGTGGGGTCCGAACCGTCCATGGTGTAATATATATATCCGTTCATTCCCGAACTGATTTCAAGATATAAAATATCGTCGTATTCGCCTTCATCGTACGAAAAATCGGGCTTTCTGCATAAATATTCCTGGAATTTTGCAACAATCACAGGATCGTCGCAGGAAAGAAGCAAATCGTTAATACCCTTCCAGTCGGAATTTTCGTAATAAATATTGTAAATTCTCTCATAGGTATCCGTTGCCAGATCAGGATTGTCTCTTGCGATTTCTTTCAAAATAAAAATCGCGTTGTTATCCTGGTCGTCAGCCAAATAGCAATTGGAAATCGCAAATTTGATCTCAGTATTGTTCGGATCTTTTTCGATTGCTTTTTCGTAATATTCTATGGCAGCTTCGTAATTCTTGTTTCTTGCAGCGGATTCGGCCTGACCGACAAGATAATCTATGGACTGTTTTTTTGAAATATTCTTAATCAATATTCCGAAAGATATTATACCCGTAATAAGCAATAAAACAATAATTATGAAGAAGATTTTGGACAAAAGACTCCTGTTCCAGAAATCGGCAACAGAAAGAATCAAATCCTTGATTGCGCTTACTTCGCTCGGGTCTTCATCGTCATAGTCATCGTCTACGTCAATCATCTTTCTTTTGGAAACATGTCTGTTTTCAACATATTCGCGGTTAACCTGAGGTTTTTTCTTTTGTTTTTTTACTTCCGTGGTATCAATTTCCTTGGTATGATCGAAAACACCGTCCAAATCAACAAAAAGGTCGGTATCGGGATCGTATTCGGGAACAATATTGATTTCTTCTCCGCACACTTCGCAAAACAGATTATCGTCTTTTAAAGGTGCTCCGCATTTTGGACATTTCATAATTAAATCCTTTTATTTTGAATTTACAAGATTGCTCATAAGCATTGCGATTGTCATGGGTCCCACTCCGCCGGGAACGGGTGTGATTTTGGAAGCAATCGGTTCAACGCTTTCAAAATCAACGTCTCCGCAAAGTTTTTTGCTTGAAGGATCGACTCTGTGAATACCCACATCGATTACTACGGCGCCTTCTTTTACATAAGAAGCGTCAATCATCCTGGGTTTTCCTATCGCAACTATAAGAATGTCAGCCCTTTTTGTGACTTCTTTTAAATTCTTTGTTCGCGAATGGCATACGGTAACTGTTGCGTTTTCTCTTAACATAAGCATCGACATGGGTTTGCCGACAATATTGCTTCTACCGATAACAACGCATTCCTTTCCTTCGATTTCGACATTGCTTCTTTTCAAAAGTTCGATAATACCTGCGGGTGTACATGAAACAAAGCCTTTTTCGCCGATTGAAAGTCTTCCGACGTTTATCGGATGGAAACCGTCAACATCTTTGTCGGGATTGATTCTTCTGATTACTTCATCTTCGTCAAAATGCTTGGGAAGCGGAAGCTGAACAAGAATACCGTCAACTTTTTCGTCGCTGTTCAAATCATCGATAAGTTTCAAAAGTTCTTCCTGAGTGGAATCTTCTTTTAAATTGTATGATAAAGAATTTGCTCCGATATATTCGCAGGCTTTTTTCTTGTTGTTTACATATACGCTGCTTGCGGGATCTTCTCCGACCTGGATAACGGCAAGCGTAAATTCTATGCCTTTTTCCTTGTATTTCGCAACTTTTTCTTTACATTCGTCTTTAATCTGGGATGAAATCAATTTTCCGTCAATTAATTCTGCCATAATTCCTCCGTAAATTTAGAATAATCCGGTAATCTTTCCGTCAACAACATCGATTGAAAGCGCTGCAGGTGTCTTCGGAAGACCGGGCATTGTCATAATCTGGCCTGTAATAACTACCACAAAACCGGCACCTGCGGAAACATAGCATTCTCTTACTTCGATATTGAAATTTGTGGGACGGCCCAAAAGAGAGGGATCGTCGGATAAGGAATACTGAGTTTTTGCAATACAAACCGGAAGGTTTGAAAATCCGAGTTTTGTAAGTTTTTCAAGCTGTTTCTTGGCGGTTGACGAATAATTTACGCCGTCCGCGCCGTATATTTCTTTTGCGATTGTTTCAATCTTTTCTTCAAGAGACAATTCGTCCTTGTATAAAGGATGATAATGGCTTTCTTTGGTTTCGAGAGTTTCAAGAAGAGTTTTGGCAAGTTCAATACCGCCTTCGCCGCCCTTCTCCCAAACTTCTGACAAAGCAAAGCTGCACCCTCTTTCGATACAGAAATTTTTAACGAAATCTGTTTCGGCTTTCGTATCGGTAATAAACGAATTGAGAGTAACAACAACGGGAACGTCGTATTTCTGAAGGTTTTCGATATGTTTCTCAAGGTTTACTATACCTTTTTTCAATGCGTCGAGATTTTCGTTTGAAAGCTGATCCTTCGGAATTCCTCCGTTATATTTAAGCGCACGTACGGTTGCAACCAAAACAATGGCGTCGGGTTTGAGTTTCGCCATTCTGCATTTGATGTCAAGGAATTTTTGTGCACCGAGATCCGCACCGAATCCGGCTTCCGTAATGCAGTAATCCGCAATCTTTAAAGCAGTTTTGGTTGCTCTTACGGAGTTGCATCCGTGAGCGATATTCGCAAAAGGTCCGCCGTGAACGATTGCGGGTGTATTCTCGAGAGTCTGAATAAGATTAGGCTTTAAGGCATCTTTCAAAAGAGCAGCCATTGAACCTACGGCACCCAAATCGGCGGCTGTTACGGGGTCGCCCGCAAAATTGTATGCAACAACAATTTTACCGAGTCTCTCCTTTAAATCCTCCATATCGTCGGCAAGACAAAGAATTGCCATGATTTCTGAAGCAACTGTAATAACGAAGTGGTCTTCTCTGACGACGCCGTCGGCTTTTGCGCCGAGACCTACAACAATGTTTCTTAATGAACGATCGTTCATGTCAAGACATCTTTTCCAAACCACGCTTCTTGTATCAATTCCGAGTTGATTGCCCTGCTGAATATGATTGTCAAGCAATGCGGCAAGAAGGTTGTTTGCAGATGTAATTGCATGGAAATCGCCCGTAAAATGAAGATTTAAATCTTCCATCGGAACAACCTGAGCCATTCCGCCTCCTGCGGCACCGCCTTTTATTCCGAAACACGGTCCGAGCGAGGGTTCTCTTAATGCGATAACGGATTTCTTGCCCATAAGTCCCAAAGCCTGTCCCAAACCGACAGTGGTCGTTGTTTTGCCCTCTCCTGCAGGTGTGGGATTGATTGCGGTAACAAGAACAAGTTTGCCGTCTTTGTTATTTTTAACCGAGTCGATATATTCATCCGATAATTTTGCTTTGTATTTTCCGTAAAGTTCCAAATCGTCTTCGGGAATATCAAGAAGTTTTGCAACTTCTACTATCGGTTTCATCTTTGCGCTTTGAGCAATTTCAATATCAGATTTCATATTCTTCTCCTTGTATTTATATTTTTTGCAAATCACGAATTAATAATCTGCTCGAATTCGGATCTGCTCATTAAAATCTTTCTGGGTTTGGTTCCTTCTTCGGGTCCTACAACACCTTTTGCTTCAAGCTGATCCATAATTCTGGCGGCTCTGTTAAAGCCGATTTTAAAGGCTCTCTGAAGGGCTCCTATGGATGCTTTGTCCTTGTCTATGATAAAGGTACCGGCCTGAGCAAAAAGTTCGTCAAGTTCGGCCGAGCCTGATGCGATACTTTGTGAAGAACCGTTATTCTTAACAGACTCGATGATTCTCTCGTCATAACCTTTAATATTTTGATTTTTAATAAAATCAACAACATCCGAAACTTCGTTGTCCGAAACAAAACAGCCCTGAACACGCGAAGGTTTGTTCATACCCTGAGGGAAGAAAAGCATATCTCCTTTTCCGAGAAGTTTCTCCGCGCCGTTAGTATCAAGAATCGTCCTCGAATCAATGCCAGATGACACGGAAAAGGCGATTCTGCTTGGCATATTCGCTTTTATAAGGCCTGTAATAACATCAACGGAAGGTCTTTGTGTGGCAATAATCAAATGGATTCCGGCTGCTCTTGCAAGCTGCGCGAGACGGCATATCGATTCTTCGACTTCCTTGCCGGCAACCATCATAAGATCCGCAAGCTCGTCGACAATAATAACAATCTGGGGAAGTTTTTTGCCTTCGGGATCTTCTTGGATTTTTTCGTTATACCCTTTCAAATCCCTGACACCCAAATCGGCAAATTTCTTATATCTGTCTTCCATTTCGCTTACACCCCAATGAAGTGAAGCGCTGGCCTGCTTCGGATCGGTAACAACGGGCAAAAGCATATGAGGAATTCCGTTGTATACGCTTAATTCAACAACTTTGGGGTCTATTAAAATAAGTTTTACGTCATCGGGATGAGCCTTATACAAAATGCTCATTATAATCGTATTGATACAAACGGATTTACCCGAACCCGTAGCGCCCGCTATAAGCAAATGAGGCATTTTCGCGATATCGGCTATGACAACGTCTCCTGCCAAATCTTTTCCTACGGCAAAAGAAATCTTGGATTTCGAATCAATGAATTCTTTTGATTCGACCAAATCCCTGAAAGGAACCGAAAGGCTCTCTGAATTGGGAACCTCGATACCTACCGCACTTTTGCCCGGAATCGGAGCTTCTATACGAATATCAGCGGCACCTAGGCTTAATTTTATATCGTCAGCCAGCGAAACAATACGGCTGACTTTTACTCCGGGTGCGGGGGATAATTCATACCTTGTTACCGCAGGTCCTTTTGAACAATTTGCGGGATCTACCGATACTTCTACGCCGAAAGTAGCAAGTGTGTCTTTAAGTTTAAGTGCCGTTTCGATGATATCGTCGCCCTTGTTCTTAGATCTTCTGTCGCCCTTGCTTAACAATGAAACAGGAGGGAATTTATAGGCTTTCGAAGAAACACTTTCTTTTTTTGAAATATACATATCGAGAGTAGGATCTTCGCTTTTTATCTGAGTAGGATTTGTATTCGATGCAACAAGTTTAAGCGAATTGTCGTTAAAAGAAACCTCCGATACGTTTTTAGTCTCGTTTATCTGAGGCTTAACGACTGTTTCTTCGTAAGTTTTAACGGGCTTAATGTTTACGTCATTGTCATAAACATTAATGGGACGAATTTCATCCTCGTTGTTTTTGACTTTAATGTCCTTGGCATGAATCTGATGAACATCCATCGATTCTTTTTTTATATCTTCTTTTTTGGTTTCGTTTGTTTTGTCGGAATCATCCAAAAAAGACCTGATCTCCGAGGGTTTAACGTCGATTATCTTATCTTTTCCTTTATCAACGTTGTCTTCTTCGACATCCGAAGTGATTTTGTAAGATACTTTTTTCTTTTTGGCTTCTTCTTTTTCTCTTAATTTACGGATTTCCCTTTGTGTGTATTCTCTTTCCTCTTCTTTATCCACATCGTCAAGATCGGAATATTTCGCAATCAATATTTTTGCGTATCTTACAACGTATTTGCCGAACATTACGCTTATTGACGCAATAATAAAAACTATCGCCAAAACCCAGACAAGGGCTCTGCCGCAGCTTATATCGATAAGATACGCAATACTTCCGAAAATTACTCCGCCGCCTTTTCCGGAATGATAAAAAATCTTAACTGCTTCCGTAAATTTGGTATTGCTGATGGAATCGAATTCAAACAAATGCGCAATCAAACCGATTGAAAGAGTGAAAACAAATGCTGAAACGAAATTAAATACAGTCTTTTTCGTTGTATCCTTAAAGACCGCATACAAAATGCATAAAACGCCGACAATCGGCAAAACATATGCATCAAAACCGAACAGACCTTTTAACAAAGATGTCACGAAAAGTCCGAAGCCGCCCTCGAATATTCCGAGAGCAAAAAGAAACATAATAATTAAAACAGCAAAAACACCAATATAAATCAGTGTCTTTACGTAATCGAATTCAAACTCTTCTTTTGAAGGCGAATTGGTTTTTCTTTTTGAATTTGTATTATGGCTTCTTCTGTTGCCTGAAGATCTTTGGGGCGAGGAGCTTCTTCTCCCCGAAGAGGATCTTCTTTTATGATTATTGTCAGATGTCATAATAATCTTTGCCCTTTAAATCTTTAATATCAAAGTCATCATATTCCTCGGGCTCAACGTCATAAGACAATTCTCTGGTGACATGGGGCTTGGGAACGGGAAGAGGATTTTTTATCAAAGGAGTGGCTTTAAGCGAGGGATCGGTAGCGACATTCGAAACAGGCTCTGTCGACACCTTTTTATCATGCAGTACTTCCTCTTCTTTGCTCTTGTAAACATGAGCGGTTTTGTAATCTCTCCTCGAAGGTATGATTTTATCCCTGTTTTGAGTATCGTTTGTATATAAAACGGTATTCTGAGGGCTTTCTGTTGTTTCTTCTGTTTTTGTTTCGTTAAATTTGTTGACGGTTTCGTTATTTATAACGGGTTTTAATTCAATTTCCGGATCAACTTTAATAGCGGGTTCAATTTTATTCTCGATTCTTACGTCTTCTTTGGGTGAAGCATAGGAATTCTCGATATTCTCAGGAGAAACATTCGTTCTTTGAACGTTCTCTTTGTTATCCGAAACATTTATGGGTACCCTGTTCGGAGCGGGAGGAACAATATTTGTGTAAGTATTCTCGAAAGTGTTTTTACCGACCCTTTTTTCTTCCTGCTGTTTGGCAATAGTATAAGTCTTCGGTTCTTTGGGCTTATTTGTTGCCTGAGGACTGACTGATACTGTTTTGACTGTTTCTTTTGAAGAAGGCTTATTTTCGACAGGTTGAAATGTAGTCCTGTAACTTTTTGAAATAACGGGAGTTTTTTCAATTTCTTCTTCAACTTCATGCGAAAAACCGGGAGCTTCGAAAAAGCCTATTACGGCAAATACTATATAAAAATAATTTACCAGAAACATATACGAAGACGTATTGAATTTGATAAATGTAAATATCGAAACAAAATCAAGAACAATTACAGCTGCAAGCCCTTTGTCTGTCTCGTTTCTGATAAATGCAATAATTCCGAGCGCAACAAATACAAAAATCACAATTCCTTCCACTCTGTTTTCCATCGGGATAATCAAACTGAGCGATAAACCTTTTGGAATGAAGGAATATATATAATTGAAAACATTATCAAAAAATCTTAATCCGTTGTTGTTAATTAAATATAAAAAGGCGAAAAGCGATACAAAGAAAGAAATCGAATAAACGGCAGCCTGTACAAATTTATTCTGAAATTTTAACCATGCATCCTTGTTGTAAACCATCAAAATAGCGGAAACGCTTATAACAAAAAGAGATACGCCGAGAATATCCCACATCGCTATAAATCCGGAAAAAATACCGAGCCCGACATAATACAAAATATGCAGCGTTTCCGAAACTTTTCCTTTTTTGTTTAAATCGATAACATTGAACAAAAAGAAAAGATATCCGGTAAAAAGGAACGTAATCAATGTATCGGGAGATATAACCGAAATCGCTTTATACGAAACCGGGAGGAATGCCACGAGCAATAAAACCAGAAGCGCATATCTGATTTTCAAAGCTTTTTTTAAACCGAAATAAGCAAAAACGGCAATTCCGGCCTGAAGCAGAATGTTAAAACTGTAAATGGGATATGCGGTAGCATTGAATTTGCACAAAAATTTACAAACAGATGCATATGCATATGATGCAAAAGAGGTATCCGGAAGCGTAACCGACTCTCCGATTGCATAATTGTAATAAACATTGTTTATTTCAAGTCCTATTACCGAACTGAGGGCAATGATTCTGACAAAAATCATCAAAACAGGAACGAAAAGAACAATGAGAACTTCAAATAATTTTGATAAAATCGGCAATTCCTTCGGAAGAAATTTTTCGGGAATCAAAGGAATAAGAGCTTTAAAAACAGCAGCAATCAGCCCCGCAGCAACAAAGACAATAAGATATCTTATTATCATCGGCATAATGGCGCTGATATCTTCCGAAACGGGATCGATCGAAATCGAATAAAGCCCGATACCGCAAAAGAATACCAAAGCAAATATCACATATAAAATATAATGATAAATGTTTTTCTTTGTAACCATCCAGTTTAACCTTCCAATAAAATACTAAGCCATACCTTGCAGAATCTATTTTGTGTACTTATCGATATTGTATCTCGGACGTCTTTTTACCTCCATGTAAATCTTTCCGATATATTCACCGATAAGTCCGATCGAAATAAGCTGTACGCCGCCCAAAAACCATATGCTTACGATTAACGAAGTCCATCCCGGTTCTACAATTCCGAGGAAGAACGAAACCAAAGCATATACAAAAGCAGCCAGGCTTAAAATAACGCTTATGATTCCCAAAAGAACGATATATCTGATGGGTTTGACACTGAAAGAAGTTATTCCTTCAATAGCCAGAGCAATCATCTTCTTTAGCGGATATTTGCTCTCTCCGGCCACTCTGACTTTTCTGTCATAATAAACACATGCGGTTTTATATCCGATAAGGGGAACGATTCCTCTTATGTAAAGATTCTCTTCTCCGTATTTAGAGAACTGTTCGAGAGCTCTTTTGGACATCAGTCTGAAATCGGCATGATTGTAAATTGTTTTGGCGCCGAAGAAATTCATGACTTTATAAAAAGTCTGTGCAGTGAATCTTTTGAAAAACGAATCGGTTTTTCTTTTGTTTCGAACACCGTATACGATATCGCAACCGTCGTGATAATCATCGACCATTTCGTCGAATACTTCTATATCGTCCTGAAGATCCGCATCAATAGAAATCGACATGTCGCATATGTCTTTGGCGAAGTTAAGGCCTGCCGTAAGCGCGAACTGATGACCTACGTTTCCCGCAAGTTTAAGTCCTCTTACTTCTTTGTGTTCTTTATTTTCGTTTTCTATTAATTCCCAGGTTTTGTCCTTACTTCCGTCATCAACGAAAAGAAGAAACGATTCGGGGGAAATCTTTCCTTTGGAAATCAAATCGGAAAGTTTCGCCCTGAGACTTTCGAATGTAATCGGAAGCATATCTTCTTCGTTGTAACAGGGGACAACTATTGCAAGAATATCCATATCAATCACCTGATTTTAGATGCAATTAAAAGCCTGCTCAAGATCTTCGATAATATCGTTAACGTTTTCGATGCCTACCGAAAATCTGATAAGATCGGGTTTAACGCCTGCTTCGAGGAGCTGTTCGTCTGTCATCTGTCTGTGAGTATGCGAAGCGGGATGAAGCACGCATGAACGTGTATCCGCAACATGGGTAACGATTGCGATAAGTTTAAGCGCATCCATGAATTTGATGGAAGCTTCTCTTCCGCCCTTGATACCGAATGTCAATACGCCGCATGTACCGTTAGGCATGTATTTCTTTGCTCTCTCGTAATAAAAATCACCTTCGAGACCGGGATAATTAACCCATGCCACCTTATCGTTGTTCTTAAGGTATTTGGCAACTTCCAAAGCATTTTCGCAATGTCTTTGCATGCGAAGATGAAGCGTTTCAAGACCCATATTTACATAGAACGCGTTCTGAGGGGACTGAATGGAACCCAAATCTCTCATGAGCGTTGCCGTGGCTTTAACAATAAATGCCGCCTTACCGAACTGTTGTGTATAATTTGTACCGTGATAAGATTCGTCGGGGAAACAGAGTCCGGGGAATTTATCGGGATATTTAGTCCAGTCGAAATTTCCGGAATCAACGATGCATCCTCCGACGGAAGCAGCATGGCCGTCCATGTATTTTGTGGTTGAATGTGTAACGATATCTACGCCGTGTTCGAAAGGTCTGCAGTTAACGGGTGTAGGAAATGTATTGTCAACAATAAGAGGTACTCCGGCTTCATGTGCCGCAGTAGCGAATTTTTCAAAATCCAGAACAACAAGCGAGGGATTGGAAATCGATTCCGCAAGAACGCATTTTGTATTGGGCTTGAATTCTTTTCTTAAATCTTCAAGAGAAATCTCGGGATCGACAACGGTTGTTTCGATACCCATCTTTGCGATCGTTGTCGTCAAAAGATTGAATGTGCCGCCGTAAAGAGCGGAACTGATAATAATATGGTCTCCCGCTTCTGCAATATTGAATACAGAATAAAAGTTTGCTGCCTGACCCGAAGATGTAAGCATAGCAGCCGCTCCGCCTTCCATGTCGCAGATTTTTGCTGCAACATAATCGTTTGTAGGATTCTGAAGTCTTGTGTAGAAATATCCCGATGCCTTTAAATCAAACAGATCGCCCATCTGTTCCGATGTGTCGTATTTGAAAGTCGTTGACTGATAAATCGGGACAATTCTGGCTTCTCCTACCGAAGGTTTCCAACCCGACTGAATGCATTTTGTTTCAATTCTGTAATCGCTCATTTTCTTTTTACCTCTTTTAGTCTTTCGGTTTAGTATTTATTCTTCGTCCCAGTTAGTATAAACATTCTGGACATCGTCGTCTTCATCGAGCAGATCCAAAGTTCTCTGAAGATTTTTGATTGCGGTTTCGTCATCCAATTTGACGTAATTTTGAGGAAGCATCGTAACTTCCGCCTGTGCCATGGGGATTTTGTTTTCTTCCATGGCTTTGATTACTTCGGGTAATGCATCGGGTGAGGTGATGATTTCAAAGCTGTCTTCTTCGTCGGAAAAATCATCGGCGCCCGCATCAAGTGCAATCATCATAAGGTCGTCAGCATCCATATCGCATTCTTCCTTGTCGATAATAATCTGACCGCATTCGTCAAACATGTATGATACGCAGCCCTGTGTTCCGATATTGCCCTGTCCTTTTGTAAAAGCCGAACGAACATTGCTGGCAGTTCTGTTTTTGTTATCCGTAAGGCACTGAACGATGATTGCGATACCGTTGGGTCCGTATCCTTCGTATGTGCACTGTTCGTAAACAACGTTTGAGCCTTCTCCCGCAGCTTTTTTGATACCTCTGTCGATTGTATCGTTAGGCATGTTGTTTGCTTTTGCTTTGGCTATAACAGCCGCAAGTTTATAATTGTTGGCCGGATCGGGACCGCCTTCTTTAACGGCTACCGCGATTTCACGCCCTATAATCGTAAAAATTTTACCTTTTGCTGCATCATTCTTTTCTTTTTTGTGTTTGATGTTTGCAAATTTTGAATGTCCTGACATAAATTCCTCCTAATGTTACGTAAAAATCAACAACATATTATATCATTTTGCGCTCTTTTTATCAACAAAATTACTGTCATTCTTTTGTTCCTCACCTGTTATTTTTGTAACAAAAACGGTCTTGATAATATGATTCTCGACCTGGGTGATTTTAAACCTGAAATCTTTGTATTCAATCTCCGATTTGTCATCGTTTTCCGGAATATATCCGAGCTTGTTTATAAGAAATCCGTTTATCGTTTCGATATCGGTATCGTCATTTATATCAAAATCGATTTTAAGCACTTCGCTTAATTCTTCGAGAGGCGTCAAACCGTCGATTTCGTACTCTTTTTCTCCCTTTAATTCGACGAATGTTTCTTCCTTGTCGTATTCGTCGAGAATATTTCCGACGATTTCCTCGAGGATATCTTCCATCGCAACAAGTCCGCTCGTCTGACCGTATTCATCGATCACGATAACCATCTGAAGTTTGTCGTCCTTCATTTTTTTGAACAAATCATCGATCTTACGGGTTTCGGAAACAAATCTGGCTTCGCGAAGAAGCTTCGGATATCTTTTAATCGAACCGTTTCTCTGCCTGTTGGCATCCTGGTATCTTAATGCATCTTTCAAATGCAAAATACCGATAATATGATCGAGATTGTCGATATAAACGGGATAACGCGAATTGCTTCCTTCAAGCATTATCTTGATGGCATCCGAAAGCGTGGTATCCGCATTTATGCCGACAATGCTGTTACGGTTGGTCATAATATCCTTGGCTTCTTTGTCGTTAAGTTCAAAGATATTGTTTATCATGGTCACTTCGTCGTCTTCGATCAAGCCCTGATCGTTAGATTCCTGAACCATGGATAAAATATCGTCTTCCGTAACTTCTTCGTCCTGATTGTATTTGTTTTTGCCGATGATTTTAAAGAAAATCGTCAAAATCAGATTGGACAAATCCGAAATCGGAACCATTATGAGTGATAATTTAAGCGAAAAAAGCGTTACCAAGGCTTTGGTATATTCTGATGAATGCGAAACGATTTTCCTCGGAAGCAGGAAGAAAAGAAGGAAATTTACGAACATGATGATTAAAAAAAGCGCCACCAAAACGAGAGCAAACAAAACAACAGTCGCAATTTCCGTAAAATTCGAATTTGCAAAAATCGGCGAAACTATAAAGAAAAGCAGCATTTCGATAGGAATGAACAAAAGAATGTGTACCGTTATCAAAGCCGCGTGAAATCTGTTTTCGTATTTCGTTCGGTTTTCCAAAAAAACATTAAGCGTCTGGATATTCGGCAGGGACAATCTGTCGCTTATGTCCAAAAGATCGTTCTCGTTAAAATCCTCCACAACGCAAAGACTGACCGAAAATAAAATTTCGGTCAATATAAGCAAAAGAAATATTATACATACTATCCAGATTTCTTCGGGCGCGAAGAAACCCGTCGAAAAGAAATTATCTGCTGGCATTCATAACCTCTAAAATAGTGCAATTGTTGTATATTCTGTCATCGACTTTCAAAGCCTGGAAAGCTTTGGGCATGCTGTTTAAAATATCTCTTGCGGTAACGCAGAAAGACGTTATTTCCTTGCCTGCAAATTCTCCGGATCTTCCGTGAAGATAAACCGCGGTATTTACTCCTCTGAAAGGATATTCCTCGTTAATCAAAAGAGCCGCTATCATGCCTACGAGGATGTCTCCGGAACCGGCCGTCGCAAGAGAAGAATTTCCTGATTTGTTTGTGTACAAATCGACGCCGTCGCTGACTCTAGTCGATGAATCCTTAAGAACTGCGATAATTCCGTATTCCGAAGCTATTTTAAGCGCAAGTTCGTCGAGCCTGTTTTTTACATCTTCGGCTTTAAGACCGCAAAGTCTCGCAAGTTCGAGAACATGGGGCGTAATTACAACCGTTCTTTGCTTGTCTTTATTGTACAAAGGATGATTGACGTCAGCTTTAAAATCGTCGGTCAAAATATCTTTAAATTTGTATTTTACGGAAACGGAATTAAGTGAATCGGCATCGACTATGATGTTTCCTTCGAAATTTTTAAGAACATATTCGGTCATTTTCAAAGTGTCTTCCCTGATTCCGAGTCCGGGTCCGATTACAACCGAATCGCATTTTTTCAAAAGTTTGTCCAGTTTGTCTTTAAAGAAACTGTCGTTATCGTCAAATGCCGGGTGTTTGATATTGTCAAACCATTCAAAAATGGCTTCGGGAATCAACACTTTAAGAGATTCGATATTGTTTCTGTCCGTAAAGATATTAACGGAACCGCAGCCGCTTTTTAAAGCCGCCATACTACAAAAGAAGACGCATCCGGACATGCTCTCGTTACCTGCTATAACAAGAACGCGTCCGAATGTGCCTTTATTGCCCTTTTCGTTACGTTTGTTTAAATGTGGATTATAATTCATGATTAATGAAGCTTATTTTCATCAGGATTATATTTCATGTCAAAAATCTCGATTACGTCGGCTCCGAAGATATCATGCATATACGCGTACAAATCCTGAATCCTCTTCTGCTTTTCCTGCTTTCTGACTACTTTTTTCTTTAACTCGACCCGAATCTCGTCTATCCATTCGGAAATCTCGTTTATCTCCTCGGTGCCTTCTTTTATATCATCATAACACACTTCCATTGTTGCAATCATCAATTTTTTATTAATTTCGTTAATTTGAGCCGGAAGGTCCAACGCTTCGTCCTGATAGGATTCGAGTTTCTGATTGCATTCTTCGACCAGTTTTTTGTTTTCTTCTATTTTTTTCAAATCTTCGGAATCCCCGTCCATGCTTGATGAACGGATTTCTTCCATCAGTTTGTTTTTCAAAGATTTGATTTCTTTGGTTTCCGTATTGATTTTGCCCTGTTTCTTTAACAGTTCGTTTAACTCTTTTTCAAGATGTTTTATTTCCGAATTCGTGTCGATTTGAGTAAACAGCCTGTGCCATTTGTGATCGAGCGAAAGAACGGGTATTTTCTTGCCCTCAAGTGCCGGTTTGTAAATATCATCACTTCTTGACATAAAAATACCCCCTTCTTATTTTTCGTCATCGTGAATCTTAAAAGACAACTTCATCAGGCTGTCGGATAAATGTACGTTTTCGACATGTATCGATTCCGGAACATCCAAATCGACATGAGCAAAATTCCAGATACCGGAAATGTTGCATTCAACCAGAATTTTGACTATTTCGGTGGCTCCCTGCTTGGGAAGCGTCAAAACCGCGATATCGATGTTGTTTCCCTTGATGAATTCGGACAGTTTGGAAGTATGCATTACCTCCATTCCTCTGACTTTCATACCTATTATATCATCTTTGCAGTCAAAGATGCCTTTTACGAAAAAACCTCTTTTTTCAAAATTCATATAATTGGCCAAAGCCTGTCCGAGATTGCCCGCACCGACGATTATTAAATTGTGTTTTTTGTCGAGACCGAGGATTTTTCCGATTTCTTCGTAAAGATAATTGACATTGTATCCGTAACCCTGCTGGCCGAATCCGCCGAAATGGTTAAAATCCTGTCTTATCTGGGAGGCGGTCACGTTCATTCTCTTGGATAATTCGCCGGAAGAAATTCTTTCGACTCCTTCATCCTTTAAATCTCCCAAATATCTGAAATATCTCGGAAGTCTGGAAATAACGACCTGAGATATGTTTTTTTCCTGCATAACAAACCCCTTAATGTTAATACAATACAGTATAAAGATTTATAAAGATCAAAAATGTTTAAAAAAGGGCGACAAAAATTTATTTGCCGCCCTTCGGGATGATTATTTAACTCTTCTTACTCTGAAAACGCCTTCGATAGCTTCGAGTTTCTTGATGATATCGTCAAGATCCGAACTTTCGGAATCGATTAAAGTGTAAGCATAGTCGCCCTTGGACTTATTTGTCATATCGGAAATATTGATGTTAAGTTCGCCGAACAAACCGGTGAATTTAGTAATCATATTAGCGATATTCTTATGGAAAATCGCAACTCTTGCAGCCTGTGAGCAGATACCCATGTCACAGTTGGGATAGTTAACGGAATTTATGATATTACCGTTTTCAAGGTAATCTTTCATTTCCTTAACTGCCATCTTTGCACAGTTGTCTTCGGATTCTTCGGTCGAAGCTCCGAGGTGAGGGATAACGATGCATCCGTCAACACCGGCTGTTTTGGGATTTGCAAAATCCGAAACGTATTTGCGAACCTTGCCCGCTTTGATGGCTTCAAGCAATGCGGATTCGTCAACAAGAACGTCACGTGCGAAGTTAAGAATAATAACTCCGTCTTTCATCTTTGCAAAAGCTTCAGCATTGATGTAATTCTTTGTAGAATCCATTGCGGGAACGTGAATTGTAATAAAGTCGCAGTTCTCATAGATTTCATCAAGACTGTTAACATGCTTGATGTCACGGCTTAAGCTCCAAGCGGCGTTGATCGAAAGGTAGGGATCATATCCGTAAACTTCCATTCCGAGGCCTTTGGCTGCGTTTGCAACTTTAACACCGATTGCTCCGAGTCCGATAACACCGAGTTTCTTGCCTTCGATTTCCGTACCTGCAAAAGCTTTTTTTGCTTTTTCGGCTGTTTTTGCGATATTCTCGTCGGCTTTGTTTTCTTTAACCCATTCGATACCGCCTACGATATCACGGCTTGCAAGAAGCATACCTGCGATAACGAGTTCCTTAACACCGTTTGCGTTTGCACCGGGTGTATTGAATACAACGATACCTTTCTCTGCGCATTTATCAAGAGGAATGTTGTTTACGCCGGCACCCGCTCTTGCAACGCAAAGAAGCTTATCTGAAAGTTCCATGTCATGCATTACGGCACTTCTTACCAATACGCCGTCTGCATCAGCAAAATCATCTGTTGCCACATAATTGGCATCAAAATTATCAAGACCTACCTGAGCGATAGGATTAAGGCAATTATACTTAAACATTATGCATTCTCCTTCTCGAATTTCTTCATAAATTCAACAAGCTTTTCAACACCTTCGATGGGCATTGCATTGTAAATGGAAGCTCTCATGCCGCCGACGCTTCTGTGGCCTTTAAGGTTAACAAAGCCGGCTTCCTGGGATTCTTTGATGAACTTGGCTTCGATTTCAGCCTTCTTTTCGGCATCTTCGATATCGCAGACGAAAGGAACGTTCATTAAAGATCTGTCTTCTTTTCTTACGGTACCTACAAAAAGTTTGGATTCGTCAAGGAAATCGTAAAGAATCTTAGCCTTCTTTTCGTTGAGTTCCTTCATGGCCTGGAGTCCGCCCATCTTCTTTAACCATTTGAATACCTTACCGCAGATATAAATCGTATAGCAGGGAGGCGTGTTGTATAAAGAATCATTGTCAGCCTGAGTTTTCCACTTAAGCATGGTGGGTGTTCCGGGAAGACATTCATCTGTAATGAGGTCTTCTCTGATGATTGCGATAACGCAGCCTGCAGGGCCTACGTTCTTCTGAACACCGCCGTAGATTACGGCATATTTGCTTACGTCAACAGGCTCCGAAAGGAAGCATGAAGAAACGTCTGCAACAAGGTCTTTTCCCTTTGTGTTGGGAAGAGTTTTGAATTTGGTTCCGTAGATTGTATTGTTTTCGCAGATGTAAACATAATCCATATCATCCGTGATGGGAAGATCGGAACAATCGGGAATATAAGAGAAAGTCTTGTCAGCACTTGATGCAAGTTCTACGGCTTCACCGTAAATCTTTGCTTCCGCAAATGCTTTCTTAGCCCACTGGCCTGTAAGAATATAACCTGCTTTTTTATTCTTCATCATATTCATGGGAACTTCTGCGAAGAACTGAGAAGCACCGCCCTGAAGGAATAAAACCTTGTAATTATCGGGAATATTCATAAGTTCTCTTAAATCTGCCTCGGCATCTTTAATGATCTTATCGTAAACTTTTGAACGATGGGACATTTCCATTACGGACTGACCCGAGCCCTGATAATCGAGCATTTCTTCTGCTGCTTCTTTTAATACTTCTTCAGGTAAAACAGCGGGACCTGCAGAGAAATTGTAAACTCTGGACATGATACTTCCTCCTGGTATATAAAAAAATTATAATAATTATTGATTTACCTATGGTAAACAAACTGACTTTTACTATTTTACATTTATAAAAATATTAAGTCAATGGAAAAAAACGAAAAAATGATAAAAAAATAACAAAGTTTAAAAACCCAATAAAAACAGTAAAAACGCCGAATTCAAACGGCGTTTTTATGTAAATCAAATCTTCTATTGATGAACTATAACCGGAGTTCCGATTTCCATCATGGAGAACAGCTCGCTCATCTTGTCTTTCGGTGTATTTATACAGCCGTGTGAACCGCCGTAAAGGTAAATTTCCCCGCCGAAAGTTCTTCTCCATGTGGCGTCATGAATACCTATCTGACTCGTAATGCACATCCAATAATATACAAAGGATTCGTATCCGGGACCAATAAGCGTGACGTTTCTTGCTTTATTTACGATATAACATACGCAATCGGGTGTCATGTTTCCGTTGGATTTGCAACCGGTTACAACATCCGTATCGAAAACAAGCTCGTTTTCTACGTAATAATACATATGCTGAGCAGTAATATCCACTTCCACGTAAGTTCCGCCGTAATTATTGTTAAAAGTACCCCTGTCTTCTTTTTTGATATACAAAGGTTCTCTCTCTCCGGGACTTTTATGTGATTTGATAATCTCTTCAAGTTCCTCGGCTTCGGCTTTGACATTCATAAGACTTCCGTAAGTGGTATATCTCGTATAAGGAATGCTTACGATATCGCCCCTTGTGGTTTTGAATTTCTTATCCTTGTACATATTGTCGTACGTGTCGGACAATTCCTGAACATAGGCAAGTATTTTTTCGGAATCAAGAACGGCTTCGTCGTTTTCGTCAAAAATAACCTTTCCGTCATCATCGAGGGCGACAAAGCGAGAAACGACAGAAGAATCAACAATTACATCCTCGCCCGTGGCAAGTTTGTAAGTCATTTCAAAATCGATGGTTTTGTTGAGTTTGGCCCAGGTCTCGTTTAATTCGATATACTGTCTGGTGGCATCTATCGATTTGTAAACGCCCGCTTCCGACAGATTTACATAGCCCAAATCGTTAACCGAAGCTTCTTTTACGATTTCTTCGCAAAGTTCCCAGTCAAGAAGATTTTGCGTCTTGTCGACAAGTTCGTAGCCTTTTTCTTTGGAATAAACGATTTCGGCTTTTCTGTTTTCGTCGTATTTTTCTTTTTCGCCGAGAGTCGAAGCGGCAACAATTTCAAAGAGCTTCTCTTCATCGAGATATCTTTTGGGATAATAATTGTATTCGTGCTTTACGAACAATCCCTGCACCCAAAGATAAGGATTCTGCGAATCCTTGATATACTTAACGGCTTCGTCGATTTCATCATAGTTGTATTTGTATATTTCATCGCCGTCAACAAAAATATGCGATCCGTCTTCATCTTCGATGACAAGATCGTGTTTTACGATTTGACTTTGAATAATCTCATCGCAGACAAGGTAGTTTTTATTCGAAACATTGATGCCGTTTATGTAAGTGTTCGGCGCAAACCAATGTCTGAAATAATAAACACCGAAAAAATACAACCCCGTACATAAAATAAGAAGAAACGAAATAATTGTAATAAAAATTATACCGATTCTTTTCACAAAAAACTCCTATTCAGCCTTTTCAATCTGGGCTATAGCGGATTTTTTCATGGGAATTCTGCAGTTTTTGTTGCTGCCGAATTCGACAATAACATCTTCATCCGTTATATCAATAATAACACCGTAAAAACCGCTGGTTGTAACAACCGAGTCGCCGACTTCCATGCTTGAGAGCATAGCCTGAATTTTCTTTTGCTCTTTTTTCTGAGGTCTGACAACAACCAAATAGATAAATACGCCGAAAACGGCAATATATGCTACCGTTCCCCAAATTCCGATGCCTCCCAAAAGTCCGCCGGAAGTATTGGCAGCGGCGTCAAGTAATAAATTATACATAAAATTAAGCCTCCTTAATAATCAACACATATAACAATAAGTGATTTTTTACAATAATACAAGTGAAAATTTAGCACTCTTCCCCCGACATTTTCGAAATCATGTCGGCTTTAAACGCCGAAAATCTTCCTTCATCCAAAGCATTTCTTATTTCCGTCATGAGATTATTGTAAAAATACAGGTTATGAAGCACGCAAAGTCTCATTCCAAGCATTTCTTTTGCTTTCAAAAGATGTCTTAAATATGCTCTGGAATATCTCTGACAGGTCGGGCATTTGCAGCCTTCTTCTATCGGGGAATCATCAAGTTCGTATTTTGCGTTCATAAGATTGATTTTGCCGAATGAAGTATATAAATGCGCATGTCTTGCATTTCTCGACGGATAAACGCAGTCAAAGAAATCCACGCCTCTCTCGACCGCTTCCAAAATATTAACGGGAGTTCCCACACCCATTAAATATACCGGTTTGTTCGAAGGAAGATAAGGAACTGTCTTTTCGATTATTTCATACATCTCTTCATGGCTTTCTCCTACTGCAAGACCGCCGATTGCGTATCCCGGCAAATCCATTTCGGATATAATCTTTGCATGTTCGATACGAATATCGGGGAAAATCGCGCCCTGATTGATACCAAAAAGCAATTGTTCCTTATTAATCGTATCATCGAGAGAATTAAGTCTTTGCATCTCTTTTTTGCATCTTTCAAGCCATCTGGTGGTTCTTTGAACAGATTCTTCGACGTATTTTCTCTCAGCCTTTGAATTGGGACATTCGTCAAATGCCATCGCAATCGTAGAAGCAAGATTCGATTGTATTCTCATGCTTTCTTCGGGACCCATGAAAATCTTTCTGCCGTCGATATGTGAAGAAAAGGTCACTCCTTCTTCTTTGATTTTCCGAAGAGAAGCAAGGGAAAAAACCTGGAATCCGCCCGAATCGGTCAAAATGGGTTTGTTCCACGACATGAACTTATGTAAACCGCCGAGAGCTTTTATCTTTTCGTCCCCGGGTCTTACATGAAGATGATAGGTATTGGATAACTGAACCTGCGTTCCTATTCTTTCGAGATCCTCGGTCGATACCGCACCTTTAATCGCCGCTACTGTTCCCACATTCATAAAGACGGGCGTTTCAATGGTGCCGTGCACCGTTTCAAAACGCCCCCTCTTAGCAGATCCTTCTTTTTTTAATACAGTAAATCTTTCGCTCATTATTTTGTCTTTTCCGATTCGTTGTATTCGAGAATCAATTCATAGAATTCTTCGAATGTAAGATTGTTTATATAAATAAATTCGGCTGCGTCTTTACCGACATATCTGAAATGCCAGGGTTCGTACTGAATCTTGGTGATATCTTCCGCTCCCATGGGATAACGCAATATAAATCCGTATTTAAAACAATTCTCCCGAAGCCAGACGCCTGCTTCACTCTCTCCGAATTCCTGATCCATGATGTCGTGGCCGTAACTTAAAATATCGACCGCAAGACCCGTTTCATGTTCGCTTGTAAGAGGCGGAGTTACTTTTTTTGACGCAATTTCAATCGCTTCTTCTTTTGAATAACCGAGTCTTTTGAAATAATTTATCTTTTTCTCGTAAAGATACGACTGCGTATTGTAATTTCTGTATCCGGATGATATGAAAAGATTTATGCCGTCGTTTTTGGCATCCTTCATCATCTCCTGCAAAGAATCGTAAATTCTTTCGTCCACATCAAAGCCGTTATAATTTTTCAGTTCACAGTCAACGTCTTTTAAAAGAGGATGATCCTTGTTGACCAATATAAGAAAATCATCGTTTAAATCAAAAGAATATATATTTTTATGAATTTCGGTCTCAAAATCCGCGGGTTCGAAATTTCGATTCACGGAAAAGTCGCCCGAAGGAAAAACTTCTTCGTCTTCGAGGCCGTGCATATATAAAAATCTTCCCTCTTCATCGACACCCGATATATCGCTTGCGTGTAAAATATAGGAAAAGCCCGTCGGAATATTCGAGAAGATTAAAATATATAAAATAAGTACCGTGGCTACGGTGAATTTCAATTTGTTTGAGAGTAATAATCTTTTAAGTCTTTTAATAATCATTTCCTGTCTTTCGTTTATTATCTCAAACCGTGGAAAATAACACAGTTTGGATAATCGATTTTAACCTCTTTTGCGCACATTGACAAGAGTCCTTTTTCCAAATCGACATTAAAGAACGTCATTGTCGATGATTCGTGATTAAGAGAAACGAGATGTTGCTTATCCGGGAAAAGAGCGGCATCTTTGGGATATATTCCGCTTATCGGAAGGCAGAGAATCTTCGTAAGAAGTCCGCTTTTTTCGTCTCTTTTGAAAATCTCAACGGAATTGTCGCCGGCGGAAGAAGTTATGATATAATTTCTGTCCTCGCTGAATTTGAGCGCTCTTGAAACGGATGTGGACGCGTGATAATTGTCAACCGTCTGAATCGTCTGTATCTTTTCGAATTCGGGATAACCGGATTCAAGTATCGAATAGTTGAAAACATCTATGGAATTCTGCATTTCGTTTAAAACGTATACATATTTGTTATCCACGGAGAAAATCATGTGTCTGGGGCCGGAATTCACATCAGAACGAATGATGTCGACGGGTTTAAGTTTCCCCGTTTCGTAATTGAGTGCATAAACGTTTACATGATCCATACCGGTATCGGAAGCCAAAAGGAACTTATTGTCCCTTGACATTTTTACGCAGGAAACATGGGGAACATAGGATCTGTCCGATACTTCTCCCATACCCTGAACATAGATTTCATCGGTAATTTCGCCGACGGCTCCGTCCTCGCCGACACGAAGCACAGTTATTTTTCCGTCATGGTAGCCTGCCACAAAAAGGAATCTGTCCGTATAATCGGTTGATAAATAGCATCCTCTCATTCCGTTTACGCTGGCCATATTGATTTCGTCCAAATCACCGTTTGGTCCGATTTCATAACTTTTAACCCCCATATCGGTAATCGAATAAAGAAACTGGTCGTTATGCGAACAGGTAAGATAGGATGAGTTTGAAATCTCAAGCGAATTCCTGTAAGCAAAAGAACCGTTTTCCATATCAACATCGAAAATCGTAATGCCGGTTTTAGACCTTTTCGTATAACTCGAAACATAGGCTACATATTTCTCAAATCTCATTTAAAGGACCCCCGAATCATAAATGTTTTAACGAATTGTTTGCATTTTTGCCGAAATGTCAAAAAAATCTCGAAAATAAAAGATTTCTTGCATGATTTAGATTTACATAATAGCACAAATCGTATAAAATATAAAATGTTTTTCGTCTTAAATAATATCAGAAAAAAGCGAAAAAATCGACATTCCACAACATGTTGGGAATGATTTGCGAAAATGCACAAAAAACGGGCAAATCATCAAAGAATTTTTTTATGAAAGCGGAGAAAAAATGAGCAACAAACTTATCACACTCGAAAATATTTCGAAATCCTACGACAATCACCTTGTACTCGATGAAATGAATCTTTATATCAGGGAAAACGAGTTTGTAACACTTTTGGGCCCTTCGGGCTGCGGAAAAACCACAACTTTAAGAATACTCGGCGGATTCGAAACACCCGATACCGGACGTGTTATTTTTGACGGAAAAGACATAACCAAACTGCCCGCTTACAAAAGACAGCTTAATACCGTATTCCAGAAATATGCTCTTTTTACACATATGAATATAGCCGAAAATATCGCTTTCGGCCTGAAAATAAAGAACAAATCCAAAGCATATATCGATGACAAGATTAAATACGCTTTAAAACTCGTTAACCTCGAAGGTTATGAAAACAGAATGCCTGATTCGCTCTCCGGCGGTCAGCAGCAGCGTATCGCAATCGCAAGAGCCATAGTAAACGAACCCAAGGTTCTTCTTTTGGACGAGCCTCTCGGAGCATTGGATCTGAAACTTCGTCAGGACATGCAATACGAACTTATAAGACTTAAAAACGAACTCGGAATCACATTTATATATGTAACACACGATCAGGAAGAAGCACTGACCATGTCCGATACCATAGTTGTAATGAACCAGGGTTACATTCAGCAGATCGGAACTCCCGAAATGATTTACAACGAACCTGAAAACGCTTTCGTTGCCGATTTCATCGGTGATTCAAACATTATCGATTCAATAATGATAAGGGACGAACTCGTTGAAATTTTAGGCGTTAAATTCGCATGTGTCGATAAGGGATTCGGAGAAAACGTTCATGTGGACGTTGTAATAAGGCCCGAAGACGTTGAACTCGTAAAACCGGAAGACGGTACAATTACGGGTGAAGTAACCCATATTATATTCAAAGGCGTTCATTACGAGATGGAAGTAATGGCAAACGGTTACGAATGGCTCGTTCATTCCACAAAAATGTATCCCGTAGGGGAAAAAGTGGGAATAAAGGTCGATCCTTTCAATATACAGATAATGAACAAACCCGAAAGCGAAGACGAGGAGGCAGTACAAGTTGAAGAATAAATTTGTCAAATGGCTCTCGCTCCCCTATGCCGTTTGGTCGATAGCCTTTATCATCATTCCTTTATTAATGGTATTTTATTTCGGATTTACCGACAAAACAGGAAAACCGACATTAGCCAATATAATGTCGATATCCCTCCCCGTGCATTTCAAATCACTTTTGATTGCTCTTCTTTTGTCGCTTATAAGTACAATCATCTGTCTTTTGCTCTCTTACCCTCTTGCCATGATTTTATCAAGCATGAACAAAGACAACAACAAACTGATGATTCTTATTTTCGTTTTGCCGATGTGGATGAATTTCCTTTTAAGAACCCTTGCATGGCAGACACTCCTTGAAAACGAAGGCGTTATAAATACAATACTTCGTTCCCTGCATCTTCCGGCGCTTAAAATCATTAACACGCCCTATGCAATCGTATTCGGTATGATTTACAACTTCCTTCCTTTTATGGTTTTGCCCATATATAACGTTCTTTGCAAAATCGACAAAAATCTTTTGAATGCCGCAAGGGATTTGGGAGCAAACGAGGTACAGACGTTTTTCAAAGTCACTCTGCCCCTCTCCGTTCCCGGAATAATCTCCGGTATTACAATGGTTTTCGTTCCCGCTCTTACGACATTCGTTATTTCCGATTTGCTCGGAGGAAGCAAGATTCTTTTAATAGGAAATGTTATCGAGCAGGAATTCACGCTTAATTCGAACTGGAATTTGGGCTCCGGCCTTTCGATAGTTTTGATGCTCTTTATCGTCATTTCCATGATAATAACCGCCGTATTCGATAAGGACGGAGAAGGGAGCGCATTATAATGGCCAATGTATTAAAGAAAATTTATATTGCTCTCATCTTCATATTCCTCTATGCTCCGATGGCGGTTCTTATCGTTTTATCTTTTAATTCGTCAAAATCAAGATCCAAATGGGGCGGCTTTACTTTTAAATGGTATGCAAAACTCCTTTCCGATTCGTCGATAATGGAAGCTTTGATAACAACACTTTCGCTCGCTCTTTTATCCGCACTGATAGCGACATTTATCGGAACGATCGCCGCAATCGCAATGACCGGCATGAAAAAAAGCACCAGAACGCTTATGATGGGTATCACAAACATTCCGATGCTTAACGCAGAAATAGTAACCGGTATTTCGTTAATGCTTTTATTCATATTCTTTAACGTTAAATTCGGTTTTACGACAATTCTTCTTGCGCATATATCATTTAATATACCGTATGTAATCCTTAGCGTATTACCCCGTATAAAGCAGTTGAATCCTTCCGCTTACGAAGCAGCCATGGATTTGGGGGCATCACCTTTTAAAGCTTTCTTTAAAGTTGTATTCCCCGATATTCTTCCCGGTGTATTTTCCGGAATGCTTATGGCTTTTACCATGAGTATCGATGATTTTATCATCACACACTTTACAAAAGGTGCGGGCGTCGATACGCTTTCGACTAAAATATATTCGCAGGTCAGAAAAGGAATCGACCCGAAAATGTATGCATTGTCAAGCGTAATCTTTATAACCGTACTCGCGCTTTTGATTCTTATTAATCTTCTTCCGGGTTCGGGTAAAAAAACAAAAAAAGAAAAACATTGATTTAAAACACTTTTGATACGTAAAAAAGGCTTCCGAGACTATTTCGGAAGCTTTTTTCAATAAAAATGCCTTATTTTCAAAGTTTTTGTTGATATTAGAAAAATATATGATATATTAGACATTGATGTTTTTAACATAATACTTTTAGGATTTAAGGAGGAAAAGAAAAAGAATTGAAAAAAGTGTTTTTGTTTGGTTTACTTGCAACTTTAACCTTGCTTCCTGTGTTTGGTTGTGGCAAGTCTTATAAAAACGGTGAAGTTTATGTTTACAACTGGGGTGAATATATCGATCCCGATGTACTCGAAATGTTTGAAAAAGATACTCAGATCAAAGTAATTTACGATGAGTACGAAACAAACGAAATGATGTATCCGAAAGTTGAAGCCGGAGCCGTAGTTTATGATGTGGTTTGTCCTTCGGATTACATGATTAAAAAAATGATTGATAACGATATGCTCGCCGAGCTCAATTGGGACAATATTCCCAATGCCGAAAATATCGGAGCACAGTATTTTGAAACAAGTAAGGAATTCGATCCCGAAAACAAATATTCTGTTCCTTATTGCTGGGGTACGGTAGGCATTTTATATAACGAAACCATGGTTGACGAACCCATTACCAAATGGGCGCAGCTTTGGGATCCCAAATACAAAAATCAGATACTCATGCAGAATTCCGTAAGAGATGCATTCATGGTAGCTCTTAAATTAAACGGATATTCAATGAATACAACCAACAATGACGAACTTCAGATTGCAAAGCAGTCACTCCTCGATCAGAAACCCCTTGTTCAGGCTTACGTTGTAGACCAGGTCAGAGACAAAATGATCGGTAACGAAGCCGCAATCGGTGTAATTTATTCGGGCGAAGCAATTTATACGCAGCGTGAAAACGAAAACCTCGTATATGTTATTCCCGAAGAAGGCACAAATGTCTGGATTGATTCATGGGTTATTCCCAAGAATGCCAAAAACAAAGAGAATGCCGAAATCTTCATCAATTATATGTGCAAACCCGAAATCGCTTTGAAGAATTTCGATTTTATCACATATTCGACACCCAATGATGCGGCAAGAGAATTAATCGAGGATGAAGATATCAGGAATTCCGAAATCGCTTTCCCCGATTTGACTAAATACAACAATCTCGAAACTTACAAATACCTCGGAGAAGACGGCGACGAATTGTACAATTCACTTTGGAAAGAAGTTAAATCCGAATAATAATAAAACCGACAGTTTGAAGCTGTCGGTTTTTTTTATGCTTTATTTTTTTTGTTTTTATCGGAATTATCTTACTCTCTCGTTAAATCCGACTTTCTTTTGAACCTTTCTTAAAGTCTTGTTCGAGAAATACTGAGCCTTTTCGGCATTTTCCTTAACTATACCGTCAAGATAAGCTTTATCCTTAAGAATCTCGGCATGTCTTGTCTGAAGAGGCGTAAGCATGTCGGCAACGGTCTCTCCGACCGCAATTTTGAAATCACCGTATCCTTTACCGTCGAATTCTTTTTCTACTTCTTCGAATGATTTGCCCGTACATGCGGAATAAATCTCAATAAGGTTTGAAACGCCGGGCTGCTCTTCTCTGTGCTTAATCAAAGCCTCCGAATCGGTTACGGCTCTCTTGAATTTTCTTATAATCGTATCTCTGTCATCCGTAAGGAATATGGATGCATTGGGATTTTCGTCCGATTTTGACATCTTCTTTAAAGGATCCTGAAGAGACATAATCTTGGCGCCCGTCTTTCCGATATAGGGTTCAGGAATAGTAAATACATCTCCGTAAACGGAATTGAATCTCTGAGCGATATCCCTTGTAAGTTCAAGATGCTGAAGCTGGTCGATCCCGACCGGAACAACATCGGTCTGATATAAAAGAATGTCGGCAGCCATAAGCACGGGATATGTGAAAAGGCCTGCATTGATATTGTCCGCATGTTTGGCGGATTTATCCTTAAACTGAGTCATTCTGTTAAGTTCGCCCATATATGTGAAGCAGGATAAAATCCATGAGAGCTCCGCATGTCCCGAAACATGGGACTGATAATAAATACAGTTCTTTGTGGGATCGAGTCCTGCAGCTATATAAAGAGCAAGAAGATTTTTAGCTTTCTGTCTGAATTCCGCAGGGTCCTGTCTTACAGTGATGGAATGCAAATCAACTACCGAATAAAAACATTCGTATTCATCCGATAATTTTACCCAGTTTTTCAATGCTCCGAGATAATTGCCGAGTGTCAGATTACCCGTAGCCTGCATTCCGGAAAATAATACTTTTTTGTTGTCAATCATTTCAGTTACCGTCTTTCGTAATATTTTTAAGCTTCTTTAGCTTTGTTTTGCGTTGATTTTAAAAGTTTTTTGTCAAAACTCACTTTAAATACCGCGCAGGATCTCGATTCGAGTTCGAATTTCATTCCCTGTTTGGTCTCTTCTTTTTCATCTTCCAATTCTTTTGTTTCGCCCGTTTTGAATATAATATCCCATTTAACGCCAAGCGGTACGAAAGGAAGCGAAAACGTTATCTCTTTCCAGTAAAAATTATAAGCAACATAATGAAGAGTTATCAAATCTTTAGCGGAATCGTAATCCGAATACATGATTCCCAAATGTCTGTTGTATGTAGCAAGATCGGCTCTCCAAGCCTCATCCGAATGATAACTCAAATCGGGGAAACCGATATGATTTCTGTCAAGCATGGAAAATTCTCTGTTTAAAACATTGTTTAAATCACTTTTCCTTAATGCTATCAGTTTCTTTGTATATTCGAGCATCTCCTTTCCGTCTTCGGTTAAATTCCAGTTGATATAACTTACGGAATTGTCCTGACAGTAAGGATTGTTGTTACCGTTTTGCGTGTTGCATATTTCGTCTCCGGCAAAAATAAGCGGCGTTCCTTTTGCTGCAAAAACAAGGAGGAGCGCATTCTTCATCATTCTTTTACGAAGTTTTACGATTGAACTCTTTCTCGTCTTTCCTTCCAGACCGCAGTTCCAGGAATAATTATAGTCGCAGCCGTCAAGATTCTTCTCCCCGTTATCTTCGTTGTGCTTCCTGTCGTAAGAAACAAGATCGTTTAAAGTAAAGCCGTAATAATTCGTGATGAAATTAACGCATGCGCTTTTTTGAGGATAAAATCTCGTAAAATATACCAAATCCTTTAATGTATCCTCATCGCCTTTTAAAACTTTTCTCATCTGGTACATAAAAGAATCCGAATATGCGCAAAGATTTCTGTTTTCGGGAATTATTGCCGCATCATATATCTCATTTTCGGGAATATAATCATATAAAAGCTTTGTATCGTTAAACAAAGGATCGTTTGCGATAAATGAGAAAGGTATTTTGTTACCTTTAAGATGGAAGCCGTCAACATTGTAATTCGTCAGCCAGAATTTCAATACTTCGTAAATCTTATGCTGATTGATTTTATCGGGGAAATAAAACTGCATTATCACTTCAATGCCGTTTTCGTGCAAAGAACGAACAAAGTCCATGAATTCTTCCACGGGATTGTCTGTCGCGCAATAAGAAGCCTTCGGCGCAAAATAAAATCCTTCTTTGTATCCCCAGTAGTTAACTTTATTATCTACGATTTCGGTTTTTGCCAAAAGCGAAGTCTTTTCGTCCGGATATTCGAATTCAATGAATTCATACGAAGGCATAAGCTCAAGCGTGGTAATTCCGAGGTCTTTTAAATAATCGATTTTTTGAAGAATGCCCTTAAAAGTACCTTTATTTTCGACTTTGCTTGACGAATGGGCGGAAAAACCCCTTACATGCAAAAGATAAATAATCGATTCCTCGAATTTAAGATTGGGTTTTTTATCTTCTTTTTTATCCGTTTCAACGCTTGCGGGAATTGCGGAATAAAGCTCGAATTCTTTTTTGGGACCGAATTTTTCGTTTCCTGCAACGATTTTCGAATACGGATCGGCAAATTCGATGCCGTTTGAATAAAATCTGTAAAGATATTTGCTGCTATCTATATA
>JAGADU010000066.1 GCA_017613435.1 Lachnospiraceae bacterium | reverse complement strand
TATGACAAAATTCCAGAAAGTCCGCTCTTTGAGCGGGATCGTTCATAATCTTTACCAATAATTCGTTTGGTATGGTTCTTGCATATGCGCCGGGTCCTGCAAGGGAAATGTTTTTTACTCCGTATTTTTTAAGAATCCCCTCCAATTCATCCGGCATAAAATGATAGGTAATGCACCACGGGGATTCCCCGCTGTCATAGGACTCCTTTGTTTTTTCAACATCGTCGAGAAAGCCCGTTTCGTAAGCTTTGTATAAACTATCTTTATTAAACGAAAAATCCTCAATCATTTTGTCCCTGCTGTCGATGCACCATCTGACCCACGAATCATCGCTGTCCTTATTTAAGATAAACTGATTTTTCTGAATCGGGTTTGACAGATAGGGCAGGGCACCGAGTCTGCTCGATACGCTGATAAATATCCTTTTATTTGCTATTCTTACCAATTCGGAGATTACTTTTTCCTGATTCGGATAGGTGTAGGAAATCGGCGAATCAAAAGACATCACGAGATCGAAACTTCTGTTTTCGTACGCCGAAAGATCCTCGAGTTTTCCTTTTACAAAAGTAATTCTGTCAAAAACGCCTTCCCTTTTTGCAATTTCTTTGGCTTTGTCGATCATCGGCTGCGATATGTCAAAATGCGTTACGCGAATTCCGTGCTTTGCCAAAAGCACGGAAAACCTGCCGCAACCTGCCCCGCCGTCAAAGGCGGTTTCGATTCCGTCAAGGGACTGTAAGAGTTCGCGTTCTATATGCGCTTTCTGAACAATATCATCTATAAAAGTGTTTTCTCTTTCCGCTTCAAGTTCGCCTTTATCGGGCAGATTCCACATGCGTTCCGATATTTTTGTGCTGTAATCATCCATCGTTTTGTCATTCCTTTCGTTATGTTTTTCTGTGGATTCTTTTTTCTTTTATATATTCAGGGATGCGAAAATCCGCAAGCCTTGCGGTTTGCGGATTTAAATCAAATTTAACCGACGGTATTATTCCGTATCTTTATATCTGAATATCTGCTCGATGTAACGCGGTGTCGGATAAGTATTTTTGTACACACTTAATTCCATCTTGGTCATTCGTGCTACAAAATCATCAAAAAGCGTATAATACGATGTCAGAAATACATTTTTTGAAGGATAATGCGGGTATACCAGCCACGGCGGTAAAATCTGTCTTAAATCCATAAGTTCGTAATTGATGACTATTGCTTTCTTGTCGGCAGTCTCAACCTGTTTTATATATTTTTCGAGAGTTTTCAAATCCTTGCGGAACAATTTTTTGTATTTCTCATCCATGTGAAAATTTTTGGGTTCAAGCGGATCCCCCATAACATCCACCAGAGGCAGGTGATGATAAACCGAACCGTCTTCGTATTCGTCATCATTGCATTTATCAAGCCAGAATTTCCCTATTCTTTGGACTTCCTCAAAATCCTTAAACGTAATATATCTCTTCATTTGTTTCCCCTTTTTCAAAAATATTTAAAATATCTTTTATATATTTTACCACAAGGCGATAATCTTTCAAAGTAAAAGACCCAAAAAAAGAAGCGCAAATCCTAAAGGAATGCACTTCTTTTCGTCACCAAGGGGAATCGGATAATAATTAATTTGTTTTGTAATACAGTGTTATATCCTGTTTTTCCAAATCTTTCAATAATGAAATTCCAAGGTGCGGACCCGTCGATAATCCCGTGTTGCCGAGTTCTCCGATCTTTTGTCCGCCTTTGACTTCATCTCCGCTTTGTACCGAAATTGAGTCCAGGTGATGGTATTCGATCAAAGCATCCTTCGACGACAAAATGATTTCATTTCCTTTTACCTCATCCCATCCGACATATACTATGGTTCCGTCCGTTATTGCGTAAATCGGATCTCCCAATTCGCCTGCTATGTCTGTTTCAGGATGCGTTTCTGGCTCATAGGATACGGATATTCTTTCGCTGGTTGTCGGCCATACCGTAAAGTTTTCAAATTCACCGTTTGCACCGCTAAAAACTATTACCGGGTGCTCAACCCCGACTGCTCCGGTAAAAGTGAAATCTGAAGGTATATCTCCGTTTACGAAAACCAATTTGGGCGCTTCCGTACGAAAATATATGCTTCCCGATTCTTCATTACCCGTACTTTCGCCGGTTACCGTGATTTTGTCGGTATTCACATCGCCCGAAACCTCATATGAAAATGCTATTGAAGAATACTCTTCACTTGGTATAACATCTTTTTCTTTGTTCTTTTTCGGTATGGTCAAAAAACAAACACCCGCCGCAACAATGACCGATACCGATATCAAAACAATCCAAAATGCGGGTTTTTTATAATTCAATATTCCTTTCACTCTCTGTCTGACCCCCGTTTCTCCAAACGATAACGGGCAGGCGCTTATCCTTCTTCTTTGCACCGCGCAATTGAGAAGAACCTGCGAATACGCTGCCATATATCCGTGATCTTTGTTTCTTATTACTTTCTCGTCGCAGGCAGCCTCGATATCTTTGCAAAGCAAATCGTAGGCTATCCAGCAAAGAGGATTGAACCAATGTATCGAAAGAAGCACAAAGCCGAAAGGTTTCCAAAAATGGTCGCCCCTTTTTATATGAGCTTTTTCATGTTCCAAAATATAATCGCAGGTTTCTTTGTCAAGCGAAGAAGGGATATAAATAACCGGTCTGAAAATACCCAGAATAAAAGGGGTTTTGATTCCGTCGCTTACCTTAATCCGTTTATTGCCCTCAAAAAGCATTGTCGCACCGATGCTTTTTTTAAGCAGCATATAACTTATGAAAGCGTATATAATCATTAAGATTGTTCCCGTAATCCAGACAACGGTCGAAACCGTAAGCACCGTATGAATCAAATCCGACCCTTTGTTTTCATCGGGAACAAAAGCCTTAGCCATGATGGGATTAACCGTATCGTTGATTATGGCAATTCCCGAATCGATAGAAGGCAAAGAATCACCCGTAATAATATCTGCGGATATGATTTCGCTGCTTGGAATCATGCTGAAACTGCTTTCAAACGAAAAAGGAAGAACGAGTCTTATAAACACAAGTGCCCATAAAAGACATGAAACCCATTTGGGTGCTTTGCAAAAAATCAAACGCAAAACGATTACCGCAAGAATCAGCCAGCAGGTTGTAAAACTGATATTTAGGATTTTAAGAAAAATCAGATTCATTTTTTAATCTCCTGTAAATGCCCTTGCTATTTGTTCTTAAACGCATCAATCATTTGCTGAATCTCTTCCGCTTCTTTCGAAGTAAGTTTTTTGTCGGAGATAAACGCAGCTATAAAAGCAGGAAGCGAGCCGGCATAAGAATCATCCACTATCTGTTTGCTTTTGGCTGAATAAAAACGCTCTTTGGAAATAACGGATGTTACGATTCCGTCTTCGTTTTTTAAAAGACCTTTATCGCAAAGTTTACGAAGGACGGTATATGTTGTGGATTTTTTCCACTCCAGTTCTTTTTCGCAAATCTTAACCAAATCTCCCGAAGCAATGGGTTCATTTGCCCAAACAATGTCTGCGAAACGCTCCTGTATCGCACCGAGTTCAAAATAATTCATAGCTTTTATCTCCTTTGGTCTATCATGATAAACTAACGTTAGTTTATCGCAATAGACCGAAACTGTCAACCCCTGTTTAAAAAAAATTGGGGCGCGTATTTTCCCGCGCCCCGTAATCATGATTTATTTTTTTATTATAAAATTATAATACGAAAAATAAAAGAGCGAATCAAAACACTGTGTTTGACCCGCTCTCTTATAAGGGCATTTATAATTTTTTCATACCGGGGAATTTCGCTTTATTGCATATCCTCTTTTTTATTGCTTTGGCAGGATGTACACATTTTGCAGTTTGCGCAATTGCAGCCGCAAGCCGACTTTCCCCTTTTTTTGTCTCTTGCAAACGAGAAAACGATACCTGTTACGATTATTGCCAAAACAATCAATACCGCTATTGTTCCGATGTTTCCGATCAGCCATGAAATCATATCGTTTTCTCCTTTTTTATTTCAGTTTGTCCGCCTCTTTGTATTTTTTAATAAAGATCATGTAAATCATTCCGAGAAGAGCCGCAATTGCGAATATCAAACCGACAACATTTGCCCTTCCGATAAACAATCCGCCTATCTGGGTGATTATAAATGCGACAACATATGCAAAGCCGCACTGATAACCGATTGCAAACCATGTCCATTTGGCATTGTTCATTTCTCTTTTGATTGCACCGATTGCAGCAAAGCATGGAGCGCAAAGAAGATTAAATACAAGGAACGAAAAACCCGTAACGGAATTGAATTTGCCCGCAAGCACCTGATATACGCTCATACCTTCGACGCCGCCGTACAACACGCCCATGGTGCCGACAATGTTTTCTTTGGCAACAAGACCCGTAATCGATGCAACGGTTGCCTGCCAGTTGCCCCATCCGAGGGGTATGAAAATCCATGAAATGGCACTGCCCGCTTTTGCGAGAATCGAAAGATTGACCTCCTCTTCCTCAAGCATTCTGAAAGTATTATCGGCTATACCGAAATTCGAGAGGAACCAAATTACTATGGTTGAAAGAAGAATGATCGTTCCTGCTTTTTTTATGAAAGACCAGCCCCTCTCCCACATTGAACGAAGAACATTCTTAAGCGTCGGCATATGGTACGCGGGAAGTTCCATTACAAAAGGTGCGGGGTCTCCCGAGAACATCTTTGTTTTCTTAAGCATGATACCTGATATTACGATTGCCGCCATACCGATGAAATATGCACCGACGGACACTATCCACGAACCGTTAAAAAGAGCGCCCGCCATCATTGCGATAAAAGGAATCTTTGCTCCGCAGGGAATGAATGTCGTGGTCATTATCGTCATTCTTCGGTCTCGCTCGTTCTCAATTGTTCTTGAAGCCATGATTCCCGGAACGCCGCATCCGGTTCCCACAAGCATGGGTATAAAAGATTTGCCGGATAAACCGAATCTTCTGAAAAGTCTGTCCAGAACAAATGCTATTCTTGCCATGTATCCGCATGCCTCGAGGAATGCGAGAAGGAAGAACAAAACAAGCATCTGAGGAACGAAACCGAGCACGGCACCGACACCTGCGATTATTCCGTCAAGAATAAGACTCTTTAACCAGTCTGCGCAGTTAAGCGAATCAAGTAATTTTTCGGCCAAAACGGGAATACCGGGAACCCATACCCCGAAAGAAGAAGGATCGGGCTCCTCTCCCTCATACGATGTATAAACATTAACCGCATCCGCCAAATCTTCGTACGTATATGTTACATCTTCGGTTGCAAGCGTTTCTTCGTCTTCAAGCGTATAATCCGCAACAGTTCCTTCCTCTATTTGGGCAAAAGCCGTCAATACCGAGTCGATATCCGATTCATCGTCAAGACCGATAAAAGCATCTATAACATTTGTCGCATCGGTATATTCTTCGCTTGCTTCGCCATAAGCAGAGGCACCGATTCCAAGAAAATGCCATCCGTCTCCGAAAAGCCCGTCGTTAGCCCAGTCCGTAAGTTTTGTTCCGGGAGCGAAAGATGCCATCGAAAGCATGTAAACCAGAGTCATGACAACGGCAAAAATCGGAAGTCCGAGCCATCTGTTCGTAACGATTTTGTCTATTTTATCCGATGCGGAAAGACCGCCTTCTCTTTTCTTTTTGTAGCAGGCTTTGATTACCGAAGCTATGTAGATATATCTTTCGTTTGTTATAATGCTTTCCGAATCGTCATCCATCTCTTCTTCAACGATTTTGATATCGTTTTCGATATGATTTTTTACTTCCTCGGAAAGATTTAATTTTTCCAAAACTTTATCATCGCGTTCAAAAAGTTTGATTGCGTACCATCTTTGCTGTTCTTCGGGCAAATCGTGAACCGTAACTTCCTCTATGTGCGCAAGCGCATGTTCGACGGTTCCGCAAAAGGAGTGTTTGGGTATCATCCTGCTTCCTTTTGCGGCACTTATGGCTTCATTTGCCGCTTCCGTAACACCTTCATTCTTTAACGCCGATATTTCGACAACCTTACAGCCGAGTTCTCTCGACAATTCTTCGGTATTGATTTCGTCGCCGTTCTTTCTTACCACATCCATCATATTGATTGCAACCACTACGGGAATTCCGAGTTCCGTAAGCTGTGTGGTCAGATAAAGGTTTCTTTCCAGATTGGTTCCGTCGACGATATTTAAAATCACATCGGGTCTTGTTCCGATAAGATAATCTCTCGCAACCACCTCTTCAAGCGTATACGGCGAGAGGGAATAAATACCCGGAAGGTCCGTAACCGTAACGTTATCGCTTTTCTTTAATTTGCCTTCTTTCTTTTCAACAGTTACTCCGGGCCAGTTTCCGACGAACTGATTCGATCCGGTCAACGCATTAAAAAGTGTTGTTTTTCCGCTGTTCGGGTTGCCTGCAAGTGCAATTCTAAGACTCATTTTCATATTCCTTTCCTTACTCCACTTCTATCATTTCGGCATCTGCCTTACGAAGCGAAAGTTCATAATTTCTTACCGTCAATTCAATCGGGTCTCCGAGAGGCGCCACTTTTCGAACGTATATTTCAATCCCCTTGGTTATACCCATATCCATAATTCTTCTTTTAACGGCACCTTCGCCGTGAAGTTTGACCACAACGGCCTTTTCTCCTATTGCGACATCTCTTAATGTTTTCAATTTATCGTCCTCCTTATATGATCAAACCATAATCTTTCTTGCGAGTTCATTGCTTACCGCCACGCGGCTTTCCTTAATCTTTACGATAAGATTCCCACCGAGCGAATTGACTATGCTCACTCCTCCTCCGACCGTAAATCCGAGATCTTCCAAATGTTTTTTGACTTCGGGACTCCCGCCGATTTTTTTAATAATCTGTTCCTGTCCCGGTTGTGCTAATACAAGCGGCATCATATTTTCCTCCATATTCCGTTAGTTTCGTCTAACCTTGTTCGCCGTAAAAACGGTTAGAGCCTTCTAACCGTGTATTATACTAATTAGTCTCGTCTAACTTGTCAAGCGTTTTTGGAATTTTTCGTCAAAAAATGATAATATACTGCACAAAAAACAATAAGACCGGGAAAAAATACGGTATTATACTCCAAATATAATCAATCGGGAAATATTTCTTTTATTGTTTAATTTATTTACCCCTAAATAGGCAGAATCAGTTCTTCCTAAAACCCTGGAAGCGAAACCTTCCCCTAGGTTTCGCTTCATATATTTTTAACGAAAAAAGCAAAGCCTTACGACTTTGCTTTTTCTTTTTACTCATTGCGAAACTTATTTCTAAAGCAGAGTGTTATCGTAAACAGCTCTGCTTCCGCCTATATATTTGGGTCTGTATCTTCCTGCGCTTACTCTCGCCTTTCCGATGTTTTTGTTGGAAAGATGAAGAGGAACAACTACGGGATGAATATGCATTCCTATCATCACGCCGCCGATATCGATTCCGACAACGGCTTTTTGCCCGATGTCTTCAACGACTGAGGGATTTTTTAAATTTTGGAAATGTTTTACGGCAAATGCTCCGCCTGCATGGATTTGCGGAATAACATTAACGATTTCGAATCCGAATGCTGCTGCCGCTTCTTTCTCGATTACCACCGCACGGTTTAAATGTTCGCAGCACTGAACCGCAAGATATGCCTCTTTTGCGGCGATTCTTTCAGAAACAACCGAATAAAGTTCATTTACGGCTTCTTCGGTTTCTCCGTCCTTGGATGTACCCATGACGTTTCCGATAATTTCGCTTGAAGAACAGCCGACAATTACGATATCGCCCTTATTTATATTTGTTTTTTCAATTATTTCGTCAATTACCGCAATTGCGTCTTCTTTAATCAAACTCATATTGCTCTCCTTTTAACCGAAACGGCCGAAGCTTAGAAATCGCAGCTTCTGGGTGTTCTGGGATAAGGTATTACGTCACGGATGTTTTCTACTCCGGTAAGATACATGATAAGACGTTCAAATCCCATACCGAAGCCCGAATGTACGCATCCGCCGTATCTTCTGGTGTCAAGATACCAGTCGATGCCTTCCTTGTCCACGCCCATTTCGTCCATTCTTTCGATAAGCTTGTCGAGATTTTCCTCTCTCTGGCTTCCACCCATAAGTTCTCCCGCCTGGGGAACCAAAAGGTCAACTGCCGCAACGGTCTTGTTGTCGGGATTGACTTTCATGTAGTAAGCTTTGATATCCTTGGGCCAGTCGGTAACAAATACGGGGCCGTGGAAGTATTCAACGATGTATTTTTCATGCTCTTTTGCGATATCTTCGCCGTAATCGGGCTCAAATTCCCATTTCACATCGGCTTTCTTTAAGATATCGATAACGTCATGATGTTTGATTCTCGTGAATTTGGCATTGATAATGTCATTTAATTTGTCCTTTAATCCCTTGGAAACAAACTGATCGCAGAATCCGATTTCCTCGGGACATTTTTCCATAACATATTTGACAACGTATTTGAGCATTTCCTCTTCGATATCCATAAGGCCTTCGAGATCGCAGAATGCCATTTCCGGCTCAATCATCCAGAATTCGTTGGCATGTGTCTGCGTATTGGAATTCTCCGTTCTGAATGTGGGACCGAATGTGTAAATATCTCCGAATGCCATTGCGAAAGTCTCGCCCTGAAGCTGTCCGGAACCCGTAATAAATGCCTGCTTGCCGAAAAGGTCCTTGTTGAAATCCACTTTGCCGTCATCGGTAAGAGGAAGGTTGTTCATGTTAAGAGTCGTGATCTTAAACATCTGATCCGAACCCTCACAGTCTGCACATGTGATAAGAGGAGTATGCACATAAAGATATCCTCTCTCCTGGAAATAACTGTGAATTGCCATTGCAGCCACGCTTCTTACTCTGAATACCGCAGAGAAAAGGTTTGTACGGGGACGAAGATGTGCCACCGTTCTGAGATATTCTCTCGTATGACGCTTGGGCTGGATGGGATAATCTTCGGGGCAGTCGCCCAAAAGTTCAACGCTCGATGCTTTAATTTCAAAAGGCTGTTTATTTTCGGGTGTAAGTACCAGCGTTCCGACTACCTTTACGCTCGCACCCACGCCTATTTTAGAGATGTCTTCAAAATTAGAAAGATTCTGCTCGTATACCACCTGTAAATTTTCAAAAAAAGAACCGTCGTTTACATTAAGAAATCCAAACTGCGACTGTGCTCTGTTGGTACGAACCCACGCACATACGGTTACTTCTTTTGAAGCATATTCGGATGTTTTTCCAAACAGCTCTCTGATTTTAGTTCTCATCTCATTTTCCTCCTAGAAACAAACTATGTTGCTATGTTAACACCTTTTTTGAATATTTCAAAGAATTTTCTTAAAATTCCACGGTTTCGGGAGCTCCGGTAAACGAACTGAATGTGGCTTTGGCGCTCTTGAAATAAAAGGCTTCCGTGTTTCCGTCATCTGCGGAATACATACCTTTAAGTTCGGGATAGGCGTCAAGCATCGACTGTCTAGCTTCTCTTCTGTCGTCTTCGTAAAGTTCGCCTGCGACTCTTAACCATACGCCGTCCTTAAATGCACAGATTTCAACCTTGGGATTTGCATGAATCTGCTTGGATACGTCTTTGGACTTGCCTGTCTGAATATAGAGTTTGCCTTCGAATATGTTAACGGTACCGAAAGGTCTTACTCTGGGCTGATCTCCGTCAACCGTTGCAAGGTAATATGTTCCCGCTTCTTTTAAAAACTTTTCTACTCTCTGCATTTTAACACCCCCTGTGGTAATTGTTTTAAAGTTACAGATATATTTTATATCAATATGAAAAATATATCACTTCTTTTTTCTAAAAGAATTTCCACCTGCAAAGGAAAAATCCCGGAATTACGACTATGGCGAAAAATGCCCAGCTGACAAGGGTAAACACCTTGATGAATTTGAATCCGCGATCGGGATATTCCCTGACATAAATTCTGTAATTGATGACCGATGCGAGCGATCCTATAAGAGAGCAGAGCCCCGCCGTATCCGCACCGTAAATCAATCCCGAGAAATTATCCGTAAAAGGATACAAAACAATCGATGCCGGAACATTGGATATAAGCTGGCTTAATCCGATTGCCCACCAATATTCGTTTCCCGCAACCGCTTTTTGCAAAACACCCGAGATACCGGGGTTTGAAGCTATCGACGAGGAAAATACGAAAAAGCAGAGGAATGTGAATATAAGCACATAATCCACCTGAACAAAAAGTTTTATATTGACGGCTGCTATAACGACTATTACGATCGCTACGGCAACCGGCCAGTATTTCGTTCTTGAAACAATGGTGAAAATAATCATTGCGAAAAGTAAAAGATACGCTGTCTTTCTTATCTTAATCCGAAGCGCGCTGTCTTTTCTTTCGTCAGTCTTTTCGAGTTTTGCAAGATCTTCGTCCTTAAGTTTCGTGTTGAATTCTTCTTTTAAATTCTTGCGGTACAAAACCAAAACGAATATTACGAGAAGAATACCCGATCCTATGCAAAGCGGAGACATATGGAGCATGAAATTCCAGACGCTCGTTCCCGATTGCCCGTACAGGAAGAGGTTCTGCGGACTTCCGAAAGGCATTAAAAGCGAGCCTCTGATAGCTGCGATATTTTCCATTGAAATCACGGGAAGAATGTATTTTTCCTTGTCACCCTTTCTGAACAAAAGAATCGTAAGGGGCACAAAAATGATGAGCGAAACGTCGTTTGTCACAAACATCGACGTAAAAAACACACCGAAAATAAGAAAGAGCGAAAGAGTCGTCATGCTCTTGAATTTCTTGCTGAAATTAATGATCGGTTCAAAGATGTTTTCCTGTTTGAAACCCTCCAAAACGCAAAGCATCATAAACAAAGTCCCGAGCGTATGCCAGTCGATTTCTTTTAAAATCGCTTTGGTGGGCGGCGTAATAAACAAAGAAACGACGGCGGCCAAAACAGCCACCGTCAGCATTATTTCTTTTTTCAAAAACGCGAAAATCTTTTTCATGTAATATACCGGTCTTTCTACTCGAACTTTGCGGCCCATTCAAGAGCGTCATCGATATGGGGTCTGAAATTGTCTTTTCCTATTCTGTCAACGAAACCGCTCTTTTCCATGGTCCTGAAAGGCTGATCGTTAACATGGGACAATACGAGTTTAATACCCTCTTTTTCGCATCTGTCGCAAAGCTGTTCAAGCGAATGCATGGCCGTCGCATCGATTGCGGGAACACCGCGCATTCTGATGATTATGACTTTTGTAAAATCTTTAAACGAAACGCCCGCAAGCTGATCCGCATCTCCGAAGAACATGGGTCCCGTGATTTCGTAAACACGCACATGCTTTGGAACTTTCTTTAAATCTATTCCGTCGGGATCTTCGTCGGGGTCGTAATATTTCCAGCCCTGAACGCTTGATACGTCGCTCATTTTCTTCATGAAGAGAACACATGCGATAAGCATGCCGATTTCGATTGCAATAACAAGGTCGAACGCAACCGTCAGGACAAACGTTACCACAAGAACGAGAATATCGCTCTTTGGAGCGGTTTTGCAAAGGTGTGCGAAAGTTCTCCACTGACACATGTTGTAAGCAACCATGAAAAGGATTGCGGCGATTGTGGGCATCGGAATGAGTGCCGCATACGGCATTAAAAGAACCAGCACGAGAACAAGAACAATCGAATGAACAATACCTGCGATGGGCGATCTTCCGCCGTTTTTGATATTTGCTGCGGTTCTTGCGATGGCACCGGTTGCGGGGATTCCTCCGAAAAGCGCCGAGCCGATGTTACCGATTCCCTGTGCTATAAGTTCCATATTGGAACGGTGATGGGAATTAATCATGCTGTCCGCAACAACACAGGACAAAAGCGATTCGATTGCCGCTAAAATCGCAATCGTAAAGCCGTCAGGAACCATTGCGATTACCGATTCGGACGTGATTGCGGGGAAATGAAATCCGGGAAGTTTGTTGCTTATCGTATAAAGATCTCCGATGGTATTAACATCCATTTTGAAAAGCTTTACCATCAGAATTCCGACTATTACCGCTATAAGCGAACCGGGTATTTTCTCGGAAATAAAAGGCCATACGATCAAAATGGCAAGGCATACGCCGCCGACGATCAAAGCCTGATAATTAAATGTTTTGATATTGGATACGATCGCTTTGACCTTATCCATCGTTTCGATTGTAACCGTTCCTTCGGGAAAAGTTATTCCCGCAAAATCCTTTATCTGACCGATAAGAATCGTAACGGCGATACCTGCGGTAAATCCCGTTGTAATCGTATAAGGAATGTATTTAATAAGCGCGCCGAGTCTGAAAAGACCCATCAAAATAAGGAAAATACCTGCGATGACCGTCGCAATGATAAGACCGTCCATTCCTTTTTTGGCAACGATACCCGCCACGATTGTGGCAAAAGCAGCCGTCGGACCGGCTATCTGAACACGGCTTCCGCCGAAAAACGAGATCAGAAATCCCGCAATGATTGCCGTATAAATACCCTGCTCGGGACCGACCCCCGATGCGAGTGCGAGGGCAATGGAAAGTGGCAGTGCGATAATTGCAACAATTATGCCTGCCACCACATCTTTTATGAATTTCTTTCCGTCGTAGCTCTTAATGACACTGAAGAGCATCGGTTTTATTTTATCCTGTTTCATTGATATAAACTCCTGCATTAATCAAAATACCTGAATTACTTTAACGCATGCATTTATTCAAGTCAACGGAAAAAAATATTTTTGTGCGAATTGGACACTATCCCTTTAAATTCAACTTTTCTATTAGGCTTTTTGCATTATCGCTCTTGGCTAATTCACCGAGTTCCTTCGAAAAAAGAACGCATTCGACAACGATGCTTCCGCCTGCTCTTTTCTCAAGATTTTCGCAAACCCTGTCTGCCGCCTCATTCATGACTTCGTCGCATTTGCCGCACTCTCTTAATAGCTTTGCGGCTTCTTCGGTTGTCACGCATTCGAGTATTTTTCTGACTGTATCTTCGGGCGTGAAATGTTTAATCGCTATTGCGGACATTATTTCCATTCTGCAGTCGGCTTCTTTTGAATGCGTATTCATGATGCCGCCCGCAACCTTTATAAGTTTTCCTATATGTCCGACAAGCAGAATCTCCTTAAATCCCAGTTCCCCCGCCATATCGATCGTTTTGCCGATAAAATTGCTGCATTTAACGCTTTTGTCAAGGTCGTATCCGTAGGTATCCCTCATAAAATCGAGGCCGTAATTGCCCGGTGAAATCGAAACATAATCAAATCCGAGGGCTTTTCTCTGATTAAGTTCAACCCTTATGGTTTCAAGTATTGCATTCGTGCTCATCGGCTCAACTATTCCGCTTGTTCCGATAATGGAAATGCCGCCCTCGATTCCGAGTCGCGGATTAAAAGTCTTTTTGGCGATTTCGGCGCCATTTGGAACAGAGATGATGACTTTTATATCCTCTTTGACATCGAAAAGATCGCATACATCCCTTACTTCTTTTTCGATCATCTGTCTCGGAACGCTGTTTATTGCCGCTTCGCCGACTTTTTGATCGAGTCCGGGTTTGGTTACCCTGCCAACACCCTCTCCGCCGTCGATGATTACGCTGTATTCGTATCTCGAATCCTCGGGATTATCGGAAAGTTTTGCACCCGGTTGCAAATAATCCGCCGCTTCTTTTTTCGAAACAAATTTCACACTTGAATAAACAAGTGCTCCGCTTGTTACATCGGGATCGTCTCCGCCGTCTTTTCTTACGGCGCAGGAAACCTCGTTTTCGCCCCGTCTGATGTCAAGGATTTCGGCATTGTAAATTAATCCCTTCGGCGTATCTATCGTTATGCTGTTTTTTTCTTTTCCGGTAATAAGCATGTATATCGCTGCCTTGGAGGCGGCAGCGGCACAGCTTCCGGTAGTGAATCCGTATCTCATATTTTTCGGTATAAATCAGATTTGATAAAGAATCGCATTGCATATGGCAGCCGCAATATTGCTTCCGCCTTTTCTTCCGACGTTAACGATGTAAGGAATATCCGTGCTCATAATGAGTTCCTTGGATATTTCCACATTCACGAATCCGACCGGAACACCGATAACAAAATCCGGTCTGAATACGTTGTCCCTGTACATTTCATATAAACTGACGAGTGCGGTGGGTGCGTTACCGATTGCAAAAATCACGGGCTTTCCGATTTTCGAAGCTTTCTGCATGCTGACATAGGCCCTCGTCACGCCGTTTTCCTTTGCTTTGTTTGCAATCTCCTCATCCGCCATGAAACAGTGAACGCAGCCGCCGTATTTTTCAAGCGTTTTCTTGTTGATTCCCGCCAAAGCCATATTGGTATCGGTCACGATATCCGCTCCCTCTTTAATAAGTTCAATCGCTTTTTTGACGGCTTCGTTTGAAAATTTAAGCGTCATTGCATAATCAAAATCCGCGCTCGTATGAATCGCACGTTTTATAACGCTCTCGTTTACCTTATCGAGCACAATTCCGCGTTTATTCAGTTCCTCGCCTATAATCTCAAAACTTCTTTTCTCGATTTCGGAAGGAAGAAGTCTTTCGATTTGACTCAACATATCGCTCATAACAAACCTTTTATTTTAAAATTTCTTTTACGTATTTAATCAAAACGGCGTTTTCCTCTTCGCTCTTGACCGCTATTCTGTAATACCCTTTCGAAAGTCCGGTGAAATTCGAGCAGTCCCTTATCAGAACGTGTTTTTTCAAAAGTTCGTCTCCCAGGTTTTCATCCGTTTTTATAAGCATGAAATTCGCATCGCTTTCGTAAACTTTCACTCCGTTTTTTTCAAGCGATTCTCTTAATTTTTCTCTTTCTTTTTTTACGAATTTTACGGTTTCTTCAAGATGCGTTTTATCCTCGCAGCAGGCTGCTGCCGCTTTGGAGGAAAATGCGGAAACATTCCATTCGGGAATCTGCTCTTTTATGCTTAAAATCTTTTCTTTGTCGCCACAGATAAGATATCCGATTCTTACCCCGGGGATTGCATAATTTTTGGTAAAAGAACATACGATTATGAGGTTTTTGTATTTTTTCGTGTAATCGATAAGCGAGGGATTGCCTTCGCAAAAATCGATAAAGCACTCATCCAAAACAAATATCGTACCGTTTGCTTCGCATTCGTCCGCAATCTTTACAAGCAGTTTGCCGTCAAATAATTTGCCTGTAGGATTGTTCGGATTGCCGAGTATTATCATGTCGGCGTTTTTTAAAAGGTTCGGCAAATCGCAGTCCAAATCAAAACCGTCATCGTTTTGAAGCATATTTGAATAAATAATCTCTGTTTTTGACGCATTTAACGCATGTATATAACCGTAAAAAGAAGGAGCCGCAAGATAAGCAAAACGCGGAGAAAACGCATGGCAGATTGCCATGAAAAGTTCCGAGGAACCGTTCCCGCAGAGTATGCATTCTTCGGGTATATCATGCATTTTCGATAAAGCTTTAAGTACTTCGGTGTTGTGATAATCCGGATAGCGATTCATGTTCTCAACTGCCGAAGATATCGCCTCCCTGACGTTTTGCGGCGTGCCGAGCGGATTGACGCTCACCGAAAAATCGATATCTATTTGGTTGTTATATACGTCTCCGCCGTGAATTGTCTGCAATTTGAAAACCTCCGGACATTAATTCGGCAACAGGAAAAATGCGACCAGGTAAATTTCTGCCAGAACCGCAATGCATATGAACATGCATTCAAAGGCCGTTATATACATGAGTCTGCATGCCCTTTTTATATCGTCCTTTTCGATGCTTCTTGTATCGTCTCCGATAAAGGGTTTCTTTACGATTTTGCCAAAATACGATGCATCTCCCGCAAGTTTGACTCCCAGAGCCCCCGCACACACGGACTCGGTCTGGGCCGAATTGGGGCTTGCATGATTGAATCTGTCTCTTTTGAAAATTTTATGCGCATTTTTCGCATCAAAATCCCTGCCTCCCAAAGCCGAGGCCGCAATCATCAAAACCGCGCTTATTCTCGAGGGCAGAAAATTGACGAAATCGTCGAGCTTCGCCGCCGCCCTTCCGAAATGTATATATTTGTCGTTTTTATATCCGATCATTGAATCCATCGTATTGACGGCTTTATACAAAAAACCGAGCACGGGCCCGCCGATTGCCGTAAAAATCATCGGTGCGATTACTCCGTCGGAAGTATTTTCCGCCACGGTTTCGACAGCCGCTTTTATAACGCCTTCCTCACAAAGGTTTTTGGTGTCCCTTCCGACTATCATCGATACCGCTTTTCTTCCGTCTTCAAGAGAGCCGTCCTTTAAAGCCCTGTAAACCTTCATGCTCTCGTATTTAAGGCTTTTTGTCGCGAGTATGAAATATGTCATTATCGCTTCCGTGACAAGGCCGAGATATCTGTTGATAAAATAAGTGCCCGCAATCAGTATTCCTGTCAAAACAAATGTCGATAAAAGCACAATGATCACGGTCATTATTCCCCAAAAAAATTTCTTTTTGTTTTTTAAAAAGATCTTTTCGAGCACGGAAATCAAAAGCCCTATCAGACGGACGGGATGATAAAGCCAATGCGGATCGCCGATTAACAAATCCAGGAAAAAACCCAGTGCAAAGGCAATGATATGAAATTCAAATATCGTTTTAAACATGTTTTCAGTAAACATTGTAATATTGGATTTTATCAATAAATTCGTTTACATCATCTGCGCTCTTGGGAAGATCCGCGGATTTCCTTATTGTGGAGCTGTTGCATAAAAAAATCACAATTATTTTTTTCATAAAACATTTCCCTTGAAATTACAATTTATCTACAATCCTCATGTCGTTCTTTTTATCCAAAGTCAGTTCGACGATATATCCTTTGCCGTTTTTAACGATACAGTCGTAATAATTTAATCCCGCAAAAACAGAAAGAATTGCCATTATCGTACCGCCGTGTGCGACTATGGCAATATCCGCTTCTTTTTCACCCGCTCCGTTTTTTTCGTAAGAGGGTGAATCAATATAAATATCCAACGCTTTTAAAAACGCCGCCGAAACGCGTTCGCAATAAACTTTTTTGCTCTCGCCGCCCGGAAATGCATCTTCACCGTTTGAATCAATCCATTTCTGATAATCCGGATTGTCCTTTAAATCCGCGTAATTCTTCCCTTCGAAATCTCCGAAATCGATTTCGTCGAAATCCTCAATCACAATCGGCTCAAGCTTCGGATAAAGAATTCCCGCCGTCTGAAGCGCCCTTTTTTTACGGCTCGCAAAAAGGATTTTGGCTTCGGGATAAAGGCCTTCTTCTTTTTTCTCAGTCAAAGAAACAATACCCTCTTTTGCAAGTTCGAGGTCGCTTCTTTTCCCGCAATATCTTTTCTCAAAATTGACAACCGTTTCGCCGTGACGGATAAGTGCGATTTTTATTTTATCTTCTGTGGAATTCCGCATACAACTCTCTCAACTTCTTCGGCTTCTTTTGCAAGATTCACGAGGATTCTTCCCGTTCTCTCCCTGTATACCCTCTCAAAAGGGTCCATGGGAACGATACCGTTTCCTATCTCGTCGCAAATAATAATGCAATTCGGATTTTTCTTTACAAAAGAAGAAATTTCCTCCTCGGGTCTTCCGCCTTCTTTGATGCGTTTTTTTATCCATTTATGAAGACTGCTTACGAGAAATGTCGCATTTCCGTCGGGATTGACTTTCTCGTTTTCTTCTTTTGTGGGAAGTGCGCATTCAAACACTTTCTCATCTTCGATATTGTATTTTTTTACAACATAATCAAGTTTCCCCTGTGCGTAACCGCCGATAATAAGTTTCATAATGCCTCCCTCATAAAAATATTTAAAAAAACTTTTGCATAACAAGCGAAACCGCCGCCAAAACAACGAGCGCGTTTCGCTCGCTCAAAAGCAGGAAATATCCCGCCGTATCACCCGTAACCCCTCCGAATTCTTTTTTGGTTTTAAAATAGTAAAAAAGCACGGTCAGAATCATCGAGACGCATATTCCCGATGCGTAAAAGGGATTGACGAAAGCCATTGCCGCGATGCAGCATAAAGCCTCGATTGCGATAAGGAT
>JAGADU010000065.1 GCA_017613435.1 Lachnospiraceae bacterium | reverse complement strand
GGGACTGTTATATTGGTTTGACTCTTCCAACAAATACCACAGGGGTATTCTTTTCCTGCCCGATGTGGTACTGTTCGGCATCGCGATATTCCTGATTCTGACGGTTTTGATTCAGTATCGAAACAAGATAGACCGGCTGAAATTTTTTGCGCTGCTTTCCTATGTCGTTTTCCCGGTCATAGGAACGATTTTGCAGGTGAATTTCTACGGCTATTCGTTTATCAATATCATGATCGGCTTTTCGCTTTTGATAATGTTCATAGAGAACAGTGTTTCGCAAAGCAAAGAGATTCTTCGGGTTTCCAAACTCGAAGTCAGAACAGGTCTTTTGAATGAACACGGCTGCATAGAGGAACTCTACAAACTTCGCAAAAAAGCCAGACTGAGCGACTACACCGCGGTTTATTTCGATATCTGCAAATTCTCCGAGATAAACAGAAAATACGGAATGAAAGCCGGAGATCTTGTTTTAAAAAGTTATGCGCAAAAGATTGAAGAAAAACTCGAAGAGGGAGAAATTCTCGCCAGACAGGGAAGCGACCATTTCATTTCGGTTGTCAAAAAGGAGAATTTGGACAAAGTACTCGATATTCTGAAAGGGACCCAAATAGAATTTGTTTACGGACCCAAGGATGAAAAAACCGGTTCCGAAAACGTAAAAGCCATCGCGGGCGTTTATGAAATCGACAGCGAAAAAATCAAGGGCGAAGACATTCTTGCGAACTCTTACACGGCTCTTTTATACGCCAAAACCATCAGCAAAAAACCCGTCGATTACATGACTGCGGAGCTAAGGAAAAAGATAGACAACGAAAGACTTTACGGAACTCTTCTTATCGAAGGACTTGAAAAAGAAGAATTTTTCCCGTATTATCAACCGAAGGTAAACATTCACACGAATGAACTTTGCGGCGCGGAAGCTCTGGCAAGGTGGTATCACGAAGGAAAGATAGTAACGCCCGGTCAATTCATCCCCATCATGGAGAAGAACGATTCGGTCTGCGCGCTTGATTTTTATATTTTAAAGCATGTGTGTTCGGACATCGAGGAATGGATTGCAGAAGGGCTTGAGATACCCACGATTTCCGTCAATTTTTCCAGAAGAAATCTCGTGAACAAAAGTCTTGCCGAGGATATAGACAAGGCGGTCAGCGCATTTGATATTCCGAAGAATCTTATCGAGATTGAAATAACCGAAACCAACGACGAATTCCCCTTAAGCGTTTTAAAGGACTTCGTTTCCGAACTCCACGAGTTGGGCTTCAAGGTTGCGGTAGACGATTTCGGATGCGGCGCGGCATCGCTTTCGCTTTTAAGAGAAGCCGATTTTGATACGCTTAAAATCGACAAGAGTTTTATCGACAACGCATTCGAAAAAGACATTACGATACTTACGCACATTGTAAATCTTGCCAAGGCCATCGACATGAAAATCGTGGCGGAAGGCGTGGAAAACGAGTGGCAGGAGGAGACGCTGCACAATCTCGGCGTGGGTATTGTTCAGGGCTTCTTCTTTGACAAGGCCGTGCCCAAAGAAGAAATAGTTAAAAGACTGAGAAAGAAAGGATATACACAAAAATGAAAGGCAAATTAACTACAGTCACGATTACGAAAGTGGCGCTTTCAAGTGCAATCATATGCGTCCTCGGACCGCTTTCGTTTTCGATTCCCGTAAGTCCGGTTCCGATTTCGCTCGGAATACTCGGAATCTTTTTTGCGGTATATGTTAACGGATGGCTTTGGGGAACCGTAAGCTGTCTTCTTTATCTCTTGATAGGATTCGTCGGAGTTCCCGTATTTGCGGGATTCGGCGCGGGTGCCGGCAAACTCTTCGGACCGACGGGCGGATATATGATCGGATATATTTCGCTTTCGCTTATCGCAGGATTTTTTATTTCAAAATTCGAGAAAAAGATCCCGCTCCACATTTTGGGTATGGTGCTCGGAACCCTTTCGTGCTACGCACTCGGAACCGCATGGCTTGCGATTTCGATGAAAATGAGCTTTACGGCAGCACTAACGGCGGGGGTGCTTCCTTTTATCCCGGCGGATGCCGTAAAAATGGCGGTAGCCGTGGCTGTCGGAATTCCCGTCAGAAGCGCCGTAAAAAAACTGAGTTTCAAATCCGACGCGGCATAGAAGAAAGTCAATTGCAAAGGGCTGTTTTCGGCCCTTTTTTCTTTTGCGCAAAAACAGCTTTCTCTTGCAAAGAAACGCTACCGTTATGAACCGAAACATGGTATAATAAGAAGTCGGTTTATGCGATTTAAAAGAATGCGGTCGGAGGTATATATGACACCTTTTGAAAAATACGGAAAATTACACGTTGCCGGAAAAAATCTCACAGATGCTTCGGGCAATACTGTTGTGCTCAAAGGAATCAGTACTCACAATCTCAACGAGTACCCTCAATACGTCAACAAAGAAGCTTTTAAACAGTTCCGTGACGAATACGGCGTAAGCATTATGCGCCTTGCGATGTATTCGGCCTTTGCGGACAATCACGAAGGATATTCCGATTCGAACGACGAACACAGAGCCGAACTTGAAGAACTCATTTTAAAAGGCGCTTCAATCTGCAGGGAACTCGGCATTTACTGTATGATAGATTGGCATATTCTTTTCGATTACGACCCGAATATGCATACCGATATGGCCATCGGATTTTTCAAAAACATCTGCCCGAAATTAAAAGATTTCGACAATGTTTTTTATGAAATCTGCAACGAGCCCAATATGAATCTCAAGACCGGCGAAAAGACGACCTGGGACGAAATCAAAAATTATGCGTCAAAGGTTATTCCCGTGATAAAAGAGATCGATGATTCGAAGGTTATCATCGTAGGCACCACCATTTGGTCACAGGGTGTCGACGAGGCCGCCGATGCGCCCCTTGACTTTGACAATATTATGTACACGCTGCATTTTTACGCAGACACGCACCGCGATGCGTTAAGAGATAAATTCATTTACGCGAGAGGCAAAAACCTTCCGATATTCGTAACCGAATTCGGAGTGGGAGACGCTGAAGGAGACGGTGTGATAAACGTCGAAGAAAGCAAAAAATGGCTTGACCTTCTTAACGGCGAAAAGGTTTCTCACATTATCTGGAATCTTTCGAACAAGGCGGAAACCTCTTCGATTATCAAAGCCGGCTGCAGCAAAATCAACGGTTTTACCGACGAAGATCTTTCGCCCTGCGGATTAATGATGAAGGACATTGTTTCTAAATAAAGGCAAGTTTAACAAAGAGGAAAATTCATGTCGTATATGGCGCTTTATCGCAAATTCCGCCCCCAGACATTCGATGAGGTCAAAGGACAGGATGCGATAGTAAAGACATTAAAAAATCAAATAATTCAAAACCGTATAGGTCATGCGTATCTCTTCTGCGGAACCAGAGGTACCGGTAAAACCACGCTTGCCAAAATCATGGCAAAGGCAGTCAATTGCGAGCATCCCGTCGACGGAAATCCCTGCGGCGAATGCGAGACCTGCAAGGCGATAGCGAACGGCACTTCTTTAAACATGATAGAGATGGATGCGGCATCAAACAGCGGTGTCGACAATATCCGTGAACTTATAAAAGAAGTCGATTACAGACCCACCAGAGGCAAATACAAAGTATACATCATCGACGAGGCACACAACCTTTCGGGCGAAGCGTTCAATGCGCTTTTAAAAACTCTCGAAGAGCCGCCCGAACATGTTATTTTCATTCTTGCCACGACGGAAGCGCATAAAGTTTTGGTAACAATCATGTCGCGCTGTCAAAGATACGATTTCAAGAGAATTCCTCTCGAGACGATTACGGACAGAATGAGAGACCTCATTAACAGGGAAAACGTTCAGGCGACCGAGGATGCGTTAAGATACGTGGCCAAGGCGGCGGACGGTTCCATGCGTGACGGTTTGTCCCTCCTCGATCAGTGCATAGCTTTTTATCCGGGAGAGGAGCTTACGCTCGACAAAGTTCTGGGCGCGCTCGGAGCGGTTAAGACGGATATTTACAGCAAGATTTTCAACGACGTTGTCGAACAAAACGTGACGGCGGTTATAAGAGATCTCGAAGAAGTTGTCATATCGGGTACCGAAATCGGAAGATTCGTGGCAGACTTCACATGGTATTTAAGAAATCTGATGATTATAAAAAGCTCCGATGCGGCGGCTGAAATTCTCGATGTTACGACGGAAAGTTTCGAAGAGATGAAAGCCGACAGCGACAAAGCCGAGATCGGAACGATCATGCGATACATCAGAGTTTTGTCCGAACTTACGGGTTCGCTCAAACTCACGACGCAGGGAAGAATCCTGACGGAAATGACGCTCATCAAACTCTGCACGCCGCAGATGGACCGAAAGAGCGATGCATTGCTCGATCGCATAAGAAGCATCGAAAAGAAACTCGAGAGCGGAAATTTTACGATGGCGGAAACTTCGCAGAAAGCATCGAGCGCTCCCGTGACACAGGATGAAAAAAAAATTGAACTTCCCGCCGCAATACCCGCGGACATACAGCAGATAGCGGATGAATGGAGTTCGATTTGCGACAACGCACAGGCACTCGTCAAAGGTTTTATGGCCAAGATCGAATGCTCCATGGATTCGTCAAAACCCGATACCCTGATTCTTGTATGCAAATCCAACATGGCATATGACGGACTTCGCGATCCGGAGCGTGCCGTGGTTTTGCAGGGAATACTTAACGAGCGTGTCAGAAAAGATGTGAAATACGAACTTGTTCTCGACGAAAACGGGGACAGGTACGATAAAATACCTCATTCGAAAATTCCGAATATGCCGATAGAAACGGATGACGGTTTTGAGGAAGAGGAATTCTAAAAAAGATAAAATTTCAGGAGGAATAAAAAATGGCAAAAAGAGGCGGATACCCCGGAGGAATGATGCCCGGAAATATGAACAATCTGATGAAGCAGGCACAGAGAATGCAGCGTCAGATGGAAGAAAACCAGAAGGCAATGGAGACCAGGGAATTTACCGCTACGGCAGGCGGAAATGCAATCAGCATCACAATGACCGGTAAGAGAGAAGTCAAGAACGTTACCATCAATCCCGAGGTAGTTGATCCCGACGACGTAGAAGATCTTCAGGATCTTATCATGGCATGCATGAACGATATTTTGACTCAGGTTGAGGATGCCAACAACGAAGCGGTCAACAGCATGACCGGCGGCATGAATTTCGGCGGACTCAGTTTCTAGGAAACAATCACTGATGGAAGTAAACAGCGGATATATCAACAGATTAATTGAAGAACTCGAAAGACTTCCCGGTATAGGAAACAAATCGGCTCAAAGAATGGCTTATTACATCGTCAGCCTTCCGAACGAACGCGTGGAAAAACTGACGGCGGCCATCGACAATGCCAAAAAACATACTCATTATTGCAGGGAATGCCTCACGATGACGGACTCGGAACTTTGTCCCGTGTGCTCCGATTCGTCGAGGGATCACAAAACAATAATGGTTGTCGAAAATCCCAGAGACCTGGCGGCCTACGAAAAAACGGGTAAATACCGCGGCGTGTACCATGTGCTTCACGGTGCGATTTCACCCATGCTCGGAATAGGTCCCGCGGACATCAGATTAAAGGAACTGATATCCAGACTCGAGGGCGATGTGGAAGAAGTAATCATTGCAACAAACGCATCGCTTGAGGGAGAGACGACGGCAATGTATATAAGCAAGCTGATCAAGCCGTCCGGCATTAAAGTTACGAGAATCGCTTCCGGCGTTCCCGTCGGCGGAGATATCGAATATATCGACGAAGTCACGCTGCTTCGCGCGCTCGAAGGCAGAGTGGAGTTATAAAATACATTTCAGGAGGAATAAAATGGGCGTAACAGTTACGGAAATCGGCAAAGGACCGAACAATGAAGATTTATTCAAATACACTATGAAGAACGAGAACGGAACCGAACTTTCGGTTATCAATTTCGGATGCATCATTACCAATTTCCTTTTTGAAGGAAAAGACGGCAAAGTCAGAGACGTTGTTCTCGGATTCGAAGATATTAAAGACTATTTTAACGACGACAAATGCTTCGGTGCGGTTGTAGGCCCCGTTGCAAACAGAACGGCCGATGCATGTTTTGAAATCGACAATGTCGAATATAAACTCGAAGTAAACGACAATGACAGAAACAACCTTCATACCGCAAGACTCGGTTCTCTTCAAAAGAGGGTATGGGATGCCAAAGTAGGCGAAAACAGCGTTACTTTTACCATCGAAAAAGCAGACATGGATCTCGGACTTCCCGGAAATCTTAAAGCAAAGGTTGTTTATACTCTTACGGAAGAAGATGAAATAAAGATTGATTATGACGTAACCACCGACAAAAAGACGATTATCAACATGACCAATCATACATATTTCAATCTTAACGGACATGATTCGGGCAGCATTCTCGACGAATCCGTTGTCTTTAATGCGGATTCATTCCTTCCCGTTGACGACGAGAGCATTCCTTCGGGCGAAATAAGAAAAGTTGCGGGAACACCCATGGATTTTACCGTTGCGAAGAAAATCGGAGACCAGCTTGACATGAATTACGACCAGCTTGCGTTCACCTACGGTTTCGATCACAATTACTGCATCAACGACTGGAACGGCGAACTTAATATCGCTGCAACGGTTATCGACGAAAAGTCCGGAATCGTAATGGAAACAATTACCGATTTGCCCGGCGTTCAGTTCTACATCGGCAACTATGTCGGCGGCGACAAGGGCAAGAACGGAGTAGTTTATGCACAACGTCAGGGACTCTGCCTTGAGAGCCAGTATTTCCCCAACAGTGCAAAAGAACCCAAATTCGCAAGACCTTTGTTTGATGCAAACAAGCCTTTCAAATCAACAACGATTTACAGATTCAGCACACTTGCTGACTAAGAAGATTTAAACAATGAAGAACGATCAAGGAAACATCAGGGAATTTAAGAGAAGCAATACGGGCAGGAAAAGCGATTCCAAAAGCAATACGCAAAAAAACGCTTCCGCAAAAGACCGTCTTTTCGATGAATTCAACAAAAAGAGAGCAGGACACGAAGTAAGCAAAATGATCTGGATTTCCGCGGGAATCCTCGGTTTCATTTTGCTTGTTTCGGTGTTTTTTATTGTTTCCCGGGCAATCTTCAAAGGTAAGGAATATATCGGTGCCACGGAAGTTTCGTCCGTTGAATTCTTTATTTCCACAGGTTCCAAAGTTCAAAGGTTCAAAAACAATTTTATCGTTTACAATTCCGACGGAATCAAATGCGTAAACAATAAGGGCGAGCAGATCTGGAACGAAGCTTTTCAGATGCAAAAGCCCCTTGTCGATATCTCGGGAGATATAGTTGCGGTAGCGGATTACAACGGCGGAACGATTTATATAATGGATGATAAAACCGTACTCGGAAAGATTGATACCGGTATGCCGATTCGCAAATTCAAGGCATCGGCAAGCGGATACATTATGGCGATTCTTGACGGTACGAGCAATACGCCGATTTACGTATACGATACATCCGGAAAAGAAATGCTTTTCTTTAACACGACGATGAAAGGATACGGATATCCTCTCGAGATAGCGATTTCGGACAACGGGGTTTTGGGTGCCGTTTCGTATTTAAACGTCGATAAAGGATCGTTTTTTTCTTCGGTCGGATTTTACAATTTCGGCGAAGTCGGACAGAATTATCAGGACAGTCTGATGTCGAGCTATATTTACCAAAGCGCACTTGTTCCCGAAATCAATTTTTCCGGAAGCAACAAAGCCGTTGCGGTTGCCGACAACAGACTCATGTTTTACAGCGGCGATCAATTGCCGCAAAGCGCGGGAGACATTCTCCTTTCGGACAAAATCCTCTCCTTCCATGAGGATGAAAAATATGCCGTTCTTTTCTTTGACAGCGACAAGAGCGAGCATCGTTACAGAGCGGAAATTTATGATTACGATGCCAAACTCAAGGATACAATGTATTTCGATATAGAATACAATGACATGTTTATTGACGGTGACAGAATCGTTTTGTACAACAACGAGGAAGTGCTGATTCATATAATAGGCGGCAAAGATAAATTTGTCGGTAACCTTGAGGGAGGAATACTTACTCTTATTCCGACATCCTCACCCAAACGTTTCATACAGGTTACCCCAAGTTATATCAAAACAATCGAATTTAACTGACGGAAGATATAATGACCGTTCACATAACGGATTTAATCAAAAAAAATAACAGATGGTGAAGTATGGATAACAAAGAAAAAGGTATATTTTTGCCCAAGGGAACCGACGGGCGTTACAAAGACATAATGATTCTTCATATACAGGGGCTGATACTGGTTCTTGTTTTGATGATCATGCTTTTTTCTTCCGTGGGAATCATGGGAAGAACGATTACGAAACTTTTCCTTGATTCGGTCGGTAATTCCGTCAGCCCCGAAGATATAATGCTTACCATGGATCTTGCGGGTCTCGGGGATCTGGCAACGAAAGGATTTGCGATTTTCCAAAAAGTATATTCCGTTTTCGGCGCACTGATATACGTTTTGGCGATACTTTCGATTATAGTAACGATTTACCTTCTCGTGCGAATGAAAGGCAAAATTTCCGAAATCATCGATGACTCGGCGCCGTACGAGAATCCCGTCAGAGTAAAGAAAATCACATATGTGCTGCTCGGATTTCTGCTCGGAGCTTTCGGCGCACATCTCTTTTTGATTAAAAAGAAAAAAGCATGGATATACCTTCTTATGGGTATTCTCGGAACGCAGATTACTCCGCTCATTCTCTATACGACGGGCATCAGTTTTGCGGATGCTTTTATGGCTTGTTTCATAGAAAAGGATGAAGAGGGTTATATTGAAATAGAGGATTATCCTTACTGGATATAGAAATTACAAAATCGCAACAAGCATAAAAGAAAATCTCTTTTTGTGCTTGTTGTTTTTTGCCCGATATCTCAAAGGCCTATGTTTTAAAAGATTTATTCGACTGCAGGGTGTGCGCAAACCATATCGCACAGGTTTATTTACGGGGGATCATGGAGGCGGAGGAAACCGACGGACTGGTTATTTTCAATGTTTTCAGAAAGGTCTCGAAAGAAGATGCCTTAGGTTGGTTTGAAAAAATAAAAGAAACAAAAAATTATTAATGTATATGGAGCAGATATGAATCAATTTACAAAAAACATTTGGGAAGAAAACGAATACAATTACAGAGCGGCATACGGATTTATCCCGAAAATTCATGCGTATATTCACGACGATGACGAAAACAGGGACTGCATGCTCATCGCTCCCGGAGGCGGATACTGCATGTGCGTTCCCCACGAAGGCGTTCTTCCCGCGAATGAGTTTTACGACAAAGGAATGAACGTATTCGTTTTAACATACACAACAGACATCACGACTTCGATTCCGCTGAAAAAACAGCCTTTAAACGATATCGCGCGTGCCGTCAGATTTATCAGAAAAAATGCATCGGAATATAAGACCGAGGGAAAGAAAATCATCGTCTGCGGCTTTTCTGCGGGAGCTCACGTTTGCGGAACTCTTGCGGTTCATTTTGACGATGTAGAGGACAGCAATCCCGAATATGCAGATATTTCATGCAGACCCGACGGTGCGATTTTGGCTTATCCGGTAATAACAACCGGAAAATATACGCACGAATCGTCCGTTTGGACTCTTATCGGTCAGAACGCAGGCGAGGAAGAAATGAATTATTTCTCGCTTGAAAAAAATGTTAAAAGCAATACGCCTCCCTGCTTTATCTGGCAGACCGCAACGGACAATCTCGTTCCCGTAGAGAACAGTTATCTTTTTGCAAATGCGCTTAAGGAAAAGGGCGTAATGTTCGCGCATTACGTATTCCCCGAAGGTTTCCACGGCCTCAGCGTTCCCAACAAAGATTTCTTTACCTTCAATTACGAAGACTATACCATGGAGCAGGTCAAACTGGCCGTGGCAGCGGTTAAAAGAGGAGAGGGAATTGATGTATCCGACATGAGAGTCGAGGAATTAAAAATTCAGTTTGCGGATGACAAAGAAGACAATCCGCCCGAGTTCCCGCCTAATGCAGAGAGTCTTTATAAGGACGTAAGATACTGGCCCGATCTTGCCATGGAGTGGATGAAGAGAATTTAATTTTGCATAACAAAGAAAAGGAAATATAAGCAATTATGAAGAAAGAATATGTAATGGGCAACCAGGCCATAGCGCTCGGTGCAATCGCGGCAGGGGTCAACCTTGCGTGCGGATATCCCGGAACTCCGTCTTCGGAAATAGTGGATACCATCGCCAAAAGAAACAAAGACAAAGCCATTCATGTTGAGTGGTCCATTAACGAAAAAGCCGCAATGGAAGTTGCGGCCGGCGCTTCCTATGCGGGCGCAAGATGTTTGGTTACCATGAAAATGATGGGACTTAACGTTGCATCGGATGCGCTCATGTCACTCGCATACGTAGGCGTTGAGGGCGGACTCGTGGTAGTATCCGCGGACGATCCCGGACCCATTTCTTCACAGACCGAACAGGATACGAGACTTTTTGCAAAATACTGCAGAATTCCCGTATTCGATCCGAGCAGCGTCGAAGAAGCATATACCATGATTCAGGATGCTTTTGAATATTCCGAAAAATACAAAACACCCGTGCTTTTCCGTCCCACCACGAGAATCGACCATGCTTACGGTTCGATTTCTTACGATGAAAACGCAAAGCCGAAGGAGATACCGGGATTCGTCAAAAATTCCAAGCGTTTCGTTATATTCCCCCGTTTGTCGAGGATGAATCACGAAATGATAGAAAAGAGAAATCCCGCAATCGGAGATGATTTTTCGGATTACAAATTCAATACTTTTCAGGGAAAAGCAGGCAACAAAAAAGCGATTCTTTCCGGCGGCGCCGGTTATGCATATGCCAAAGAATATATTCAGGACAGAACCGATGTGTCCTTAATCAGAGTTGCAACGCCCCATCCCCTTCCCGAAAAATTCCTTCTTAACGCGCTTGAAGGAGCGGAGGAAGTACTCGTGGTCGAGGAACTTTTCCCTTATCTTGAAGAGGAACTTTTACAGTTGATCGGAAAGAAACAGCTTAAGATAAAAGTGCTCGGAAAGCATACCGGCAATTCACCGCTTGCAGGCGAAAATACGGCTGAAGGCGTTGCGGCTGAAATCGCAAAATTTCTGGGTGAAAACGAAATTACGGAAAGTTCGCTCTCGGATAATACAATCGGCGAAAATATGCCCGCCCCTCCGATGCGTCCGCCCGTACTTTGCGCAGGCTGCCCTCACAGAGCAAGCTTTTATGCCGTAAAACAGGCGATGAAAGGAAGAAAAGCCAATTTTTCCGGAGATATCGGATGTTATACATTGGGAAATGCAATGCCCCTTGACATGGTGGACACTTGTCTTTGCATGGGCGCGGGTATCACAATGGCTCAGGGTCTTCACTGGACCGATTCCGAAACCGTTAATTTTGCGTTTGTCGGCGACTCGACATTCTTTGCGTCCGGAATGACCGGAATCGCAAATGCCGTTTACAACGAAGCGGATATGATTCTCTGCGTGCTCGACAATTCCACAACCGCAATGACGGGACATCAGCCCCACCCCGGCACCGGCATGAATATGATGGGCGATGTCGTAAATAAAATAAGCATCGAAAAAATCCTTTTGGGAATGGGCATCGAAAAAGTATTAACCGTCAATCCCCTCAATCTCGAAGAAGCTCAAAAAGCAATAAACGAATGCGCCGACACCAAGGGCGTAAAAGCGATAATATTCAAATCTCCGTGCGTGGCACTTTTCAAAGCAAGCGAAAAATGCGTGATTACAGACAAATGCATCGGCTGCAAAAAATGTATTCGTGAAATAGGATGCCCCGCAATTTCCGCGGAAGACAAAAAGATTACCATAGACACATCAATGTGTACCGGCTGCGGCCTCTGTGCTCAGGTTTGTCCGATGGGGGCAATCGAAAAGGAGGTGCGCTAGATGTCATACAATATTTTACTTTGCGGAGTCGGCGGACAGGGAACGGTTCTTGCGTCCAAACTTCTTGCGGCAGCAGCCGAGAAAAAGGGCGAGACGGTTCATTCCGCGGAAACAATCGGTATGGCTCAGCGCGGAGGTCCCGTAACAAGTCATGTCCGTATCGGAAAAGATGCATATTCGCCTTTGATTCCAAAGGGAAAAGCGGATTTAATCATTGCGTTCGAACCGTCGGAAGCGGTCAGAAATCTTGATTTTCTCAAAAAAGGCGGAGCCGTTATCACCAATGAAATCTGCCTCAAACCGGTAACCGAATCTCTTAACCCCACGGGTTACGACGGAAAGGAAATGATTGATTATCTTACAAAAATCATCGACAATCTTGCGGTAATCAATGCGGATGAACTTTGCAAAGAGCTCGGCTCTTCGAAATTCTTCAACGTTGCTGTACTCGGCGTTGCCAAGGGCGCAGGCTTTCTGCCTTTTTCCGAAGAGGATCTTCTGACCACAATCGAAACAAGCGTAAAAGCGAATTTTGTGGAAGTAAACAAAAAAGCGTTTCTTCACGGCGTCGAAGTCGGAAACGGATTCGGGAAAAAATAAGTTGAAAAAAAGGAAAAACAATCTTTAATAATCGGTATTCTTTTTATAATGGTATCTATTATTAATATATTAATAGATATATAAATAGATATATAAATAAGTTATAGATATATATAAATATAAAATAATAAAAAGCCGTACCGGCAAAAATTATAAGGAGTAAAAAATGAAACCCACCAAAGAACAATTGGCATTAGTTGACAAACAGGTCAAAAGACTTGTCGCAGGAGACAGTTATTACGGAAAGATGTATCGCGAGATGGGTCTTACCGAGATTAAAAACGAAGAAGATTTTTACAAGATTCCTTTTTCGAGTAAGGAAGATTTAAGAAACGCATACCCTCTCGGAATACAGGCAGTGCCTGACGAAGAAGTGGTAAGAATCCATTCGTCCTCGGGAACCACGGGCAAGCCCGTTATTATTCCCTATACAAAAAAGGATGTTGAAGACTGGGCAATAATGTTTGAGCGCTGCTACCGTCTTGCCGGTATCACGGAAAAAGACCGCATTCACATCACGCCCGGTTACGGACTCTGGACCGCAGGCATCGGCTTCCAGGCGGGCTGTGAAAGACTCGGCGCCATGGCAATCCCCATGGGACCCGGCAACACGGAAAAACAGATTCAGATGATGATAGACCTGAAGTCTACGGTTCTTTGCGCAACATCATCCTACGCGCTTCTTCTTTCCGAAGAGATAAACAAAAGAGGAATCAGAGATCAGATTCATTTGAAAAAAGGTGTAATCGGTTCGGAGCGCTGGAGCGACAAGATGCGTCAGACAATTCACGACGGTCTCGGAATCGAACTTTTTGATATTTACGGATTAACCGAAATCTACGGACCCGGTATCGGTATTAACTGTCCCGGCGAAACCGCAATGCACTGCTTCGACGATTTCTTATTTATTGAAATCATCGATCCCGTAACCGGTGAAAATGTTCCCGACGGCGAAGAAGGCGAAATTGTTATCACCACACTCGTCAAGGAAGGTGCGCCCCTTCTTCGATTCCGTACCCACGATATGTCAAGAATCATTCCCGAGCCCTGCAAGTGCGGCTGCAAATATCCGAGACTTGACATCATCAAAGGAAGAAGCGACGACATGTTCAAAATTCACGGTGTTAACATGTTCCCTGCTCAGGTTGAGGAAATGCTCGGCAAAGTTGACGGCGCAACCAGCGAATATCGCGTAACGCTCGCTCACGAAGACGACAAGAACAAGGACGTATTCCTCCTTACCGTTGAAGGCGAAGGAAGAGTAAGTTTCGAAAATATGGCAAAAGAAATCACGGGCGTATTCAAGACTTACATCGGCGTTACTCCCAGAGTAACGGTCGTTCCCATCGGAACGCTTCCCAGAAGCGAGAAAAAGACCAAGAGAGTTACGGATTACAGAAACGAATAAAAGATTTGAAAGGGCCGCCGCAGGGCGGTCCTTTATTATGCTAAAACGATAGCAGAATACAGCATAAATATAAGAAATAAAATTCTTGAAAAAAATCTTTAAAAAGTTGTTGACAAGCCTATTTTGAAATGATAAGATATTCAAGCACTGCCAAAAACGGAGAGTGCAAAGAACCTTGACAAATAAACAGCAATGCAACCCTGAAAATTCAAATAAATGCGTTGAAAAACGCAAGAGTAAATTTCAGAGAAAGAAACCTAAAGTAAACGTTAAGAATAAGCTAAGCAGTTTATTCGGGACGGATTAAATTCAAACATATTTTTATAGAGAGTTTGATC
>JAGADU010000064.1 GCA_017613435.1 Lachnospiraceae bacterium | reverse complement strand
GTTAAATTCCTTGCGCAGGTTGTTAAGCCCGATGATTTTCCCGAAGGCCTTTTGGTTCCGGGCCGTTCAGCCATGACTTGTTGTGCGGATGATATCGCATTTCTGGGATTTATCTGCAAAACAAAAGAAGCCGGGAATTATTCGAAAGGCGACTGGATTAATATTACCGCGGAACTGAAAGTCGAATTCTGGAAGGATTATAACGGAGAGGGTCCCGTGCTTTATGCTAAGAGCATAGAAAAAGCAAAGGCTCCGAAAGAAGAAATAATCAGTCTTGTTTAGAAAGAAACGAAATAAAAAAGCCCCGACATTTTTGTCGGGGTTTTTGATTATAATTCCTGTCTTGTTTTTTCTTCGCAATATTTGCATCTGTAAACTTCCTTCTTTTCGTCGAGGACGAAAATCTGGGGAAGTTCCTGTTCGATACTGCTTATGCAGCGGGGGTTTTTGCATTTGTAAATATTTCTTATTTCCTTTGGAAGGACAAGCTCTTTTTTCGCAACGATTTCGCCGTCTTTTATAACGTTTACCGTAATGTTGTGATCTATTACGGCGAGTACGTCCATATCGAGTTCTTCAATATCGCATTCGACTTTGAGAATGTCCTTTTTGCCCATTTTTTCGCTCTTGGCATTCATGATCATTGCGACCGTGCAGTCTTTTTTGTCAAGCTGAAGATGATGGTACAAAGAGAGACTTTTGCCTGCCTTGATATGGTCGAGCACGAAACCTTCGTGTATATTTCCTACGTTAAGCATATGTTTTATCCTTTCATGAAATAAACTTAAGTTTAATATGATTACAGATTGTCGACATCTATCTCAAGAAGCGTGAGTATAAGTGCCATTCTTACATATACACCGTACTGAACCTGCTTGAAATATACGGCTCTTTCGTCATCGTCCACTTCCACGGATATTTCGTTTACTCTCGGAAGCGGGTGAAGTACCAGCATGTCTTCTTTGGCAAGGGCCATTTTTTCTTTGTTCAGGATGTAGAAGTCTTTTAATCTTACGTAATCTTCCTCGTTGAAGAATCTTTCTCTCTGAACTCTCGTCATGTATAAAAGATCGAGACGGGGCATTACTTCCTCGAGCGAAATAACTTCCTCGTAAGGAATGTCTTTTTCTTTGAGATTATCCGTAATATATTCGGGAATTCTTAATTCTTCCGGAGATACGAAGATGAATTTGATATTGTCGTATCTGGATAAAGCGTTTATAAGAGAATGGACCGTACGACCGAATTTGAGGTCTCCGCAAAGTCCGATGGTGAAATTATTCAAACGTCCTTTTAAGGAACGGATTGTCAATAAATCTGTTAATGTCTGGGTGGGATGCTGATGACCGCCGTCGCCGGCGTTAATAACGGGAATTTTACTGTGAGTTGAAGCTACCATCGGTGCGCCTTCCTTTGGATGTCTCATGGCGCATATATCGGCGTAGCAGGATATCATTCGAATTGTATCGGAAACGCTTTCGCCTTTGGCAGCTGAGGATGAATTGGCATCGGAGAATCCTAAAACGTTTCCTCCGAGAGAGAGCATTGCGGACTCGAAACTGAGTCTTGTTCTTGTACTTGGTTCATAAAAACATGTGGCTAGTTTTTTACCTACACAGGCTTTGGAGTATTTTTCTTTGTTTTTTTCGATGTCGTTGGCGAGGTTGAACAATCTGTCAAGTTCTTCGACCGAAAAATCCAAAGGACTCATTAAGTGACGCATATAGTTTCTCCTATTAAATTCATTTTTCCTATGATACCACTTCAAATAATTGAAATCAAGAATCAATTGTAGTAAAATTAGAGCGATGGGGTAAAAAGATAAATAATGTTAGGAGAGTCAGACAGATGAAGATTATAGCTGCAGATGATGAAATCATAGCGTTGGAAGTTCTTGTCGATGCAATAAAAGAAGCTGAACCCAATGCCGAAGTTATTTCGTTTCGTAACGGCAGAGATGTACTTGATTATATAGCGGAAAACAGTTGCGATGTCTGCTTTTTTGATATTGAAATGCGAGACATCAACGGTATTGAACTTGCTTACGAAGCAAAAAAATTCAATCCCAAGATAAACATTGTTTTCGTGACAGGTTATTCCGAATATACCAAAAATGCGTTTGAAGTTCGTGCCAGCGGATATGTTTTAAAGCCCGTGACTTCGGTTAAGATTGCGGAAGAAATGAGAAACCTTCGCAATCCCATCGAAGAAGACAAGAACACATATGATGTTTACGTTAAAACCTTCGGCAATTTCGACGTATACGCAAAAGGCGATTCAATCGTATTTAAGAGAACAAGATCCAAAGAGCTTCTTGCTTACCTTATTGACAGAAAGGGTGCGGGCGTAACAAAGAAAGAAATCGCTTCAATTCTTTTCCCCAATCAGGAATATGACAGAAGAGTCGAGGATTACATCAACAAGATTTACAGGGAAATGACCCGTTCTCTCAATGAAGCCGGTATCGGAGACATTGTCGTAAAGAAGAGAAATTATTATGCAATCAATCCCGACAGGGTTAAATGCGACAGATATGATTTCGAAAAAGGCAAATCATCCGCAATTAAAGCTTTTATGGGCGAATATATGCAGCAGTATTCCTGGGCATCGTTTAAAGTATCAAGATAATTTTGGGGACGGATATGGAAAATTCAGAAGAAAACAAGCAGGTGGTTGAAAAGAAAAGGTGGCTCCTTTTCGGACTTCCTTTTACATTTACCAAATATATCGTAAAAACCGATATTCTTACGATTGAGTCCGGCTTTTTGAACAAAGTCGAAGACGACTGTTATATGTACAAAATTCAGGACGTCGAACTTAAGAGAAATTTTATGCAAAGACTCTTCGGATTGGGTTGCGTTGTATGTTATACGGGCGATACCACACATCCTAAACTTTATTTGCATAATATCAAAAACTCAAAGGAAACGAAGGATTTCATCCTTAAATATTCCGAGGAAGCCAGACTTAAAAGAAGGACGCTCAACACACTTAATATCGGAGCACATGATGTTGATGACATCGCTGAAGATTGCTGACAAAGAGCAGGTTTACCTGCTCTTTTTACTTGAGTATTGCTTTTTTCGAATGAAAAACTTATACAGGGAAAATACATGAATTACGACGAATGCCGCGAATGGCTCGAAAACAGAAGAAAGAATATGGGAAGCGTTCCGGGTCTGGATGAAGTGAACAGACTTCTTGACGCTTATAAAAGACCCGATAACGATTTTCCGATTATACATATAGCCGGTACCAACGGAAAAGGAAGCGTCGGTTATCTTTTGGAGCAGACTTTATTTAAAAACAAAATCAAGGTCGGCCGTTTTTTATCGCCTGCCGTTTTGGATGAGAGAGAAATAATTCTCGTAAACGGAAAGATTGTTCCCAAAACCGTCTGGGCCGGGCATTTATCTCAAATAATCGAAACCGTCGAAAAGAATGATTTAAAAGCCACTGCTTTTGAAATCGAATTTGTTCTTTCGCTTTTGATTTTTAAGGAAAAAGAATGCGAAATCATTATCCTTGAATGCGGAATGGGCGGAAAGCTTGACGCAACCAATGCGGTGAAAAACAGTTTGGTTGACATAATCACGTCCATCAGCATCGATCATACCGACTTTTTAGGTGATACATTAAAGAAAATAAGTTTACATAAGTTCGGAATAATAAAAGATACATCTAAAAATGTTCTTTTGGCCGCACAGACTTTGGAAGTCGAAAATTATTTTGACGAATATGTATCCGAAAATGTCAAAAATACAAGGGTTTTAAAAAGCGACAAAGGAAAGGTTAAAGCCAAAACCGAAAAAAAGAACAAAAGATTTTACCAGCTTATATCTTATAAAGAATTTGAGAATATAAGGCTCTCGCTTCTTGGATTAAATCAGATTGACAATGCTGTCTGTGTTTTGGATGCGATAAGCATTCTTCGGGACGAAGGATATGACATTAAAGACAGGGCGTTGCGAAATGCTTTTGAAAACGCAAATTGGCCCTCGCGTTTTGAAATAATCGAAAAAGACCGTACTTTCATTCTTGACGGAGCCCATAATTTCGATGCCGCAAGGGTGCTTTTTGACAATCTTAACTTATATTTTACAAATCGAAACCTGATATATATAATGGGTATGTACAAAGACAAGGCTTACGAAGAAGTCGTTCGAAATTACGTAAAAAAAGCCAAGGCCGTGATTACGGTTTCGCCCAAGGATTCGAAGAGGGCGCTCGAAGCGTTTGAACTTGGGAAGTGCGTAAAAGAATACAACGAAAACGTGACGGCTTCGGATTCGTATTTCGAAGCGCTTGAAATTGCGAGACTCCTTTCCGATAAAAAGGATGTGATTCTTATTTTCGGATCTCTTTCGTTCATGGGCGATTTCAGGCGATTGATTTTATCCGAAAATAACGGTTAAAGACCGAATATTATACCGAAAGAAGAGACAATAATGATAGACGAAAACAAGATTAAAGAAGGAGTGAAACTCCTGCTTGAAGGTATCGGCGAAGATATTGAAAGGGAAGGCCTTAAGGATACGCCGGACCGTATTGCCAGAATGTATTCCGAAATATATGCGGGATACGAAGACAATGCGGCAAATCACTTATCCAAAAGATTTCATGTTGACAACAACGACATTGTTCTTGAAAAAAATATAGTTTTTTATTCTACTTGCGAACACCATATGATGCCTTTTTACGGTGTTGCGCATATTGCGTATATTCCGAATAACGAAGTTGTGGGTATTTCCAAGCTTGCGAGAACTCTCGAAGTTTATGCGAGACGCCTTCAGATTCAGGAAAAACTTACCGATGAAGTTGCGGACAGCATTTTTAAGGAATTAAATGCCAAAGGCGTTATGGTTGTGATTGAAGCAGAGCATATGTGCATGACCATGAGAGGAATCAAAAAGCCCGGAAGCAAGACCGTTACGATGGCTTCGAGAGGCTTGTTTGAAAACGAGGAATACAAAAACAGATTTTTTAATCTTTTGAATTTATAGATTAATAATTCGGAGGATGAAAATGAGCGAAATCAAAATAGGCAACAGAAAATTCGATCTTATCGGTCATACATACGTAATGGGCATTCTTAATGTCACGCCTGATTCTTTTTCAGACGGCGGAATGTATATGAATACGGATGCTGCATTAAAAAGAGCGATCCAGATGGTCAATGACGGCGCGGATATTATAGATGTCGGAGGAGAATCCACAAGACCCGGGTATACTCCCGTCAGCGCCGGCGAACAGATTGAAAGGGTCATGCCGGTTATCGAAGAGATAAAGAAAAAAATAGATGTTCCCGTGTCGATTGACACATACAATTCCGAAGTTGCCAAGGAAGCAATCAAATGCGGATGCGATATCGTTAACGATATCTGGGCTCTTCAGAATATAGACGATATGGCCAAAGTAATGCAGGGAACGGATGTTGTATGCGTTTTGATGCATAACAGAAAAAATGCCGTATATGACAATTTCCGGAGGGATGTTTTATCGGATCTGGGAGGTTATCTGGACAGGGCGGTTGCGGCAGGTATAGGCAAAGAAAAAATCATTCTCGATCCCGGAATCGGTTTCGGAAAAACATACGAGCAGAATTTATGCGTAATAAACACCGTTGACGATTTAAAGGATTTGGGCTGTCCGATACTGATCGGAACAAGCCGCAAATCGGTAATAGGCCTTACTCTCGACCTTCCGATATTCGAAAGAGTTGAAGGAACGATTGCGACAACCGTTATAGCATGCATGAAGGGAGTTAATTTCGTTCGTGTTCATGATGTAAGAGAGAATGTAAGAGCAATCAGAATGACCGAAGCCATTTTGAATGCGTAGAATAATAAATCGATAAAAAACAAATGAAAATAAACGACCCCCGAAAGTCGGATAATCCAACAAACGGGGGTCGGTTTTTTTTATAATCTTTCTCTTGCTTCGAGTTTACATAACAACTCTTTTGCGGTCAACTTCAGTCTTGGGTGAACCACATACGGATCGATATCGCAAAGCGGCTTTAATACGAACATTCTGTTCTCCATATCCACATGGGGAATCTTGAGTGTATCGGTTGACATAACCAAATCGTCGTAAAGGATGATGTCCAAATCGAGAGTCCTCGGTCCCCAATGAATTTTTCGCTCCCTTCCCGCGGAGCTTTCTTCGATATTCAGTCTCGAAAGGAGTTCGACGGGGGAGTAGAGAGTTTCGATTTTGAAAACTCCGTTTATAAAATCATCCTGCTTTAAAACGCCGTAGGGTTTTGTTTCGATTAAATCCGATACGGACAATACTTTTATGCATTCGTCCGCCGAAAGATTGTCTATGGCATTTCTGACATATTCTTCGCGGTCGCCCATATTGGAGCCGACGGAAATATATGCTATATGTCTTTTTCTTTCGACTTTTATGGAAACGTTTTCAAATTTAGCCGGAATGGGTGCTTCGGGTTTGCATATTTCAAGCGAAACCGATTCGATTTTGTCGAACGAAATAAGAAGCTTTCTTGAAAGCTCATTTACAAGAGTTTCGAGAAGATTTACACGGTTAATAACCATGTAATCCTTAATCATATCGCAAACTTTCGCATAATCGAGGGTATCTTCGATATCGTCGCTTAACGATGCGGTAACGGTATCGGTTTCGATTTCGGCATTAATTATAAATTTCTGGCCTTTTGATTTTTCGTTTTCGTATACTCCGTGATGAGCAAAGACTTCAAGACCTTTAATGATAATCTTATCCATATTTACACCCCCTTTTTTTATTCGCCCAAAGCAGCGGCTTTTGCTTCTTCGAATTCGGTTACGTTTATGCTTCCGAAAGAAGGAGTTCTTAAAGTAACGGTTTCATCGGCGAATGGTTTGAAATAAACATATCTGTCGGTAACGTTTATAGCCGTGTAATTGCCGTCGATAACCTTTTCTTCATATGAACCGTCTATGCTGATACGCTTAAGACAGGGATTTACGGCATCGTTTTTCTGATAATAAATATAGTCGGTATTAAGGTTGTAACAGTCAACCCTGTCCTTTGAAAGCACTTCGACTTCGTTGTCGTTTATCGAATACCTGCTGAGCCGATAATTTCCGTCTATATCGATAAAATAAATGTAATTGCCCAGCCTTACGGGGTTCCACATATTGATTCTTGCGTATTCGGATGAGGAGTCGTTTACGGTATCGAGAACCATTAAAAAATGATTGTTTTCGGGATTGGTATAATAAATCACGTCTCCGTAGACTCCCGAGGGATTGATCATTAAATCCGATACCGTTTCGTTTGTTTTTCCGTCGGTACTTAATTTGCTTAAATGTACGCCTTTGGTCTTGCTGTAATCCATATAATAGATGGAATTGTCGACAAGTACCATTTCAAGCGAAGGATCTCTGGTTAAAGTGGTGCCGCCTTTTCCGTTCTTTTTGCAACGGTAGATTCCCATGACTCTTCTTAGGAAACCGAGTCCGGTTGATGTTGTCGAGTCTGCCATGTAATAGTAGAGATAATCGCCGCCCGCGTTAATGTATTCGACTTTGGCGGAAAGGAGCTTTTTCATATTGCTTCCGTCTTCGTTCATACTGTAAAGCGAGCCTTTGTCGTACGAATTGGAAAAGAAAACAACTCCGTCGTCCTCACAGAAAAGTCCCTGATTGTAGAGGTTTCCTGCGAAATTTCCGACCGTTCCCTTAGGATTTTTCGGAACTTTTGCGGATAATTTCGAAACCGCGGAAATCGTGATTGCGATTGCCAGAATGAGTATAGTAACGATGATTAAAGGAATATATCCCGAATTTTTTTTCTTTTTGGAAGCCATGATACCTCCTTTCTACGAATACATGATTCTTTCGTAGTATTCAAAGAGTTTGTCGGTGTCTTTTACGATTTTCTTTCTGTGCCTGTTGTTATGATAGGTTATATATAAATCATATGCCTTTTTGACGTCCGAAGGAAGAGGATTTTTTTTCGTTAAAAACTTCTTCCTCTTAAGCATAGCAGAAAGTCTTGAATATTCATACATTACAAGATGATATTCGTCATTATTTTTTTTGTATTTGTACAGTTTGATTCTGATTGCGAGAAACCGAATCAAAAAGAAGAGAAGCGGCAAAGCGATAAATACGGCAAGGATTCTCAAAAGCGTGGTTTTGACCGTTGCCGTGTTGAAATCGAAAATATTGAAAAACGATTCAAAATTTAAATTCGAATTAACGGCGTTTTCGCCGGTGACATCGGAGAGATTCTCGCCGAGTGTGTTTGATGTGAGCGCGGACAAAAAATTGAAATTAAAGAAGCCGATCTGGTTTCTTTCGTCTTCGGTTGAAGGAATCGTTGCTTCGAAAGGGACGAATCCGTATCCTTCAAGATATATTTCAACCCATGCATGAGCGTAGGAATCGTTTATCGGAACGGTTACAACCGATTCGGTATTTGTAATATTCGAACCCGAATACCATTCGTTGTAATCGTATTCGGTAAGTTTTGCTTCGTCTGATACAAGAGAAATCGGAATGCAGTATCCCTCACAGTATCGTGCGGGGATTCCCTGTTCTCTTAAAAGAAGTACCGTGGCGGATGCAAAATGCGAGCAGAAACCTCTTTGCTGCGTATTGAGGAAATATTCAACGTAATCCCTTCTTACGGGAGTGCTTCCGGGAGACATCGTATATCTGAAATTTTCGGAGAAATATGCGTAAATTGCCCTTGCACTCGATAATCTGTAATCATTTACATTGTCGTTTTCGACTTCTTTTACGTTTTCGAGCGTTGCATCAAGAATTTCCTCAAGTTGCTCCGGAACTTCAAGACAGGTTTCGTAGACGTATTTGTAATATTTCTCGTCTTTTAAAAGTTCGTCTTCAGCCTCGGTTTTATAATCGTTTACCGTCAGGGCGGGAGAATAAACGATATCGTATTTGAATTTGTTTCCGATTTCGTATTTTACGTTATCCGTGCTTGAAAAATAAGGATAAAAAGTATAATCGAAAGCATCAAGATTCTCGACATGCATTTTTGCCGTATTGTTGAAATTGTATTCTCTGGTGTTTTCTTTTTTTACATAATCGTATGAATCGGGATACCAGCCCGATGCAACGTATTTACTTCCCGTAAAGCCTTTAAGATATACGGTATCGAAGTTAATGGGAACGAAAGTGACTTCCAAATCGGTTTCAAAATCGGGCCTTATCTGACTGACACCGCCAAGTTTTCCGCCTGCAATACCGCCTTTTGACGAATATCTGTCAAAGAAAGCGGTGTAACCGGACTGTATAAACATTTTGACATATTCCTGGGTCTGTCTGTGTATTTCATTACCGGCGATTTTTGATACCGGAAGATTCAGAGGCGCAATAAGCACTACTGTGATTATAAGAGAAAAGATTAAAGAAAAGGCTGATGAAAAAATAAAAATCCGTGCATCGGCCTGATAGGCATAGGTGTCTTCTTTTTTTCGTTTGTATCGAATGAATTCGTGTGTTCGTCTGCTTTTAACCTGCATTCGCGAATGTTTGGAAAACTGCAGCAAAAGAACGGTAGTATATACGAAAAGCAATCCGACAATATAAATTGCGGGCGGCATTTTGTGAATGAAAAATGCAATTTCTATATACGGAAAAGTTACCAGTGCGGTTTCGAAAGCGTTCATGTAACCGGATATTGTAACGTTTAACAAAATCGCGGTAAATGCTCCGAGGAACACGGCGGCTACGGTAACGGAATAATATCTGTTTGCAACAGCTTCGTAACCTTCACGCAGGGATGAAAGCGCGAAGTAGTCCGAATATTCCTTGAATATCATGTTTATCGCGGCCTGGAAACCCGAGTTTGCCGGAGTATAATACCTGGCTAATTCGACGGTGAAAACAAGGAATAAAACAATATAGAAAACATAGAAGATTACTTTGTTGAAATAAAGAAAAGCAACATACAAAGATATGAAAAGCAAAAAGCCGAAAATGACCGGCTTAATATACGGAATTTCAAACGCGTCAAGAAGACCGCATATTGAACAATATGAGGCAATAAAAATCAAAAGGCCTTTGAAAAGACAAAGCAGCGCGAGATTGCTTTTCTTTTTCTGAGACACTTCACCGACTATAATGCGGTTATCGGATATTTCTTTTCTGTAAATCAGTTTGTCAAGCTTTGTGATCATTTTATTCTCCGATACTGATTTTCTTTCCCACGATATGAATTACCGTGGCGATTTTACCCGATGAATGAAGATATGTTTCCAAAGCATTGTCTTCCCCCTCGTAGAGAGGCTGGCAGTAAAAATGTGTCATTGCTTCAAGCATTTCTTCTTCGCTTGTAACCGTAAAGAAACTGTATTCACAGGCTTTGTCGTTATATATGCAAAGCTCGAAACGCTCTTTTTTCTCGTACATTATCTTTATGCATGAAAGCAGGGAAGAAGCGGTATCATGAATTTTATCCCGGCAAAGTTCGGGTATCAGAATAATGGCAAGCGTGGAGGTATGAGCCATTTCTTTTACGAACAAATCATCAAGTTTGGCCGAGAGTTTCCAATGGATTCTCTGAAGCCTGTCTCCCGGACGGTATTCCCTGATTTCTTTTACGTCGCTCGAGATATTTCCTATATTTTCCGATTCCGTAAATTCATCCGGACCGTCTTTTGGAACGGCGGGAGGAAAATCTCCGATGAATCTTTCTTTCGGGAGAACGGGAACGGAAGTCTCCAGTGTTATGTCAACCTCTTTTTTGAAAATCGACAAATAATCGTAAAGTACGATTTTGTCGATGCGGATACCGACAAGACCTATATTGTAAGTCTCTATCGGGATGGTAAAAGAGTTTTTTCTTCGTGTCAGCGGAATGGATAATTTATGGACGGTTTCGTTCGGATAAAACCTGTTTTCGGCATGAAAATAAACATCTCCGGTAAAAAGAGGAATGCGCGATTCGTTTTCGAATTCAAGCAAAAAAGAAGGAGAATTGGGTTCCTCCACATAAGGATTTTTCGGAGAAAGACTGAAAGTGAATTTGGAATTGGCGTTAATAAAAAGGATAAGCGAGATCGGGAGCAGCAGTAAAAGCATTAAAATAAAAAGCACGACGGCAGGCTGCTCGTAAATAAGCGCAAAAGCCGATATTACGGCAATTGCAGCCATATATATTATTAAAGAAAGATAATTGATTTTCATTTAGGGAACCTTTACGGAATCAAAAGCGTAATTAAGCGC
>JAGADU010000063.1 GCA_017613435.1 Lachnospiraceae bacterium | reverse complement strand
ATCTTATCGCCGACTTCGTTTAATGCCTTCTCTGTCTGGAATACCATTGAGTCTGCATCGTTACGTGCATCGATTGCTTCTTTTCTCTTCTTGTCCTGAGCTTCGTATTCGGCTGCTTCTTTTACTGCCTTTTCGATATCGTCATCGGACATGTTGGAACCTGCGGTAATTGTAATGTGCTGTTCCTTGCCTGTTCCGAGATCCTTAGCGGATACGTTTACGATACCGTTAGCATCGATATCGAATGTAACTTCAATCTGAGGAACGCCTCTTCTTGCGGGAGGAATTCCGTCAAGTCTGAACTGGCCGAGGGATTTGTTGTCTCTTGCGAACTGTCTTTCACCCTGAACTACGTTGATGTCAACGGCTGTCTGGTTGTCGGCTGCTGTAGAGAATACCTGGCTCTTCTTAACGGGGATTGTTGTATTTCTTTCAATAAGTTTTGTAGCGATACCGCCCATTGTCTCGATGGCAAGTGAAAGAGGTGTAACATCGAGAAGAAGGATTTCACCCGCACCTGCATCGCCGGCAAGTTTACCGCCCTGGATGGAAGCACCGAGAGCTACGCATTCATCGGGGTTAAGCGATTTGGAAGGTTCATGACCCGTAAGCTGTTTAACCTTATCCTGAACTGCGGGAATACGTGTGGATCCGCCTACCAAAAGTACTTTACTGAGTTCGCTTGCCTTAATTCCGGCATCGTCCAAAGCTCTCTTTACGGGGCCTGCCGTACGCTCTACGAGTTCATGTGTAAGTTCATCGAATTTTGCTCTTGTAAGAGACATTTCGAAATGCTTGGGGCCTTCTGCCGTAGCCGTTAAGTAAGGAAGGTTGATATCCGTTGTCGTTGCGCTTGATAATTCTTTCTTTGCTTTTTCGCTGGCTTCCTTAATACGCTGAAGTGCCATTGTATCTTTGGAAAGATCGATGCCTTCCTGTTTCTGGAATTCTGCCAAAATGTAATCCGTAATCTTCTGGTCAAAATCATCGCCGCCGAGTCTGTTATCGCCGGCCGTGGCACGAACTTCGATAATACCGTCGCCGATTTCGATGATTGAAACATCAAATGTACCGCCACCCAAATCGTATACCATGATGGTCTGTTCTTTTTCGTTGTCAAGTCCGTAAGCCAAAGCAGCTGCTGTAGGCTCGTTGATGATTCTCTTTACATCGAGACCGGCAATCTTACCTGCATCCTTTGTTGCCTGACGCTGAGCATCGTTGAAGTATGCGGGAACGGTAATAACCGCCTCTGTTACTTTCTCGCCGAGGTATCCTTCCGCATCAGCTTTAAGCTTCTGAAGAATCATGGCGGAAATCTGCTGAGGAGAGTATTTCTTACCGTCGATTGTTCTGCCTCTGTCCGTACCCATATCTCTCTTGATTGAAGATATTGTCTTGTCAGCGTTTGTAACTGCCTGACGCTTTGCGGCATCACCGACAAGTCTTTCGCCTGTTTTTGTAAATGCAACTACCGAGGGTGTTGTTCTTGCGCCTTCCGTGTTGGCTATAACTGTAGGCTGACCGCCTTCCATAACAGCTACGCAGCTGTTAGTTGTTCCTAAATCGATACCAATAATTTTTCCCATTGTTTTATCCTCCTGAATATAAATTCCTAAAAGTCTTATTAATGTTTTTTATGTTTGTCGAAGTATCCCGTTTGCGTCAAAACTAGGGTACTACCGCTACCATACTGTGTCTTAAAACCGTATCTCTGTACATATATCCTTTTTGCAATTCCTGAGCTATATATCCGGATTCGTATTCGTCGCTTGCACTTTGCATTATTGCATTGTGGAAATCGGGATTGAATTCGCATCCTACCGCCTCAATCGGCTTGACTTCGAGTTTTTCGAGTTCTGTCATAAGCTGTTTGTATATCATCTTCATGCCTTCGACATGGGGATCGCCCTCATCTTCGGGCTTGAGATTTGCCAAACCTCTTTCGAAATTGTCGACAACCGGAAGTATCTTTTCGAGTACGCTCTTTGCGCCGGTTTCAAACATCTGCTCTTTTTCCTTGTCCGTTCTTTTTCTGAAGTTTTCGAATTCGGCAAGCTGACGTTTTACTCTGTCTTCGAGTTCCTCTATTTTTTCCTGTTCCTTGGTTTTCTTCTCTTCCTTGACTTCTTCGGTTTGTTCCTCGGCGTTTTCTTTTTCTTCGCCTTCGGTTTTTTCCTCTTCCAAAGGAGCGCTTTCTTCTTTTGTTTCTTTTACTTCCTCTTCCTCAAGCTGTTCGTTTATTTTCTTCGAATCAGCCTTGGGCTTGGAATTTTTCTTTTTTCCTGCCACTTTTAATTTCCTCCGGGTAAAAATTTATTCGTCTTTTTTATACATCGTATCGAGCTGGGATTTGATGGTTTTGATCGTTCCGACCACCTTGTCGTAATCCATACGCTTGGGACCGATGATACCGATCATGCCGCGCATACCGTCGCCGAATTCATAATTGGCGGTTACGATACTGCAGTCTTTCATGGTCTGAATCGGCGATTCCTCTCCGATGTAAACTTTGATTTCATTGCTTCCTTCGGCATTCGTATCATCGATAAGCTGTGTAAGAAGCTGTTTTTCTTCGAATGCGTTTATCAAATCGCTGGCTTTCTGGTTGTCCGAAAGTTCCGGATATTTGAATATATTGTTCGCACCCGAAGTGTATATCTCTAGGTCTTCGTCTTCTTTGATTGTTTCCGCAACCGCATCAATTACTTCCGCAATGATGGGACCGTACATACCGGCCTGCTGCTTAAGCGAAGAGATAAGACCGAGATTGATTTCTTCGACCGACAAACCGTTTAAGTGTGTGTTCAAAAGAATGTTTAACTTAAGCATCGTTTCGTCGTTAAGAGTTTCGGTAACTTCTATAACGGTGTTTTTGATAACGTTTCCTTCTATAACGATAACCGCAAGTATGTGGGAATCGTCCATTCTCGAAAGCTGAAGGAATTTAAGAACGTTTCTCGAATTTCTGGGAGCGGTAACCATTGTGGCGTAATTGGTATTTACGGCCATGAGTTTCGCTGCCTGCTTAAGCATGTGGTCGAGCTTTTCTTCTTTTTCGAGCAGAACGTCTTTAAGCTGTTCCACTTCTTTTTCGTGCTCAAGCATCATTGAGTCTACATAGAAACGATATCCTTTGTCCGAAGGAATACGTCCGGCGGAGGTATGGGGCTGAACTATAAATCCGAGTTCTTCCAAATCCGCCATCTCGTTTCGGATGGTTGCGCTGGATAAATTCAAATCGGTATATTTAGAAATAGTTCTGGATCCGACCGGTTCTCCGGTTTCAAGATAATTCTTGATGATTGCCTTTAAAATGACGGTTTTTCTTTCATCTAATTCCATATATTCAACCTTTTTCTTTTCGCCGTTAGCACTCATTTGTGTCGAGTGCTAATATCCACATTTCATAATTTACCACCTTTGAATATGTATGTCAACATTTTTTTATAAAATGAAACCGAGAACTTTCGGACACAAAAAAAGGACCCGGCCAACCCGAATCCTTTTTGTGATATATATTGAAATATTAGATTCCAAAGCTTCCTTCAACGGTACCGTTGATTACATAGTAAGCAACGCTTTCCTGAGGCTTAACATAGATATCAGCGCTCTTGAAGTCTGCAGCTTTCTTTCCAAGGTCGAATACCCATACATCCTTTGCGATCTTTACGAGATCTTCATAGCTGTATGATTTCTCATCGAACTGAACATATACTGCAATCTTGGAAGCTGCTGCCTTAACGGGAGCTGCCTTCTTAGCTGCTGCTTTCTTAGCGGGAACTGCCTTCTTAGCGGGAGCTGCCTTCTTAGCGGGAGCTGCCTTCTTAGCGGGAGCTGCCTTCTTTGCAGGAGCTGCTTTCTTAGCGGGAGCTGCTGCCTTTGCAGGTGCTGCTGCCTTAGCGGGAGCTGCTTTCTTTGCAGGTGCTGCCTTCTTAGCGGGAGCTGCCTTCTTAGCTGCTGCTTTCTTAGGAGCTGCTGCCTTCTTTGCGGGAGCTGCTTTCTTTGCGGGAGCTGCTTTCTTAGCGGGAGCTGCTGCCTTTGCAGGTGCTGCTGCCTTAGCTTCTTCAGCCTTCTTAGCGGGAGCTGCTGCCTTCTTTGCGGGAGCTGCCTTCTTAGCTGCTGCTTTCTTGGGAGCTGCCTTCTTAGCTGCTGCTTTCTTGGGAGCTGCTGCCTTTGCAGGTGCTGCTGCCTTAGCGGGAGCTGCTGCCTTTGCGGGAGCTGCTGCCTTAACTTCTTCTGCCTTAGCTGCGCTTGCTGCAGCTGCCTTAGCTTCTTCTGCCTTCTTTTCCTCTACCTTTGCTGCTACTGCTTTAGCAGCGGGCTTAACCGTAACTGTTGTCTTCTTGGTCTCTGCCATAACAATTCTCCTTTCACACCCCACGAGGTGTACACAATTTTAACCAAATATAAAAAGATTTACATAAAATAGTGCTTATATAAAGGAAGTTTAATATATTGTATATTTTTTGTCAAATGTTCGATTGTATTTTCTGTCATATGGACACTTTTAGAGAAAAAACATTGCGTTTTTTGTCAGTTATGCACAAAAACTACTCTCGTCCATATTCATTCTTCACAAACTCTCTTAATGCTGCCAAAGATCTTTCCACTTTTTCGGTTTCGATGCAGTATGACATTCTGAAATATCCTTCGCAGCCGAAAGTATCCGAAGGAACAAGAATCAGATTGTATTTTTTGGCCTTTTCGCAGAAGATTTTGGCATCGGCTTCGAGTGCCTTGGGGAAGATATAGAATGTTCCCGAGGGTTTAACGACTTCAAAGCCGAGTCTTACGAGTTCGTTGTAAATAAGATTCATGTTTGTCTCATATACTTTAAGGTCGCTTGTAAGCTCGAGATTTTCTGCTACCGCAAGCTGGATAATCGAGGGAGGACAGTTGTGACCCGTTCCTCTTGAAATCTGCGAGCACATACCTGATATATATTCAGCATCCGTACATTTGGGATTTGCGGCAACATATCCGATTCTTTCGCCGGGAAGCGAGAGCGATTTGGAATATGAATAACAGCTTAAGGTATTGTCATAGAATTTGGACACATAGGGCGAATCCGCGCCGTCAAATACTATTTCTCTGTAAGGTTCGTCTGAAATAATGAAAATATCGTGTCCGAATTCTTCCTGCTTCTTATACAAAATGTCCGCAAGCTTCTTTAATGTGTCCGAAGAACAAGCGGCACCCGAAGGGTTATTGGGTGTATTTATCAATACTGCCTGTACGTCGCAGGTTAACATTTCTTCAAATGCCTCGAAATTAATCTGGAAATTCTCGAGATTGGGCGGAACAACCTTAAGCACCGCACCCGTATCGTTTATGTAATGCATGTATTCGGGGAAGAAAGGCGCAAAAGTAAGAACCTTGTCGTTTGTATTTGTCACACATCTTACCGCATGTGCAACCGCGCCTGCGGCACCTGTTGTCATGAAAATATGGTTTGCCGTGTAATTCATTCCAAATCTTTTGTTTAAAGATTCGGCAATTGCGGCTCTTACCGAAGGAATTCCGAGTGAAGGGCTGTATCCGTGAAGTTTAACCGGGTCCGTATTCTCAAGAAGTCTTATCATCGTTTCGGTAAATTGTGCGGGAGCGGGAACCGAAGGGTTTCCCAGGCTGTAATCAAATACGTTTTCGTATCCGATTTCTTTTCCTTTTTCGGTTGCGTAGGTAAACATTTCCCTGATAACCGATTTTGCGTTAAGCATTTCTTTGTAGTCCTGTCTGATCATTTCAATATCTCCGTTTATCTTTATTAATTAATATCTTTTTTAAAAAACATCCATATTATATACGAAAACATTTTATAAATCTACGAATTCCATTTAACATATGTCGCAAAAGAATATCCGTTGTTTTCATAGAATGTCTTCGCTTCATCCAAACCGACCTTCATGAGATTGCCGCTTCGGGGGTTTAGCCAGACGAAAGCCGTATCGCTGTATCCCACGACAAGGACGGTGTTTTCTCCTGCCATGGCTATAACCGGAATGTCCCTGTTAAGATAATATTTTATCTCTTCGGTATCGGAATTGATTATCTCTATTCCCTTGCAGTCGGGAATATTCTTTTCCAATATGTCGCTAACGCCCATTCCGTTTTCCAGATCTTTTCTCACATCCAGAGAATATCCTTCGTATTCCAGAACGATTTCAAGGCATTTTTCAAGCGATGAAGTCTCTTCGTCGGCTTCGGTTGTCTCCTCTATGCGCATAATCTGGTTCTTTGTGCTGTAAACTTCCTTTTTCCATATATAATGACCGTTTTGGTCAATAACGCATCCGTACGCTTCTTTTGCGCATTTAACGGCTGCGGAAGGATTCGTGAATATGCCGAGACAGTCATCAAGAGCATAAGCATAATAAAGGTCCTTCGAATCGCTTTCCATGACGACTTCTCTCTTGCCTTCATACATCTCCGTTTTGGGAGTTCTGTATTTTATCTTTTTGGTGTCCATTTCTTTTTTGAGCGTAACCTGGACAATCTTTTTTAAGTTTTCCGTAGCGACAACCTCGAAATTGTTTTTGTATTCCCTCGCCTTTGTGGTATCAACGATACTGTCGGGCGGGGCGCTCTCGAGCTCACCGTTTTCGTTTCGCGTATTTCTGATAAGCGTAATGAGATTTTCGTTGTTTTTAAATCCCGTAACGTAAATATTTTCCTCCCGGCGCTGCTTAAGAATCTCCTTCTGGTTATTGATTACGTTAAGGTTGTACATCGGAACGATCTTTTCTCCGAAAACGTTTTCGTAAATGTCTTCGATTTTCGCTTCGCCGTAAACCAAATCGTCTCCCATAAAGCCGAGGGCTTTAAGGCGTTCTCCGCTTTTGGCGGTAATATCAAAAGTTTCCGATCTGTCCATGCGAAGGAAAGTAAGTTTCAGCACTCCTGTTTTGTCCTCTGAGGAAACCCATGCGCACATGCTGTAATTCTTGCTGACGTAAATTTTGTCGTTTGAAATGTTTTCGACTATTGTTTCGTATTCCTGCTCTTCTATATTCGCCTTGTAAATCTTTTGATCGAGATAAAAATAGAATTCGCCGAACGTATTCGCAAATGCGAGTTTGTCTATGTCGTTTTTGATTACCTCGTATGGTTTGTCGCATTCGATAAAAAGCTTTTCTTCGACAACATTGGTCTTGGCGTTGTATTCGAAAAGATGTATTCCGCACCGTCCCTCGTAATCGCCGCGGTTGAAATATCCGTATACATAGAAGCACACATTTCCGGATTCGTCGATTCTGACTATCTTTATATCGTGATTCGGATTTAAGCACCTGTCGTCCATATTGGATTTATCGTAAAAAGAATACGCCGTACCGAAATAATTCTGCGCCGAATTGACGATGTACAAAGCCTTGTTGTTTACAAACGCAAAAGTATTTCCGTCTTCGCTCTCGGCATATTCGAAGTCTTTTGGCATAATTCCGAGCATGAGCGTATCTTTGTAAACCACGCCTTCGTCCGGAATGAGCACGGTGTTCATGTATCTGTCAAAAGACAGAAGATACATACGTTCCTTGCCCTTTACGAACCTGTAATATTCGGTAACCATATATGTACGGTTGCCCTCGCCGGTTAATGCCGATACGGTATATTCAAGCTTCATATATGCATTCTTGCTGTCGATTTCCCCTACGGTGCATACCGGGTCGCTTGTTCTTTTGACATTAAGATTGCCCCATGTAACCTGATCCATCGAACTGTGAATGTTTACATGCGAAAAATCGGTATTGTCGCCCGAAGAATTGCTCTCCATGTATATTGCGATTTCCTCCTGCGCCAGATCCTTGTCAAAGGTGCAGTCGTTGAAATAATATACATAGCCTATTTTTTCGGAAAAATTCAAATCGTCGTCGATAAAGACCTTTGCATAATAATTCACCTTTCGTCCGTCCGAAAGAGTGAGTATTATCTTAAGCGAATAATCGGTTTTTTCGGATATGATGTCTTTAAAAGAAAAAATAACATCGGAATAATCGCCGCTGTCCTTGTAATCCGTTATTTCGCCTTCTTCGACAAATCTTTCCTTGTCGATGCTTCTTAATTCGTATTTTACGGATTCGATTTTCTGACCGTTTTTGTAAATTCTCGCATAGAATTTTCGGCCGTCTTCAAGAGGAGTAATGCCGTCGCGAATCAGCGAATAATCCATATCCGCGGTATATCCGAACATCCTGTTGAAATCATGACCGTCGGTTCTTGCGCAGATGACGGGAAGGGACGCTTCGGACATCTCCTTGGTCAAATCGGTGTTTCCCCTGTTTAAAATGTATTCAAAAAAGAAAAGAGACGCAATAAACCATATGGCAATCACAACATACTGCCATGCATATTTAAGAAAAATCTTCATTATTGCCCTCCTTTCCAAATACTTTATAAATATACGAAAGGTCTGTAACTTTCGTCACAGACCCAAATTGTTATTTAATCGAATTCAACCTGCATATGGCTTTTTTAAGCGCAACGGCCGCTCTGTCCAAATCCGTGTCGGGATCCTTGGCAGCGATTCTCTCCTGCGCTCTTTTGAAAGCCTCCTGCGCACGGTTCTCGTCAATTTCGCCCGGCCATTCGATAATCTCCGCAAGGATAATGACCGAATCGGGATTGATAACCGCAAAGCCCGCGTGAAGCGCGGCGTTTTTAGGCTGTTCCGGTTCTGTAATTGTAAGAATTCCCGGTTCTATGATTACTGTCATCGGGATGTGATTTTTCAATACGCCGATTTCGCCCTCGGTGGTATTGAATTCAATCATCGATGCCTTGCCTTCATAGAACATTCTCTCCGGGGTAATTATTTTTACATCGAAAAGATTTGAATCTTCCATTTATAAACTCCGTTTATTTCTGATTCTTCTTTGCCAAAACATCATCAATGCTTCCGGCGTTAAGGAAATAACTTTCGGGAATATCGTCATGCTTGCCTTCAAGGATTTCCTTGAAACCTCTGATGGTTTCGGAAATAGGTACGTATTTTCCTTCGAGACCGGTGAACTGACCTGCTACGAAGAAAGGCTGTGAAAGGAATCTCTGTACCTTTCGTGCACGGCTTACGAGAAGCTTGTCGTCTTCGGAAAGTTCGTCCATACCGAGAATGGCAATGATATCCTGCAATTCTTTGTAACGCTGAAGGATTTCCTGTACTCCTCTGGCTACCTGATAATGCTCAAGACCTACGATTCTGGGATCAAGGATTCTCGATGTTGACTCAAGAGGGTCTACAGCGGGATAAATACCGAGCTCAACGATTGCTCTCGAAAGAACGGTCGTTGCGTCAAGGTGAGCAAATGTAGTTGCGGGAGCGGGGTCGGTCAAGTCATCCGCGGGAACGTATACAGCTTGTACGGATGTAATGGAACCGTTCTTTGTGGATGTGATTCTCTCCTGCAATGCGCCCATTTCCGTCTGAAGTGTGGGCTGATAACCTACGGCCGAGGGCATACGTCCCAAAAGTGCGGAAACTTCGGAACCTGCCTGTGTGAAACGGAAAATATTGTCGATGAAAAGGAGCACGTCTTTTCCGCCTTTGTCACGGAAATATTCAGCCATTGTAAGTCCGGTAAGTCCTACTCTCATACGGGCTCCCGGCGGCTCGTTCATCTGGCCGAACACCATGGTGGTTTTATCGATAACGCCCGATTCCTGCATTTCATGATAAAGGTCGTTACCTTCTCTTGTTCTTTCGCCTACACCGGTGAATACGGAATATCCGCCGTGCTCTGTGGCGATGTTACGAATAAGTTCCTGAATAAGAACCGTCTTACCTACGCCGGCACCGCCGAAAAGTCCGATTTTACCGCCCTTCTGATAGGGGCAGAGAAGATCGACTACCTTGATACCTGTCTCAAGAAGTTCAGCCTCCGTAGACTGCTCGACAAAATCGGGAGCACTTCTGTGAATGGGTTCGTAACTTACATCTTCGGGAGCGGGTTTGTTGTCGATGGGCTGACCGAGAACATTGAAAATTCTTCCGAGCGTGTTTTCTCCGACGGGAACCGAAATGGGTGAACCCGTAGCTACGGCTTCCATTCCTCTAACAAGTCCGTCGGTGGGTCCCATTGCTATACAGCGAACGGTATCGTCTCCGAGGTGCTGAGCAACTTCGACTACCAGCTCTTTGCCGGCATTTGTTTTGATACTGATTGCTTCGTTAATCTGAGGTAACTGATTTTTAGGAAACTTGATATCCAAAACCGCACCGATGATCTGTGTGATCTTACCGATATTTGTCATCAATTTATACTCCTTTTAAATGATTACTTGTAAACTTCATGCGAATTTACGAAATTGCTTCCGCACCCGCGATGATTTCCGTAAGTTCCTGCGTAATGCTGCCCTGTCTTGCACGGTTGTACTGAAGAGTGAGCTTTCCGATCATTTCTTCGGCATTGTTTGTCGCCGAATCCATGGCCTGCATTCTCGCACCGTTTTCACTGGCTACCGCTTCGATGAGCGCACCGTGAATAAGTGAAGTCAGGTACTTGGGCACGATGTATTTGAACGCTTCTTCATCGGGAACCTCAAAGTTCATAAGAAGAAGCTTTTCTGCAGGATCTTCCTCTGCTTCGCCGGGATTTGTAACGTCTCCGGGAATAATCGGAAGAAGCTTTAAAAGCGTAGGCTCGTGACTTACGGTATTTTTAAAATTGGTATATGCCAAATAGATTTCGCCGATTCTTTGTCTTTCAAATGCATGAAGCAAATCGTTGCAGACCTTTATCGCATCGGCGTATTCAAAGCCTTCCGCAAGTTCGGAATAATCCTTCTTGATTGTATATCCTTTTCTCTCAAGAAGTTCCTTACCTTTTCGACCGATGATGTAAATATCCGTGTTTTCCTTATCGAACTCTTTATTGGATGTAATGAGTTTTACGATATTGGAGTTGTAACCTCCGGCCAATCCTCTGTTGGATGTGATAACCAAAACGGCTTTTCTGTCGCTCTCGCTCTTTTTTACATAAGGAGAATCGACATTTGCCGAATCCGACAGAAGATCCACAACGGTATTGTACATTGCTTTGAAATAATATTTAGATTTGATTGCCCTGCCCTTGGCGCGCTGCAGTTTAACCGTGGAAACGAGTTTCATCGCCTTGGT
>JAGADU010000009.1 GCA_017613435.1 Lachnospiraceae bacterium | reverse complement strand
CGTTCAGCCGTTATGCCTTTTTCGTGTCTGTCTACGGGAATGCCTCTTCCGTTGTCGGAAACCGTAGCCGAACCGTCCTCGTTTAACGTCACTTTTATCGTATCGCAAAATCCGGCCATATGTTCATCGACCGAATTATCCATGATTTCATATACAAGATGATTAAGACCCTTTGTAGAAGTGGATCCGATATACATTCCGGGTCTTTCCCTTACGGGCTCGAGTCCTTCGAGGACCATAATCGAACTGGAATCGTAAACCTGATTTTTGTCTGCCATATTTATCTCCGATATATATTGAAATTCTTTCAGCAACTGAAATAATCAGTAAAACACGAACGGCTTAATACAAAGCGCACATATGTTCGCATTCTTAGAAATTATATCATAAAACATGCTTAAATAAAAGAAAAAAATACATGATATGGTGGATTTTGCTCACTTTAACCACATCATGTATTTTTTCGGGGAATAAATTTTCAAACTAAAACATTTACATCGTGAATTTCCGTAAAAAATCTATCTTAAATCATAAATCGGAAGGTTCTTTTCAAGTTGTTCCTGGTAATATTCTTCGGAATATTTATTGAATGATACATCATTTACGTAGAGTTGATTGCCGTCAATATTGATTTCGAAAATAAAACTGTCTTCGTCATCGTATACCGTATTTATAATAATGATGCATTTTCCGACAGGCAAATCGCTTAAATCTTCAAAGAATATATATCTTCCCTCGCCGCCCCAGATGTCTGCAGGCCAGTCTTCGTAAAGAATTCTTCTGTTGTTTTCCAAATCAGCCGAAACATCGATAAGCGCATCTCTTATAAAATCTTTGTCAGCGTTATCGGCGGCTTCTTTAAGACCGGCAAGTATCTGTGATTTTTCGTCGGCTGCCGTGTAAGGCGAAAAGAATCTATAGAAATCGCCTCGAATAGCCCAATATAAATCTTCCGAGCTTTGTCCTTCGTTTACCTTAGCGGTTACATTCATGAAATGTTCCATACCGTTTTCGCCTGTAACTTTCAAGTAAAGATTATATTCGGTTTCATTTTCGCTTAACGGATGAGACATCGTAACTTCGTCGTCAAGATATTCGACATGCTCCCATTTTTCACCGTTGTTATCGTAAACGGTCATTATTGTATCGGTTCCGTTTTCATAAACGTAAGAACGGTTGTCGATTAATCCTCTTAAATATTCGATAAGTCTTTTTCCCGTGGAAGCTTTTACGATTAAACCGGTTCCGACGATTGTCATTATGCAAAACGATGCCGCAAGAGTGGCAACTTTAAAAAATACAACACCCTGATTTTTATGTTTTGCGTTTCGCAGTACTTTTTCGTTTATCTCTTCCGGGGCATCAATATTTAATTTTAATGCTTCGCGAATCATTTCTTCGTTATTCATAACCTTTTTCCTCCATTTTGATTCTGAGTGCATTCTTTGCGGCATTTAATCTGCTTTTAACGGTACCTTCCGGAATTCTTAAAAGCTTTCCGATGTCTTTTACGGACATGTCGGCAAAATAAAACAGATAAATAACCTTTCGTTGTTTAAGCGGCAGTGAATGAATGATTTTTCTGAGATATGCCAGAATTTGATCTTTTTCAACCTTCTCTTCCGTATTGAAATCAGAAGCAAGTTCCGTTTGATATTCAAATTGTTCGTTATCAAGCAATTCTTCTTTTCTTCTGGATTTTTTTCGATAAAGGTTCTTTTGTAATCTTATTGCTATTCCCAAAACATAATTGCGTTCTTTTAAAAGAGGTGAATCAACGTCTGATTTATCAATCTTTTTTCTGATTTCATATGCTTTGAAAAGAGTTTCCTGATACAGATCGTCTGCGTCTTCCCTGCAGCCTGTCAAGTGATAGCAAAACTGATATATTTCGTTTCCGTGCGTTTCAATCAGCTGCTCTAAGTCATTCTTGGTCATTTAGCCCGCCTCGTATCTATTATTTGAAAGCTTTCACTTATATATTGTCATACAAACAAAAAAGGTTCATTTTTTCATTAAAAAAGGTTCCCTTTTTAAAAGAACCTTTTTCGTTTACAATTCGTCGGCGTATTGTTTTGCTTTAAAAAACAAATCCCTGTCCCTGTAAATATCCGCTATCTTAAATCTGACATCTCCGCTTTGCCTGATGCCGGTCAGATCACCGGGACCTCTTAACCGTAAATCTTCGTCCGCAATGTAAAAACCGTCGTCCGATTTAAGCATTACGTTCAGTCTCTCGTTCTCTTCTTCGCTTTCGGATCCGTTTATTAATATGCAAAAAGATTCTTCGCTTCCTCTGCCCACTCTTCCTCTTAACTGATGAAGTGTCGCAAGACCGAATCTTTCGGCATTTTCAATGAGAATAACCGTAGCGTTCGGAACATCGATACCGACCTCTATAACCGTGGTTGAAACGAGAATGTCTATATCCCCGTTTGCAAAATATTGCATAACGCGATTCTTCTCAGCATTTTTCATTCTGCCGTGAAGAACGCCTATTCTTAAATCTTTGGGCATTAAATCTTTTATGAATTTCGAATAATCCGTAACATTCGAAAGATTTGTATCTTCGTTTTCTTCTATCATCGGACAAACAATGATACCCTGACGGCCTTCTTTTACTTTAGAATAAAGGAATCTCAAGCCGTCGAGCCTTTCAGATGCTTTTCTTAAACCTGTTTTAATCGGAATTCTGTTTGACGGCTTGTCTTTAATGACCGAAACCTGTAAATCCGTATAATAAACGGAAGCAAGAGTTCTCGGAATAGGAGTCGCGGAAAGACTTAAAACGTGAGGTTTGTTTCCTTTTTCGTTTAACGTGTTTCTTTGTATAACTCCGAATCTGTGCTGCTCGTCCGTAATTACAAGCGCCAGATCTTCAAATTCTATATTGTCTTCGATTAATGCATGCGTTCCTACAAGAAGATCGATTTCGCCGCATTTAAGATTTTCGATGATTTCGTTTTTTTGAGCTTTTCCGGTAGAACCCGAAAGAAAAGCTATCGAAAGACCGAGTTTGTATCTTTCGTTCATTTGGGTAAATTTCGTAAAATGTTGAGCTGCCAGAACTTCGGTCGGAGCCATGAAAGCGCTTTGAAAACCGTTTGACGCACAAAGCACGCAGGACAAAAAGGCTATAATGGTTTTTCCGCATCCCACATCACCCTGTATAAGCCTGTTCATGACAAAACCGCCGGTTAAGTCTTTTAAAATATCGTTTAAAGCATCATTTTGCCCTTTGGTAAGTTCAAAAGGAATGACGGTTTTAAATCTTTCGTATTCCGCCGTTTCAATAAAAACATAATCTGATTTTAATCTGTTATATGCTTTTTTTATCTGATTTAATTCAATGAAAAAATTATAAAATTCCGTAAATGCAAGTCTGTTTCTGGCTTTTATGCAATACGATTCGTCAATCGGAAAATGAATATCCGATATCGTTTTGCCGATTGTTTCAAAATCCATTTCTTTTATTATTTCGTTTGCAAGATTTTCGTCAAAAGGCGAAAACTGTTCAATCGAAGAATTGACATATTTCGAGATTGTTTTGGAATTAATGCCCTTTGTTAACGGATAAACAGGCAAAAGAGTTTTTTGCGAGGATAAATAATCGCTTATTTTATGAATTTCAGGCATTTCGAAAGCGTAATTCCTGCCTTTTCTTTTAACTGTTCCGAGGAATACCCATTCGGAGCCTTCCTTTAAAATATTTCTTAAATACGAAACTCTGAAAAAAGTCATATATACTTTTCCGGTCGAATCATATCCCGAAACCGACGTAATCGCATTCGAAGCGGTCTTTTTATAATAAAAATCATCGGAGATTTTAAGTTTAACGGCGCAGGTTTCGCCCTCTTTCATTTCCGATACTTTGGAAAGAGGAGGAAGTTTTTTGTAAGTTCTCGGATAATAATTTAAAAGATCGTTGATATTTTCTATCCCCAAACGCGCAAAAAGGGCGGCGTTTTTATCGCCGACCCCTTTTAATTCCTTTATGGATACATTTTTAAGATCATCTAAATTCATGGAATCACTCCACTGATACTATGTAATAATAGATGGGTTGTCCGCCGAGCTGAATTTCCACTTCGACATCCTCGTATTTCTCTTCGAGTTCCGATTTTAAAACATTGTAATCTTTTTCTTCGACTTCGGCTCCGACATAGATGGTAATAACGGAAGTATCCTCGTCAACCATGTCTTCGATCATTTCTTTGGTAACGATGTCTCTGTCGCGGCCGACCGAGAGAATACCCTTATCTCCGATACCCATATAATCATCTTTCTGAATTACTTTATTGTCGATTTCGGTATCTCTTACGGCATAAGTAACCTGACCGGTTTTGACATTGTTTGCACCCTCTGTCATGCTGTCGGTGTTATCCGAAACGGAAGAATCCGGCATGAAATTAATCATGGCGCTTATGCCCTGAGGAACCGTCTTTGTCGGAATTACGATTACTTCCTTGTCTTCTGTTAAATCCCTGGCCTGATTTGCCGCCATAATGATATTCTTGTTATTGGGAAGGATAAAGATATGCTTTGCATTAACTTTATCGATTGCATTCATCATGTCTTCCGTCGAAGGATTCATTGTCTGACCGCCTTCGATAATTACATCGGTACCGATGGATTTGAAAATCTCACTCATTCCGAATCCGACGGAAACCGCGATAAATCCGTATTCCTTCATCTCTTCGGGTTTAACGGCTTCGGTCTTCTCCTTAATTTCTTCTTTGTCGGAAGAATTTTTGCCGGATGAATCGATTTTTAAATTCTCAACAGAAATCTCATCGAGAATACCGAGTTTTAAGCCGCGCTGAATGATAAGTCCGGGATCGTTTGTGTGAATATGAACTTTAATATTGCCGTCTGAAGGCATCATAACAACGCTGTCGCCCATTGCTTCGAGGAAATTCTTGAAATCCTGTTCGGCTTTGACATTAAGTGCCTTGTTTAAAATAATAACGAATTCCGTCTTGTATCCGTATTTAATATCTTTGGCAACAAGACTTTCGCTTTCTTTCTTTTCGGATTT
>JAGADU010000062.1 GCA_017613435.1 Lachnospiraceae bacterium | reverse complement strand
TATTATCCGAAGAAATTAAAAGCGGAACAAATCCTTTCGATAAAAGATTTGCCCCTTTGGTTCATATATGCGAAAAACGACAGGAGCGTAAGCCCCGGCGTATACACTAAACCCCTTTTGAAACTCCTCGAAAAAGCAGGAGCGGAAAATGTAATCGTAAGCGAATTTGACGACGTTCACGACACTTCCGGTCTTTTTGAAAAAGACGGAAAACCCTATAATTATTTCGGACATTTTTCATGGATTTATTTCTTCAACAACGAATGCGTCGACAAAAATGTTTCGATTTGGGAATGGATCGCCCAAAGAAGCAGGTAAATTTGATTTACATAATGATAAAAAAATTCTTGACAACGCAAAAAAAAATAATTATTATGATTTCACATACGAAAAAATGCGATGAAGGAATTATGCGTCGTTTGGAAGTTTCAGAGAGCCGGTGGATGCTGTGAACCGGTACCGAAGAACGAATTGCAGTCTCACTCCCGAGCAGAACTCTCGAAAGTCGAAAGAAAATAAAGAGTTCCGGTAAGCTCCGTTATCAAGGCTGAAGATATGATAGTATCTTAATGAGTGACTGTTTTACAGTAATATGGGTGGTACCGCGGAAGAAATTTCGTCCCTAAGATTAGAGAGCTAATCTTAGGGACTTTTTGATTGATAAGGCTGGTCAAAATACCGGATAATTCAAGCTCGCTTGAAATTATCCGGTACTTTGACCGGCCAACAGACATGAGCAAGAAGAAGCAAAGCTTCGGATTGCGAATGGATGTAGGATTTTGAGAGTGACGAAGTCACGGAAAAATCCGTTTATCAATCTCGGAATAAAAGGCAGCTTGAAATTATCCGGTACTTTGACCGGCCAACAGACAAATATGTAAATTCAAGTATAGAAAGGGAAAACAAATGAACAAGATTTTCATAGCCGATTCAACAATCGCAGTCAGTTCGATTAACAATGCATTTTCCATGAGTTTCAAAGAGAAGATGGAAGTTGCGAAAAGACTTGAAAAGATTAAAGTGAATGTAATCGAAATGCCCAAGGCTGTCGAGAAGACCGATGCACTGCTTGTTAAATCGCTTGCTTCCATGATTAAGGAAAGCATTATTTCGGTTGCATGCGCGCCGGATAAGACAGAAATCGACGCCGCAGCGGGCGCGGTTAAAAACGCAAAGAACGCGAGAATCAGAATCCTTGTTCCCACTTCTCCCGTTCAGATGGAATATATTTTAAAAGCAAAACCGAAGGCAGTTCTCGAAAAGCTTCCCGAGAGCGTTTCCTATGCCAAATCTTTGGTAAACGACGTTGAAGTATCTTTTATCGACACTTCCAGAAGCGAAAAAGAATTCGTTGCAAAGCTTACGAAATGCGTTATCGATGCGGGCGCAACCGTAATTGATTTTTGCGATACCGCCGGAACATGGCTTCCCGAAGAGACTTCGGACTTCGTAAAATATATCAGGGAAAACGTTGAAGGCATCGACAAAGCGGTTATTTCCGTAACCTGTTCCGACGAAATCCGTCTCGGAAACGCAAATTCCGTGGCAGCAATCAAAGCAGGCGCAACACAGGTTAAGACTACACTTGTCGGAAAGAATGCTCCCAAGATCGGACATTTTGTAAATCTTATATCCGAAAAGGGCGAGGCAATCGAAGTTTCGATCGACATTCCGAGAGCCGAATTCAACAAAACCCTTCGTCAGATGACCTGGATCGAAGGCGAAAATCAGGGAATCAAGATTACCTTTGAAGAAGAGGAAAAAGAAAAGACAGACGATTTAAACCTCGATGAAACGGCCGATATTTCCAAGGTTATCAAAGCCATCAAGAAACTCGGCTACGATTTGTCGGATGACGACAACGCAAAGGTATACAAGGAATTCAAAAGAGTTTCCGAGAAAAAGAAAATCGGAACCAAGGAAATGGAAGCCATTATCGCAACCGCGGCTCTTCAGGTTCCCGCCACATATCAGCTTGTCGATTTTGTAATCAACAGCGGAAACATTATTACACCCACCGCACACATTACACTTGAAAAAGAAGGAAACGAGCTTAAAGGCTTAAGTTCGGGAGACGGTCCCATCGCAGCGGCATTCCTTGCGGTTGAAATGATTGTGGGTCATCACTACGAACTTGACGATTTCCAGATTCAGTCCGTTACCGAAGGCAGCGAGGCAGTAGGAAACGCCCTCGTTAAGCTTCGTTCCAACGGAAAGCTCTATTCCGGAAACGGTATTTCCACGGATATTATCGGTGCCAGCATCAGAGCATATCTTAATGCACTTAACAAAATCGTATATGACGAGAAGCAGGAAAAAATTCCCGACTGATCGATGGAGAAAAACATGCAGAAAATTAAAACTTTTATCAGAAAAACAGGCAATGCCTTTACGGTAATTTTGTGCCTGACGCTTATCAGTACTCTTTTTTGTGTTTCGGGATGCCAAAATCTTTCATATGAAAAACCCGAAATCGAAGTACCCGAAATCGAAATTCCCCAGATATCGGAATCGACTCTCGATGCATTCAAAAAAGCGGGCGAATTAACCGCTGAAAATCAGGGAACCGAACCCGAAGAGGACAATCAAAACGAAGAAGACAAACCAAACGGGGAAGATGCTTTGACCGAGCAGGCAAAGATCGAATTCACATGGGATGTTTCGGGCGTAACGATTTTCGAAGACCCCATGAGCGGAGAATTCCAAAATGCCGACAATTGCGATTTGGATATCATTCTTACGCTTTACGGCGAAGAAGCAAAAGGCGGTTATTCCGAAGAAAACGAAGATGAAAAATCGTATTACGACGCTTCCGGAAATCTTTTGATGAAATCCGAAATAAAACAGGAAGGAAACATCAAAAAATACACATGTACGGTATATTCTTTCGACGAAAACTTTGACATACAGGCGGTTCCCGTTACTTTGGTAAACGGAATCGCAGGCTATCCCATAAACGCCGTAATCACTCAAAACGGAAAAGATGCGATAAACCTTACGGGCGAGGATATGGCAAGAAGATCCTATACCGGAATATGGTTTTTCGGAATATGTACGTATGAAAACGGAAATCTCGGTCAATGGACCGTTCCCGAATATATGGAATCGGGCAACGAAGCCGTTGAATAAAAGGATATAAAAGATAAGAAGTCACTGGCATGGGACGGACTCTTAAGCAGAATTAACGGAGGAAAGATTTTAATGAAATTATCATTCAGCACAAACGGATGGGATGATTTTGACTGGTCGGATTTTTATGTGACCGCTAAAGATTTGCAGTTTTCCGGAATCGAAATACATGATATCAAAAGAGAAGTATTTTCGGGAAAGAACAGACCTTTTAACAACGAAAACATCGTTGAAACAGCCAGAAAAATCGCAAAGATGAACCTTGAAATTCCCGTAATCGATGCGGTTTGCGATGTGGCAGATCCCGAAAAGACAAGCGAAAACATCGAAGAAATCAAGGAATACATCAGAATCGCAAAGATTCTTAAATGCCCCGCCATCAGACTTCGTGCCGGCAAAAACAGCACCGATACCGATGCAAAGGACGACCCCGTTATCGAATGCATTAAGGCCACATACAGAGAAGCCGACAACAACGGCGTTTCCCTTCTTATCGAAACGGTCGGACCGTATGCAAATACCGAGAGATTGAGAAACGTGCTCAATGTTTTTGCAAGAGACAATGTTGCTGCCGCATGGGATATTCATCATACCGTAAGATTCGGCGGCGAATCCGCAGAGACCTCCATCCAGAACCTCGGTGCATACGTACTTCACGTTCACATCAAGGATTCCGAAGTTGTTGACGGAAAGATCGAATACAGACTCATGGGCGAAGGAACGCTTCCCATCGACGATTTAATGGGCGCTCTTCGTTCCATCAATTACGACAAATACATTTCCTTCGAGTGGATTCCTTCATGGCTTGAAGAACTTTCAGACCCCGGAATCGTATTCCCCCACTTCATCAATTTCATGTCTCAGTATGAGCAGGAAGCAAAAGTTGTGGGCAAAACCCTTTATTCCAACAAGGCCGGCACAGGTAAGTTCATCTGGAAAAAAGAAGAAATCATCGACAAAACTTTCCCCCAGGTTCTTG
>JAGADU010000061.1 GCA_017613435.1 Lachnospiraceae bacterium | reverse complement strand
GAACATGCAAAACTCTGGTTCAAAGAACTTGAAGGCATCGGAAGCACCGCCGAGAATCTTGCGGCTGCCGCAGACGGCGAGAATTACGAGTGGACCGATATGTATGAAGGTTTTGCAAAGACGGCCGAAGAGGAAGGATTTACGGAACTTGCCGAGAAATTTAGAGGCGTAGCCGCAATCGAAAAGAGACACGAAGAGAGATATCGCGCACTTCTTCGCAATGTCGAAGCTAAAGAAGTATTCGAAAAGAGCGAAGTAAAGGTTTGGGAGTGCAGAAACTGCGGTCATATCGTGGTCGGTACGGCAGCTCCCGAGGTTTGCCCCGTCTGCAATCACCCTCAGGCATATTTTGAGGTTCATGCAGAGAATTATTGATTCCAAAGACAAATTAAACTATCAAAGAATCCCGCAGGCTTACGGTCTGCGGGATTTTTGTCCGGCGCAAACAGGCAAAAGGATAAGCTTTGATAATTTAAAAGGAATAATGCATATTGGAAAGTTTTATGATAAAATAATAATATCTATGCGATGATATGGAGAGAAAGCATTGGAAAACGAAAAAATGAACGCGGAAAATCAAAAAAAGAAGCGTCCGATGAGAAAATTCTTCGGCCTGAAGCATTGGGTAGGGGTATCGATATTCCTGGTTTTATATGATATCCTTGCTGTTTCCGTATCTTATTTTGCTGCTTTGTGGTTCAGATTCGACTGCATGTTCTCACGCATCCCGGAGCACTATATTAAACCGTGGATGATGTTTACCCCGTTTTACATTGTTTTCTGTATCATAGTCTTTTATTTCCTGAGACTTTACAAAAGTATTTGGAGATTTGCAAGTTACAACGAGCTTTTGCGCACCATGATGGCTTCGTTCATCACGTGTGTTTTTCATATTGTTTTCATCACGATATTCCTTCAGAGGATGCCGATTTCCTATTATTGCATCGGTGCCGTTTTACAGTTCGGACTGGTTTTAAGCATCAGATTTTCCTACAGATTTGTGCTTTTGCTTCGCAAAGAAACGGGACTCGGAAACAACAGAGGCGAAAGAAGCTCCAACGTAATGATTATCGGTGCGGGCGAAGCCGGACAGATGCTTCTCCGTGACGTAAACAGAGCCAGGGAATTAAGCGACAAAGTTGTATGCTTTATCGATGACAATCCCAACAAATGGAAGAGATACATAGACGGTGTTCCCGTTGTCGGCGGCAGGGACAGTATCCTTGAAAACGTCGAAAAATACAAAGTCAACAAGATTTATCTTGCCATTCCTTCGGCGAGCGTGTCGGAGAGAAGGGATATTTTAAATATCTGCAAGGAAACCGACTGTGAATTAAAAAACCTTCCCGGCATGTATCAGCTTGTCAAAGGCGAAGTGAGTGTTTCGAATCTTAAAAACGTGTCCATCGAAGATTTGCTCGGAAGGGATACGATCAAGGTCGAGATGAATGAGGTCTTTGATTTCATTCACGGCAAAACCGTGCTTGTAACGGGCGGCGGCGGATCGATCGGTTCGGAACTTTGCCGTCAGGTTGCCTCTCACCATCCCAAGAGACTGATTATTTTTGACATATATGAAAACAACGCATATTCGATACAGCTCGAGCTTCGCGACAAACACCCCGAGCTTGATCTGGTAACCCTTATCGGATCGGTTCGCGATTCGAGAAAAATGTTTCAGGTATTCGAAAGATACAAACCCGATATCGTTTATCATGCGGCTGCTCACAAGCACGTGCCCCTTATGGAGGACAGCCCCTGCGAAGCCATCAAAAACAACGCAATCGGCACTTATAAGACGGCATATGCCGCCATGGCTCACGGATGCGAAAGATTTGTTCTCATCAGTACCGACAAGGCGGTTAATCCGACCAATATCATGGGTGCGACCAAACGTCTTTGCGAAATGGTCGTACAGAGTTTTGATGCCAAAATAAAAGAGGGAAAAGCCGACGAAATACCACAGCTTTTTACACATAGCGGTACGGATTCCGGAAAGAAATTAACACCCGAAGAACTTAAGAATGTTAAGACCGAATTTGTTGCCGTAAGATTCGGAAACGTGCTCGGATCGAACGGTTCGGTTATTCCGATTTTCAAAAAACAGATTGAAAACGGCGGTCCGGTTACGGTTACCCACCCCGATATCATCAGATATTTCATGACCATTCCCGAAGCGGTCAGCCTTGTGCTTATGGCCGGAACCAAAGCAAAGGGCGGAGAAATATTCGTGCTTGATATGGGAAGCCCCGTAAAGATTGACACTCTTGCGAGAAACCTTATAAGACTTTCGGGTCTCAAACCCGATGAAGACATAAAGATTGAATACACGGGCCTTCGTCCGGGTGAGAAACTCTATGAAGAAAAACTGATGGCCGAAGAGGGCATTACGGCAACCGAAAACGATAAGATTCATATCGGCAAACCGATAGAATTCGACATAAGCAAATTCCTTGACGATTTGGACGATCTCATGGAGGCGGCTTACGACAACAGAAGCGATATCAAGCAGCTTGTTGCCGGAATGGTCAGCACCTATCATCAGGAAGGCGTCGAAGCTTTAAGCAGCGAGAAATACAGACAGTTGGTTGAAAACGCCAAGTAGACTACGAAGATGAAGAATTCTTTTTATAAAAAAATACATATAAAAACAATTCCCGCATCACTTATTTTCGGTTTTTTAACGGGCTTTATCATTTCTGCGGGGGGAGTTTTGGATAAAACCGATGCCATCGAACTTCTTAATCCGTCTTTGTGGGTATCGGCTTTAATTTGGGGTATTTTTTTTACGATACTGTCATTTGTTTTATGGATTGTCTTTGATTTTATTATCGATAAAGCAAATCCCGACAAAAAGAAATTAAACATTCCGCTGCCGGTCTGCGCTGCGGTAATGTTTGTTTCATGGATTCCCTACTGGCTGTCAATCTTTCCCGGAGTGTTCAGTTATGACGCATACGACGAATGGAAGATGGTTGCCGACGGAGTTTATACAACGCATCATCCCTTGATTCATACCGTTGTTCTCGGCGGACTGACGGAGGGATTTCATCACATTACGGGCAGCTACAACGTCGGAATAGCGGTATATACCGCGCTTCAGATGATTCTGCTTTCAACCGCTTTTTCTTTTGTCATTTTCAGACTAAGCAAAATCCATCGGTCTTTTATCATGCAAATATTGCTTCTTGCCTATTTTTCGCTTTCTCCGATAATAGGTTTGTTCAGTATCGCCTCCATCAAAGACCCGCTTTTTTGTGCAGTCGAAATGCTTTTTTTCACCTATGTTTTTGAATTTACGCTGGATGCGGAAAAATTTGTATTGGACAGAAAAAACGTTATTGCCGTGGCTTTCTTCGGATTGATGACAATGATTTTAAGAAAGAACGGATTGTATATTGTTCTTGCCTCAGATCTCGTAATTCTGTTAACGTGTATGAAGTTTTTCAAAAAGAATTTCAAAACACTTTTGGCTATTGCCACGGTTATGTTTATTCCCTACGTTTTGTACGCTCTCTCGGGCGTTGTTTTGTTGCATGCAAAAGGCGGGGAATATCAGGAAATGCTTTCCGTTCCGCTTCAGCAAATGGCCAGGGTTTATTATTTTAACGAGGATGAATTATCCGCTGAGGAAATCGACAGACTGTACGAATATGTCCCGAAGAAAAACCTCGATTCATATCTTCCGACTCTTTCGGACAGAGTCAAATCGGATTTTAACAACAAGGCGTTTAAGGATAATCCTTCCGCGTTTTTCAAATTATGGTTTTCGCTCGGAAAACGCTATCCTTTAACTTATGTCAGTTCGTTTTTGATTAATACCGTGGACGGCTGGTATCCCGGCGCGGTAATCGACGGATACCGTTTTGAGGACAGAAGCAGTTATTTTGACTACAGGGTGGCAAAGCCCGGAAACGAAGTAATCATTTTCTCAAAACTTCATGAAACGGCGGACTGGATTTCAAATGATTTGTCCGCCCAGCAAGGAATCGCATTCCTTTTACTTTTCAGTCCCGGATGGTATTTCGTCTGGTTTTTGAATTTTTGGATTTACGCATTGTCAAGAAAACGCAAAGGATTTGCAACGGCGGGTTCGATCCATGTGATTCATTTTCTGACCGTTTTGCTCGGACCCATGGCATTGGTCAGATACGGTTTAAATTTCTTTTACGGATTTCCTGTTTTTATTTGGTGTCTAATAGCGGAAGGTCAGGTATTGAAACTTGCAAACAAAAAAGAAGAATAGTTTGTACATCATTTTCAACTGCATACTTATTCTTTCCGGACTGATTTGGATTTTTACCAATCTGAGTTTTGACGAGGAATACCAGATGGCTCTTGCAAACCGTTTTTTGCAGGGTGACGAATTGTTTGTGCATATGTGGGAGCCTCATCAGACATCTGTCTTTGTGTGCGCTTTTTTTATGGCGGTATACAAAGCGTTGTTTAAAAGTTATACGGGTGTTGCGATATTCCTTCACGCAATCGGAATTGTCTTTCGGGGACTAGTGTCATTCGCTTTGTTTATGACTCTTAAAAAAGAACTCGAAAAACCTCTCGCATTCTTTGCGGCAGCGGTGTTTTTTATGATAAGTCCCAAGGATTTTGCAATTCCCGAATATTCGAATATTCAGGTATGGCTCTCGGTTTTTTGCTTTGCGTTCATGCTTTCGTATCTAAGAAGCGAAAAGGCATGGTATCTTGTTGCGTCGGCTGTCGCGCTCTGTCTTGAAGTAATCACGTACCCTTCATGCATTATTACCGCTGTTCCGGCTGTTTTCGTAATTGCGGCATACGCTTCCAAAGGGAAGAAAATAAAGTCGGTTTTGGTTTTTGGCGTAACCTGCTTTGTTGTCGGAGCGGGAGTCCTTTTGTATCTTTTAATCGGATACGGCTTCGACACACTTCTCGGTTTTTATCAAAACATGGTTTCCATCGACCCCAGCCACAATGTTTCTTTTGCAGTCAAATTTTTGAATTATTTAAAAGATGTCGGCCGGGTTTTGATAATGATAGCGGCGGCGCTTGCAATCGCGCTTTTGGCGGGATTTATTCTTTTTAAATGTTTTGAAAAGAAAGCTTCCGGTAAAAAGAAAAAACTTTTTGCGGCATTCTTTGTTTTATCGTCGTTTGTTGTATTTCTCGCCGGTTTTCTTATTAATATTTTATCCGCCGAAAACAGATGCGCTTACAGCATTATTTTTGTTTATGTTATCGCTGTCGGATTTTTCCTTCGGTTTTATCTTTCAAAAGAGGAAAAAAGAATATTCGACTGCGGATGCGCTTTAAGCATTGCGGGATTTGTCGCAACGCTGATGCTTACGAATCTTCCGTTTATCGTATCGGGAGCATATCTTGTTTTGGCCGTCGCTTTGTCGGCGCTTCCGATAAAAAGATTTGCTCAAACGCTTGAAACAAAAAGCGTTGAAAAATGCATTTTGATATGCGGATGGGCATTTATATGCCTGCTGTTTTTAAGATGCATATATTTAAGAACATCTCTCACGGGAAGAGAGCAGCTTTGTTCAATCGTCGATACCGATATGTCGCTTATCCGCTCGGGCCCCGCAAAGGGAATGATTACCGACGATGCGGCTGCAAGAAAGCAGCAGATAAGTTACGAAGAATTCAAAGCATTTGTTCCGAAGGGCTCGAAAATATGGATTGCGGACGGAGTGGTTGATACGCTCGGTTATCTTTATGATGATTATTATGTCGCAACCCCTTCCTCGATTTCGGATCCCAAATATCTTCCGGACTACGAAAACTATTGGAGGGAAAATCCCGACAAGACGCCCGATGTAATTATCTGCGGCGCATATAACGGCGAACTTTCATACGACCTTCTTTCAAACGAATGGTTTATGTATTATCTCGAAAACGTTTACAAACCCGCCCGATATACAGACGGAGTTTTTTGGCGTTATTATTTCAAGGAGTAAAAAGTGGGAAAGCTTTTTTCCGAAAAGAAAGAGAATAACGAAGCGGCAAAAAGAAATCGGATTGCTTATCTGACAATGATTTGCAGTTCTTTTGTTTCTTTGTTCTTTTGCAGCAAGTGCTCCGTAATTTATCCTTTTAACGACTGGTATGACGTTAATCTTATTTTCACTACGGGCAAATGCATGATGAACGGCGATTTGCTTTATGTCGAACTGCTCGATCACAAAGGACCCTACGTTTTTCTTTTGTTCGGTATCGCTTATCTGATTTCGCATACGACATTTCTCGGGCTTTTCATTTTGGAGTGGCTTTTCTTTTTCTTATTCCTTTGCATCATACGAAAAACACTTAAGCTTTATACCGACAGGGAATATCTTTTTGTTTATCCCGTAATATCGTTTATCATCGTTACTTCGAGTGCTTTCGTTCACGGTGCGAGTACCGAGGAATTTTCGTTTCCGATAATCGCTTATGCAATTTATCTTTCCCTGAAATTAACGAAGACAAAGGACATCAAATTTTATGAAGCATTCCTTGCGGGTATTTTTTCGGGAATACTTTTCTGGTCCAAATTCACGCTTTGCGGCATATATCTTGCGTGGGCATTGATTGTAATATTTGTATATGCTTTTAAAAAGAATGTCGGCAGGATTTTTCAAACCGCCGGAATATACATCTTAGGATGCATTGCGGCATCCGCACCGTGGTTTTTGTATTTTGCGCCGCACCGCGCGATACCCGGATTTTTGGATTCGTATCTTTTTTCCAATATCCTGATATACAACAACGATACGACCGTAAAGGGTCTTCGGAAAATACCGATGATATTATCCGTAATGGAGACTTTTTATTTCAAAAAAGGAAATCTTTTCCTGACCTTTTT
>JAGADU010000060.1 GCA_017613435.1 Lachnospiraceae bacterium | reverse complement strand
TTACATATGAAATCTTTTTTTGAATTCCGATAAAACGGTTCGCCCTCGGAAGATTACAAGTCCGACGAAAGCAAGGATGTTGATTACCAGACAGATGGACCATGTAAGGGGCGGCTTGCCGTTGAAGAAGAAAAGCAGGGCAAGCCAGGGTACAACGCCCACGAGGATGTTTAAGAACATGTATATCATGGAATGATCCGTGAAATGTTTGTCTATCATCGAAAGCACGAAATTGGCTACCATGTTTGCGCTGCAAAGAATCGGAATGATGTATCCCGAGGTAATTCCCAGATACGGTATGTTCCATGCACTCCATGCCAGATACATATACGATTCGGTAAACTGGCAGAGGATTGATACGGCAATCATCGACAGGAACAGGGTTTTCAAAAGGTTATAATGCTTTCTTAAAATGAATTCCAAAAGCCAACCCGATACGAGGAGCCAACCGAGAACGAGAGGACTCCATGAGGGATGCACGGCATCTATGAAAAGATAATCAAGCGCCAGATTGATAATGATAACGGCAAGGACGCAGAACGTTACTATTTTGAACGCTTTGTGTCTTTTTCTTGTTTTTATTTCAATCTTGGGGCAATAATCCTCCTCGCCCGTACCCGTCAGAAGATTCTGGCAGAGAGGGCATTTTTCGAGATTGCCGCCGATATTTATTTTGCAATGAGGACAAAATTTCATTTTGCAAATCCTTTATTTTCGATTGTCAGTCGCTGACTTCGGTTGAATACAGTGTGATGTCTATGCCTTCATCGGCAAGTCCTTTGATAAAGTTTCTCAATACCTGAGTGTTTTTGTACGCGCTGCTTATGCCGAGCACAAAATCATCCTTAAAAGTGGAGCAGACCACAAAGAGCGAACTTGTCGAGCAGTATGCATTGTACGAAGCAATATATTCTTCAAGTTCGGTCGGGATCTTTAAAATTCCGAGGTTTGAAATAACGGCGGTAACTTTCGAAGCATTGCTTCTCGTTACCATGTTAACTACGGGATTTTTGATAAAAAGAGGAAAGATCTTGATGAAAAAGAGTCTTTCGAGTTTTTCGTAATCATACATTCTGGCTTCGACCGCTTCGGGTGTGAGCTCGTTTTTTAAATCCGCCTGAAACTGTGCGGCCACGCTTTCGAAAGTATCCGAACTTTTGAACATGTGACTTACCGATACGGAATTAAAGAAATTCCTCGAAGTGTTGGACGGATAATAATTCCTTAAATTGACGGGCATGCTGATGGTAACCGGCTGTATTCGCTTTATTACCGGCATGTCTTGGTAAATGCACATCATCAGTCTGGCTGCGATGTATGAAGTCAGGGAAACATTGTTTTCCTTGGCTATTGCCAGAACGTCTTTTACATTCATATGAACTTCCATAAACTGGATCTGATTGTAAGGAAGTTTGGCACCTTTTAAGTGATATGCTCTTTTTAATTTCTTTTTCTTTGTTTTTTTACGGTCTTTGGAATAATAATGTCTGAAACTGTCCTCGGAAAGATCGGCCTCGGAAGCGCCGCTTGTCATCGTAAGATTGGGCACTTTATCGGGGTATTTGAGTTTCAGATAATGATAAACTATGAGATTTAAAAATTCGATGGCGCCGTTTCCGTCGGCAATCGCATGAAAGAAATCGAGATTTATTCTTTTGTTGAAATATGTCACATGATAATGAAGTTTGCCGAAGGTCTTCGAATCGATAAGCATGGGGCAGGGGCGTTCGTTTTCGATCGAAACGGTCGGAATATCGTCAATCTGCTCCATGTAATGCCAAAAAACACCGCGCAAAATAGTCACCTGGTATTGCGGGCGCTCTGCGGCGGCGAGCTTTACGGCTTCGCCCAAAATATTCTCATCGATGTCTTCCTTCAAAGTACAGGTAATGCGAAAAGACCTGGTATCGCGCTCGTTTGCGCTAGCCAGAAAGACTTTTGCAACATTATCCATTCTGTACCATGTATCCTGACCCATAGTAAAAATGTTCCCTTAAATCAATATAGTTCTTCTATGAATTTACTGATTGAATCCATGGCGCGAAGAGCCTTTTTAAAAGGCATCATCTGGAACACGTGCCATGCGTCTTCGTACTCTTCGAGAGTGACTGTAACGCTGTCTTTAATCAGTTTTTCGTAAAGATTGTACGCGTCGGATTTGAGTATTTCGTTGGATCCGACCTGAATGAGAAAAGGCGGAAAATTCGCAAAATCGGCAAAAAGAGGGCTGAATTTGGGATCCGCGTAATTAAATGTCGAATCATCGATTTTAAAATCTTTGATGTCTTCGTTGAATTTTTTGTTAAGACCGACAAAAGAAAACCTTGCGGTCTGAATATATTCTTTGGTGAGGACCGGATCGGCATCCTTGCAGGTCTTGTAACTTTCGCCGATCATGGTCATATCCGTCCAGGGGCTCATCAAAACAATTCCCTTGGGAAGCATTCTTTTTTGCGATTTAAGATGGAGCGCGAGTTCGAGCGCAAGGTTTCCGCCTGCGGAATCGCCGACCAAAACGACTTCTCTGGCACCGTATCCCAACTGCATGATGTAATTCCAGACGGTAATCGCATCCTTAAGTGCTGCGGGATAGGGATTTTCCGGCGCGAGACGGTATTCGAAAGACATTACTTCCATTCCCGTGTTTAATGCGAGTTTCGAAGCGAGAACCCTGGCATATTTGAGACTTCCGCAACAATAACCGCCGCCGTGACAATACATGATGATACGTCTTTTTTCATGCTTGTAATTGGGGCGGACCCACTCCGCGGGAATATTCTTTATCTTTACGGACTCGGTTTCGATGCTTTTGGAGGGAGTGTTAAGCCCTCCGAACAAATCCTGAGCCGCACGCTGTTTTTTGATATCTTCGAGCAAAATGGAATCTCCCGAAGAGGAAACGGCATGAATGGACTTAATCGCCTTCATTAAAGGCGACATCTGGTTGTCATTTGAATCCGAACCGGGAAGTCTTATCAGTCTGCTCATTTCTAACCTCTTTTACGGGTAAAAACATTCTTGTTTCATTTTGCCGCAACTAATTTATTATACCACTTATATGTGCAAATGTATTTATAATTCTGTTATTTTGAGATATTCGTAAGCATTAATTCGGCAACGCCGTCAAGCATTTCGATTCCGTGCTCGAGCGTGGTAACGGGGTCGTCGCTGCTTTTCCCCCTGATCCATTCAACGGTTGTCTCGGCAAAAAGCTTGGAAAAAAAGTATGCGAGGCGTTTCTTTTCTTTTTCGGAAACCTTTTTTCCGGTGGGAGCTATTTTGGAATCGTAAAGGTTGCAGATGTTCTGGTATGCCATTTTGGATACGACATCCACGATGTAATCGCCGAAAGCGTCACGTCCCATCGAATTGAAAAGATTTCTTATGAATATTTCGTTCTTTCTCGCATAGGCTCCTATGATTCTCAAATTCGATTTCCAGGATTCCGGAGAAGAAAAATCCATATTTACGAAAAGTTTTTGCGCCTTGGCGTAAATGATCTCTTCCTTAAGCGCATACAAGTCCTGATAGTAATAATAAAACGTGTTTCTGTTTATTCCGCAATTGTCCGAAACCTGCTTTATCGTGATTTTATCCATAGGAATACTTTGGGCAAGTTCGACAAAGCTGTCCATTATGGCTTTTTTGGTGAATTGTGACATTTTTTCTTCCTTTCGGTTATACTACGAAAACCCTCCCGCCGTCTGATGGTAACCGATTGGCGGTTTTTTAGCTCAAAAAAGAAAAGTTAACATTAAGTTAATATTCGATTTAGGCATTCGATGGTCGTTTGTCTGAATTTCATACATATAATATCAAATGTTTATTGAAAAGGGAATCACTTTGCGAAAAAATATTTTCGATTAGTGGGAGTATTATGTCTTATGAAAGTTTTACTTTTAAACGGAAGCATGAGAGGAAATCAAAGTTCGTCTCTCAAAGTTGCCGAAGCGTTTTTGAAAGGACTGGTTGAAGAAAACGGCGAAGAGAATACCGAGGTCGTTAAAATCAACCTTCGCGAAAAGAATATCGAGCATTGCTTCGGATGCTTTTGCTGCTGGAAAATCAACAAGGGCGAATGCATCATAAGGGACGATATGGATGAAATCAGAAAACTCGTACTCGAATCGGATATAATCGTCGAGAGTTTTCCTCTTTATTTCTTCGGAATGCCGTCCAAGATGAAAGCTTTCACTGACAGAATGATCAACTTCGTTTCCGAATACAGGGCTGTTAACGGAGACGAGGCTACCGGAAGATTTTTGCACGAAATGCGTTACCCCGAACTGATGAAGAAAAAACTGATTCTTGTTTCCGCATGCGGATACGAAGAAACGGTGGACTGCTACGATGCGGTTATAAGTCAGTTTGACAAAATCTGCGGTCACGACAATTACACGAGAATTTTTGTTCCGCAGGGGGGGATGCTTGCCGAGAAGACTTTCGAAAACAAGATTGCCAGATACATGGTCAAGTTTGAGGAAGCAGGCAGGGAATTTGCCCAAAACGGCAAATTGTCGTTGGAAACGGAAAACAAATTGAGCATTCCGATGCTCGGACACAATACGTTCGCCCAGGCAATCAATCTTAACTGGGACGAACCGGGTGTCGGTCCTTACGGAAAGGTTGTGAAATAATGTGGTCTAAATTTGTCGATATGGTGCAGACGGTTACGGTGGCTTTTTTATACGTTACGGTGCTTCCGGTATTGCATTTGATTTATCCGAGAAAAATGGTCTGGGAAGACAAAAAGGCTTCCAAGGAAATATTAAAACAAAAATGTGTTATTTATTCCAATCACACGGGATATTCGGACGGACTTTTCGTATTCGGTCTTTTTGCAAAATACCATCCCTACACTTTTATCGGAAAAGACTGGTATGAAAAGAAAGCGATCAACTGGATTTTTTCCCATCAGAGATTCATTCCGATCGACAGAACGCAGATGGATACTTCATGGCTCGTTAAAGGCAAAAAAGTTACAGATGAAGGAAGCAGCATTTATTTCTTCCCCGAAGGACACACAAGCAAGGACGGATTGATGCTTGAATTCCAGCCCGGATTTTTAATGCTTGCGAAACAGTGCGACACGCCCCTTATTCCGGTCTGCCTCGACAGAAAGATCGAGCCCTTCAAATTAAGCCGCGTAATCATCGGCAAACCCCAGTTCATGGATTTGAAGGAAGAGGGAAGACCTTCGCTCGTGCTCAAAAAATACGCAGCCATCTGCAAAGAGAGCGTAATAGATCTTAAAGACAGATTCGGAGATCCCAAATTCGTTACGGACGATGTTTTGAAATTAAGGGAAAAGAAAGCGTCCCTCGAAACAACTTAAGGTTTTTAAACCTTCGCAAAACGCGGCGGTTAAAAATAGATATTTTTTATGCATAAAAAAGGAGAGTTAGAAATGAACGAGAAAGAACTCGCAGTTGCGGCAAGAATCAAAGAGATGTTGTCAGAGAATTTAAGAATTCCCGCAGAAGAGCTTGATTACGAAATCGCTCTTTTCGGTGACGGAATCGGTCTTGATTCTGTTGATTCGCTTGAAATCATCGCTTGTATCGACAGTGAATACGGCGTTGCAATGACAGGTGTTGCAAAAGAGAATTTCTACAACATTACAAGCCTTACAAAGTACGTGGTCGAGAACATGTAATCTGTATTCGCGGGAGTTTGCCGCTCCCGCGAATCAAAAAGCTTTGAAACGGACGTAAGACCGAAAGGTCATTATTATATTTTACAAGAGGAGAGTCACAGGATGAGCAATAACATAAACGCCAGATGCGTCGTTACGGGTCTCGGAATGATTAACGCCATCGGAAAAAATGTTAATGAATGTTGGGAAAACGCCCTCAAGGGCACACCCGGAATCGACAAAGTGAAGAGTGTCAATTCGGATGACTGCTATTCCCACCTCGGCGCTGAAGTAAAAGACAGCGACATTGAAATGAACGACAAAGTGGACAGAGTATCGATGCTTTGCCTCCAGGCTTCCAAAGAAGCCTTAAAAGATGCAGGCATTACAAATGCAAATGTTGACGCCGACCGTATGGGCGTTATCATGGGCAGCTGTGTCGGCGGTGTGGTAAGTATCGAAAACTACATCGAAAAAGGTGAAAAAACGGAAGACATCAACAAGATGTCGATTGCATCCATCGCAAACCATGTTGCAAACATGGCCGGCGCAAAGGGTGTCGTAACTAATATAGGCAATGCGTGTGCCGCAAGTACAATGAGCGTTGCATATGCATGCGAACTTATAAGAGCGGGTGTGGGCGATGTGTTTATCGCAGGCGGTGCGGATGCTTTTGCATCGGTTCCTTTCGCGGGATTTACCGCACTTCATGCGCTTTCCGAAAACGCATGCTCACCTTTTAACCATTCAAACGGAATTACACTCGGTGAAGGCGCCGGAGCCATCATCGTTGAATCATATGAACATGCGATCAAGCGCGGCGCACATATTTATTGTGACGTTTTGTCTGCGGGCATCAGCTCCGATGCGCATCACATCACTGCTCCCCGTCCCGACGGTATCGGACAGATGTATGCGATAAGAAGAGCACTCGACAAATCGGGCGTGGACAAAAAGGATCTTGATTACATCAATGCTCACGGAACGGGAACCGCTAAGAACGACGAAGCCGAATTCCTTTCGATTCATACGATCTTTGATGACAACAACGATCATTTAAGCGTTTCTTCGACAAAGGCAATGGTAGGTCACTGCCTCGGTGCCGCAGGCGCAATCGAAGCGGTTTACGCCATCAAAGCTCTTACCGACAACAAGGTTCCTCCCACAATCGGATACAGTGAGGAAGACCTCGAAGCATTAAAAGAAAAAGCCGGAAAGATTGACTTCATGCCCAATGTCATGAAGGAAAAAGAACTCAATTACGTAATGAGCAACTCGTTTGCGTTCGGCGGAAGCAACGCAAGTATCATCTTCGCAAAGAACGAAGGAAAGATGAGCGAGAGCGAAAACAACGAAGACATCTATATCACGGGTATGGGTATCGTTTCGCCCGTGGGTAACGGCGTTGAAAATTATATCGAAAAAGTTAAAGCCGGCGAGAAGATTGATTCAAACAATCTCGTTTCGGAGCTCGGTAAAGAAGATTTTGACAAATTTGACATCAAACTTGCTTTTTACCGTAAGCTCGACAAGCTTTCGACAATGCAGGTAGTATCGGGAATCGAAGCCATCAACAATTCAGGCTTTACATTCAATGATGAAAATGCGGAAGACTTCGGTATGATCATCGGTACCGGCGACGGCCCTCTTACCACCGTTTACGAATTCCAGGATCATATTTCCAAAGAAGGCACACAGAACGGTTCCGCTTTCAACTTCCCCAACACCGTATACAATGCGGCAGGCGGATATCTCTCAATCAAGACCGGTATGAGAGGATACAATGTAACAATCACAAACGGCAACCAGTCGGGTCTTGCATCCGTTTGCTATGCGGCCAATGAAATCAGACAAAACAGAACCGCAACAATGCTTGCATCGGGCACCGACGAGAACAGCGCCGTAATGAACAAGCTTTATACGCAGCTCGGTCTCGTTTCCGACGGTAAGGGAGATCTTTACGCAGGCGGAAACGGAATGAATCTTTCCGACGGTTCCGTAACGCTTGCACTTGAAAAAGCATCCCAGGCTGACAGCCACAGCGCTAAGAAATATGCCAAGATCGCGGGTTACGCAATGACTCATGAATGCGTTGAATACGGCACGATCGAAGGTTCAAACGAAGGCCTTTTGAAAGCAATTTCCCGGGCTTGCGCAAACGCAGGCATTACCGCAGACAAAATCGATGCGGTATTCGGTTTCGGAAACGGCATCAAAGAAGTCGATTCAATCGAAAAAGACGTTTATGCCAAAGCATTCGGCAAAGAAATGCCCGTCATCAACGTAAGAGATTATATCGGTGAAGCCAGAGCCGCAGCGTCAACGCTTTCGGCCGCACATGCCGCACTTACTCTCGCCGGAGAACTCGGCGATACGCAGGACGCTTATTTCCTTAATGGAGACATCGTTAAGAAAGACAGGGTTAATACCGCAGGTTTCGATTACGTTCTTGCCACATCTTACGGTGTCGGCGGTTCGTATTGCGCAGTGGTTCTTAAGAGAGTTTAAAGGGGAAAGAAATGGATAATATCGAAAAGAAAATCGCTCTTGTTACCGGCGCAAGCCGCGGTATCGGAAGAGCATGTGCCATAGCTCTTGGCAAAAAAGGTTATTTTGTAATAGTAAATTATAATTCCAACGAGGAAGCTGCCGTTGAAGTTAAGAGCATTATCGAAAGCAACGGCAGTGAGGCGGATATTTACAAAGCAAACGTTTCCGTTCTCGACGAAGTTAAACTCATGTTCAGGGAAATCACCAAGAAATACGGAAAGATCGATGTTCTTGTAAACAACGCAGGTATCGTTAAGGATGAATATGTTCTTATGATGACGCCGGATACGATCGACAAATGCCTTGATCTTAATATCAAGGGATATATGTACTGTTCGCAGCAGGCAGCTCTCAAAATGTTCTCCAAGAAAAAAGGCTGCATCATCAACGTATCCAGTGTAAGCTCCAAGCTTGCGGTAGCCGGACAGAGCGTTTATTCGGCTACGAAGGGCGCGGTTAATTCAATGACCGCCACAATGGCAAAGGAACTTGCACCCTACGGCATCAGGGTAAATGCGGTTGCTCCCGGATTTATCGCAACGGATATGGTAGACAAGCTTCCCGAAGAAAAGAAGAGCGAATACCTTGATACGATTCCTCTCAAAAGATTCGGTACACCCGAAGAAGTCGGCGAAGTGGTTGCGATGCTTGCAAGCGACGAAGCCGCATACATCACGGGCCAGGTGCTTGTGATTGACGGAGGTTTAAGCCTGTAGAGGTTTATCCCCAAAGCGTGTTAAAACAATCCAGACAATACGGTTATAAAATCACGGAGGTAACACTTTCATGATGAATATCAACGAAGTTCAAAAAAGAATCAAACAGCGCCCTCCTTTTCAGATGATTGAAAAGGTTACGGAGATAAGAGGAGGCGAATACGCAAAGGGAATCAAAAACGTTTCCATCAACGAACCCTATTTCATGGGTCATTTCCCCGATGCTCCTATTATGCCCGGCGTTCTGATCGTCGAAGCATGCGCACAGCTTTGCTCCGTAACGATTGAAAGTGACGGAACCGATGAGGGTAAGATTTATGTTCTTTTGAAGTGCGACGAATTCAAATTCGTAAAGCCCGTGCTCCCGGGAGACGCTTTGACTATAGAAGTCAACAAAGACGGCGGCGGTGCCGGACTTGTGAAATTTGACTGCAAGGCATTTGTGGACGGAGAAATCCGTGCCAAAGGCAAGCTTGCGTTCTGCGCAGTTGACAAAGAAAACATTTACGGATAATAACGACACGAATTAAAGGAGAACAGAACTATGGGTAAGCGAGTATTCATGTTTCCCGGACAGGGATCGCAGTACATCGGAATGGGTAAGGAATTTTACGATAATTTCGAATGTGCAAAAAAAGTTTATGACAAAGCGTCCGAAATAACCGGACTCGATGTTGCGGCAATGTGTTTCGAAGAGAACGACAAGATTAATATTACGGAGTATACACAGATTTGCATGCTCGCTACGGAAGCGGCTCTGTTCGCCGTTTTAAAAGAAAAGGGCATCACATATGATTTGACCGCAGGCTTAAGCCTCGGCGAATACGGTGCGCTTATCGCATCAGGTGCCATGAGCATGGAAGATGCTTTTGCGATAGTAAGAAAAAGAGGCATCTACATGCAAAATGCGGTTCCCGAAGGCGGCGGAATGAGCGCCGTTATCGGACTTGACGCATCCGTTATCGAGGATGCGTGCAAAGAAGTAATGGACAATCGCGAAAAATACGATGAGGGAAACAATCCCCTTCCTTTTACGGTTTCCGTTGCCAATTACAACAATCCCAAGCAGTCGGTTATAACCGGCAGAAAAGACGCTGTGCTTGCGGCAGGAAAGATTTGCGAAGAAAAGGGTGCTTTAAAAGTAGTGGAACTCAACGTAAGCGGACCCTTCCATTCGTCCCTTCTCGAAGGAGCCGGAGAGCAGCTTTCGAAAGCGCTTGAGGATGTTGAACTTTCGGATATCGAAATTCCTTATATAGCAAATGTTACGGCTGATTATGTTAAAGACAAAAACGATATAAAAGATCTTTTAAAGAAGCAGGTTTCGTCATCAGTCAGATGGCAGCAGTCGCTCGAACTTATGATAAAGGACGGAGTTGACGAGTTTATCGAAATCGGACCCGGTCATACCCTTGCGGGATTTGTCAAAAAAATCGACAGGGGATTAAAGACCGTAAACATAGATACACTCGAAGATTTTAACAAATTCATAGGATAATTTTTTATAAGGAGATTGGCATATGGGATTGCTTAACTTCACTAAGAACGCTCTCAAAAAGAACGCTGACATCATGGTATCGCCGGAATCAATCATATGTCCGGTTTGTAAAAAAGAAGTATTCAAAGAAGAAGCAAAGAGCATGAAATACGTCTGCCCCGAATGTAATTATTACTTCAGGGTCAGAGCAAACAACAGAATTCGTATGGTGGTTGATGAGGGATCGTTTGAAACATGGTTTGACGATGTCAGAAGCGAAAACCCCTTAAATTTCCCCGATTACGAAGGCAAAATCGAAGATACGATCGAAAAGACCAAACTTTCCGAAGGCGTGACCATCGGATCCGCGCTTCTTCGCGGTCAAAAAATAGTAATGGGCGTAATAGACTCCAGATTCCTTATGGGAAGTATGGGACATGCGGTGGGTGAGAGAATAACTCTTGCCGTTGAACGCGCAACCAAAGAAAAACTGCCCGTTATTCTTTTCTGCTGCTCGGGCGGTGCCAGAATGCAGGAAGGAATCGTTTCCCTCATGCAGATGGCCAAAACGAGTGCGGCTTTAAAAAAACATTCCGAAGAAGGTCTTTTATACATTTCCGTTCTTACCGACCCCACAACGGGCGGTGTAACGGCATCTTTTGCAATGCTCGGAGACATTATCCTTGCGGAGCCCAAAGCTTTGATCGGATTTGCCGGCCCCAGAGTTATCGAGCAGACCATCGGCGAAAAACTTCCCGAAGGTTTCCAGAGGGCTGAATTCCAGCTTGAACACGGATTTGTCGATGCGATTGTCGAAAGAGACAACCTTCGCGACACGCTTGCAAAACTTGTGGATATGCATTCAAAGAAGGACGGTTATGCGAATTTCGATCCTCAGTTTGATAAAGTAAGATACGATGCGACCGAACTTATGAAGGAAAGAGCCGTAAAAAGCAAACCCCTCGGCGTTTGGGATAAGGTTTGTGCGGCAAGACAACTTTTCAGACTTCAGTCGGAAGATTATATCAATGAAATTTTTGATGATTTTACCGAGCTTCACGGTGACAGATATTTCAGGGACGATCCCGCAATCATGGGCGGTATCGGATATCTTGACGGACAGCCCGTTACCGTTATCGGCGTAAATAAGGGAAAGAGCCTCGAAGACTGCAAAAAACACAATTACGGCATGCCTTCGCCTGAAGGTTACAGAAAAGCTTTGCGTCTTATGAAACAGGCCGAAAAATTCCACAGACCCGTTGTTACTTTTGTAAATACGTCAGGAGCATATCCGGGACTTAAAGCGGAAGAAAACGGACAGGGCGAAGCCATTGCGAGAAACCTTTTTGAAATGGCCGGACTCAAAACTCCGATTCTTGCGATTATGATAGGAGAAGGCGGAAGCGGCGGAGCACTCGCGCTTGCCGTCGGAAACGAAGTATGGATGGAGGAAAATGCCACATATTCGATTCTTTCTCCCGAAGGTTTCGCATCGATTCTCTGGAAGGATTCAAGCCGTTCCACGGAAGCGGCGGAAGTTATGAAGATTACCGCAAACGACATGAAAGAACTTCATGTCATCGAAGAAATAATTCCCGAATACGGCATGGCGGACGAGGCTGCTCTTACATCGATTTCATCATATATGAAGGGCCACATGAAAGAATTTTTAAGAAAAATGAACGAAAAGACCATGGACGAAATAGTCGAAGAGAGGTATTCACGATTCAGAAAATTCTGATATAATTAAGCCAGCGTTAATTCCCGCAAGGGAGAAAAAATGTGAAGGGGAATACTATGAAAAAGTTGTTCAGATTAAGCACGGCGCTTATTGTCTGCGTGCTTTTGGCAGGATGTACTCTTATTAATCCGAATAAACCCGAAGAAATTTTCGATCCGGGCAATGTACAGGCGGATCCCGTGAAAACCGGGGACGGCAAAGACGGCGATGTAACGGATGTAAAAGACAAGGATGAGGAAAAGAACACCGTTGTTCCTTCGAGTTTCGAAGTTATCAAGGATTACAGCAATGACAATTGTTCCTATTTCGATCATCTTACCGCATATGACGATAAAGGAAACGTTCTTTGGGTTTTCGATACCGGCGAAATAATGATTGCGCAGTGCGATGCCTCAATGGATATAGGAGTCAGGGAATCCGGATACTATTACATAGCAGACCAGATATTATACTGTCTCGATATTTTAACGGGTGAAGTCAAATGGAAATCGGATGTGGAAGTCGGAAACGGCAATTCATACGATTTCGACGAAAACGATACGATTTATCTTTGCGGATATTTCGGACCCGAGCTTGTCATTATCGACAAAAACGGAAAAACCGTTGCCGAGTATAAGTCACTTAAAGATCCCGAAGGAATTCTGGATGATTTTTACTGGTTATATGATATTGATTACGAAGACGGAAAAGTCAGACTCACATACGAAAATCAGAATGTGTGCGTTATAGCGGATCCTTTGACGGGAGAAGGCAGAGTCGAGGAATTCGACGGAAATGCCGATTGGAGCAAATGCGCAACAAAGACATGGGAGATGACCAACTGGACATGCAGCGACGGCAGAGACAATACTACCTGCGGCGACACATACGAGCTTGAAATAAGCGAAGATTATGTGATGAGCCTTACCTACACCGACGAAGACGGAAATGTTCAGGAATTTTCCTATATGACGATACTTTTCAGACCTTTCGATCTTTATGAAGGAATCAGCGATTATTATTACGGTGTATGGTCCGGAGAGTGCTGCCAGTGGGGCGATCCTTATAATACATTTGCGTTCCAGATGAGCGACCCCGATACTCTCGAACTTATGTGGTTCACATTCGACGAGGACGGAAATCCTTCGGATTATACGCATGTTTCTTTTATGGATGCGGAAATTCTTCAGTATTATCGTGATGTTCTCGAGTTGAGAAATTCAAATAAAAATTAATAAGCGAGGAAACAAAATGGCTGAAAAACCCATAGTAACAATTACAATGGAAAACGGTGACGTAATCAAAGCGGAACTTTATCCCAAGATTGCACCCGTATCCGTAAACAATTTCATTTCTCTTATCAAAAAAGGCTTTTATGACGGATTGATTTTCCACAGAGTAATCAACGGCTTTATGATTCAGGGCGGCTGTCCCGACGGAAACGGAACCGGCGGTCCCGGATACAGCATCAAGGGCGAATTTTCGATGAACGGTTTCGAAAACAATCTGAAACATACCGAGGGCGTGCTTTCGATGGCAAGAGCCATGAATCCCGATTCGGCAGGTTCCCAGTTCTTCATCATGCACAAAACATCACCCCACCTTGACGGCTCGTATGCGGCTTTCGGAAAGGTAATTGAGGGCATGGATTATGTCAACAAAATTGCCGAGTGCGATACCAATCCTTTTAACGACAAACCGATCAAGCCCCAGGTCATGAAAAGCGTAACAGTAGAGACTTTCGGCGTAGATTACCCCGAACCCGAGAAGATTTAAGGAAATATTAATTCAAAATACAAGGGATGTAAGATCCGAAAAACGGCAAAAGTTATGCAAACCTGATTTCGTTCACAATTTGTTCATATTTTTATAACAAATTGTTAATTTGTATATCATTGTTTGTTAATTTGCATCACATATAATTAGTATCATAAAAAGCAGATAATCATGCAGAGATTACACTAATTATACTAATGTCACAGTTTTTCAGATCTAATGCCCGAATACGAAAGTGTTCGGGCATCCTCCTTTATATAGGCCTTTATTAATGCTTTTGAGATGATTTATGAACCCGGTACGGGTTCTTTTTTATTTTATGGGACTTATGTTTATTTAAATCAAAGCCGGGGATCTTTTGGATTTTTGAATTCTATTTCGTATCGTTGTATGTTAAAATAGCATGGAAAAGGAAACTAAGGTATCATCGTACTTTTTGCAATCATTAATAATCCTGTTACGGGAGAGAAACATGAATCTTACAGACAAGCTTGAATTAAATAAATATTTAGAGGACGGCGAATTCGAGGAACTGATTCTATCTGAAGACGCTGAACAAAATGAGTATCTTGCGGCGCGCGCAAGGGCCGTAAGAGAGAGCGTTTACGGAAAAGAAGTATATTTAAGAGGTCTTATCGAATTTACGAATTATTGCAAAAACGACTGTCTTTATTGCGGCATAAGACGAAGCAACAAAAACGCTCAAAGATACAGACTGAGCGAGGAGGAGATTCTGGATTGCTGCGAGAGCGGATATGAATTGGGATTTCGCACCTTTGTGCTTCAGGGCGGTGAAGATGCGTATTTTACGGACGAAAAACTCGTACCGCTTATCAAAGAGATCAAAAGACGCCATCCCGACTGTGCGCTTACGCTTTCGATCGGAGAGAGGGAAAAAGAAAGCTACCAAAGGCTCTATGATGCGGGCGCCGACAGGTATCTTTTGCGCCACGAGACCGCAGACAAAAAACATTACGAATCCCTGCACCCTTCGGAAATGTCATTCGAACACAGGATTAAATGCCTTTACGATTTAAAGGAAATCGGGTACCAGGTCGGATGCGGCATGATAATCGGTTCCCCGGGACAGGAAGTCGGACATCTTATAAAAGATTTAAGATTTCTCCGCGAATTGCAGCCCGAAATGGTCGGAATAGGACCTTTTATTCCCCATCACGACACTCCTTTTTCGGACAGGGAAACAGGGAGCGTCGATATTACTTTAAGGCTTCTTTCGATAATAAGACTCATGCTTCCCAAAGTCCTGCTTCCCGCCACCACGGCACTCGGAACGGCGGACGGTTTGGGCAGGGAAAAAGGTATTCTTGCGGGAGCCAATGTTGTGATGCCAAACCTTTCCCCGACGGATGTCAGAGACAAATATCTTCTTTACGACAATAAAATCTGCACCGGAGACGAGGCCGCCGAATGTATCCGCTGTATGACGCTTCGCGTTCAAAAGGTCGGATATGAGGTTGTTCAAAGCCGCGGAGACCACAGCAATTTCGTCAAAAATTAAATCGTTGACCGAACAAATAAAATAATATATGATACATAGGAATAATAAATATACGGAGGATTAAAAAATGGCTGAAATCACAAAAGACATGACAATCGGTGAAATTATAAATGCAGATCCCAATGCCGTTCCCGTACTTATGAGTGCAGGAATGCATTGCATCGGATGTCCCGCCGCACAGGGCGAAACACTTGAAGAAGCAAGCATGGTTCACGGCATCGACGTTGACGCGCTTGTGTTTGCACTCAATAAGAAAGAGCAGTAAACCAACATAAAAAAAGACCGTTTGAAAACGGTCTTTTTTCTATGTCTTTGTAAACTTTATCCTAATCTTTGAACGGCATCGTTTTTGGCGAGAAGTTTGGCATGTTCCGCAAGGTAACTGTCAAAAAATCTGTCGTTGTTTATATTATTGCCGTATTCAAGCAAATTGATGCAGTTCTGTCTGAAGTTTCCGTCAATCTCGCCTTCCGTGAACATCTTAAGGTAATAAACCTTTTTGGATTCGTCAAAGTAAAGAGAACTCAAGTGGTCGTACGTGGCGCTTACGGCCTTGCAGGCATCTATCACGTCTCCGACCTTTTCAAACGAAAATACCACGGTACTGTTCGTCGAAAAATCGTTTTCTTTCTGAGGCTCGGCGGGTATGATTCCTTCTTCCTTGGGGAAGAGAGCGTTGATAAGATTTTTGAAACTTTCCGACAAATCGGAATTGTCTTCTTTGCCCGGATTCTTCATTTTCTCGTATACGGCGGGCGAGAAATGCGAATACGAAGGGTTAAGCTCTTCGGGCTCTTCGACTTTGGTGATAAACAACACGGCCGAAGATCTTAAGGGAATCACATCTATTTTAAGAGGAACGTTGTTTGCGTCAAAACCGAAGTTCTTGTACGCATAACGAATAACCTCCGCAAAGAGGTTTCTTATCTCCGCGGAATTATAAGACATTTCGCGAAGATTAAGGTTACGTTCCGCCAAATCCTTCTCGGTCAGAATGCACTTTATTTGATTGTCGTTAATTTTATCGATTCTCATATTAAAGACCTCATGTGCACTTCTTTTTCTTTATTTTAACATATATCGGCGGAAAACGCAAAAAAAATTATATATCCGAATTGTATAAAATATACAAAAGAATTAAAAAATACTTGACGTTTTGCACAAAGAAATGCATAATACAATCAAGGTGTTGGAAAATCTCGTACGGGAAGGAGGCGAGATGTTTCATCCATTTGCTCCGCAGTTCTGTCGGAGGTCTTTATAAGCAATGTGCGTTCGCACGTTTTAATTCCACCTAAGCTTTGATAAATCAATTAAATACTCACGGTACGTCCAACCACCCCATAAAATGTGGCGTTGTCTTTTTGAATTGTTTCATCACGTTCCTTTTGGCCTTTTACACAAACCCCTCGAGCCGGTATATTCTGCCGAACGAATGCCAAATACGAAAAGATAATGACTACATTTTATTTTTTTGCTATAATGGACGATGGAAAAAAAGGAGGACTTGAAATGAGACCTGAACAAGGCAGAAGGACCCCACAGGGCGAAAGACGCTCTGCAGGCTCTGCAAACAACCGAAATTACAAATCTTCAAGAAATCCGAGAAGAAGAGTCAGACGCCCCAACGAGGTAGCCAAAAGAAGGAGAAGAAGAAAGTTCAACGAAGCACTCGGAAAGATCATTCCCGTGTTTGTCGCAGTAGTTCTTATCGCAGTCGTTGTGACGGGCTTTTACGGAAGCAAACTTCTCGAAAGATACAAATATTCGAACGATGAAGCGGATTTAAACGAATATTTCGGAATATATCACGATTACCAGGTTGCAATGGTAATTAACAATACAAAAGTCGAAGAAAAGGCGGTATATTACAAAAACGCCTACTACCTGTCACAGGATGACACCAAGAAGTATTTTACGAATCATTTTTACGTAAACATCGACGAACAGATGGCTCTTTATACTACTCAGGATGAGATAATAAGAGCCGATCTGAATCAGCCTTCGGATTTCTGTTATTACAAGGGCGACGAAAAAAGAGAACTTAACTGCGCGCCCGTAATCACCAATGACGGGAAGACTTATTTCTCGATTGATTTCCTTAAACTTTTCGTGGATTTCAATATAGAAAAATACGACGAACCCAGGCATCTCGTCATTTATACCGAGGACAAAACCCTTGACAAAGCGGTTATCAGCAAGGATACCAACGTCAGATACCGCGGCGGCGTAAAGAGCGATATCTTAAAAGCCGTAAGCGAGGGCGACACGGTATATGTTCTCGAAGAGATGGAGGACTGGGCGAAGGTTCAGACCACGGACGGTTTTATCGGATATGTCGAAATCAAAAGATACGATAAAGCGGGCAGCGCTCCGATAACGATAGAAAAGTGCGAGATACCGCTTGAATATACCCCGATTACTTTCGACGGAAAGATCAATATGGCATTTCATCAGCTTTTTGATGCCTCGGGAAGTGATTTTTCCGACGTTCCCAAAGATGCGGGCATAAACGTTGTGGCTCCCACCGTATTCAGAATTACCGATGACGAAGGAAGCATAAAGAGCATAGTCAATTCAAACTATGTCAACAACGCTCACAATGCCGGCGTGAAAGTCTGGGGAGTATGGACCGATGTCGACAACGATGTCAATATGTCTTCGATGCTTCACACATTTGATTCGAGAAGCACCCTTATAAACAATATCGTTTCGCTTACAACCGAGAACAATCTCGACGGAATCAATCTCGATTTCGAAAAAATACCTTCCGATTCGGGAAGCGACTGGGCCGAGTTTTTAAAGGAACTTTCCGTAAAGACGCATCAGGCGGGACTGGTTCTTTCGGTAGACAATTATGCACCCACCGCATCCACCGTTCATTACAACAGAGGCGTGCAGGGAAAAGTATGCGATTACGTTGTGGTAATGGGATATGACGAGCACTGGGCTTCCGGCGGAGTTGCGGGCAGCGTAGCCTCCATAGGCTTTGTCCAGGACGGTATTGCCAATACGATTTCAAGCGGCGTTCCCGCCGAAAAACTTATAAATGCGGTTCCTTTCTATACCCGTGTGTGGAAAACAAAGGACGGAAACGTTACCGCGGATACAATGGGAATGGGCAGCAGTGCGGACTGGTGCGCAAAGAACGGCGTGGAACTTAACTGGAATGACGAAACCTGTCAGAAGTACGGCGAAAAAGAAATGGGCGGCACTCTTTATCAGGTGTGGCTCGAGGATTACGAGTCGCTTGAAGCCAAATTATCCGTTATGGAAGCGCAGAATGTCGCAGGTGTGGCAGAGTGGAAACTCGGACTCGAAACATCGGATGCATGGAGCGCAATACTTAATTATTTAGGAAAATAATTAAAAATGGATACAAAGACAGTTCGGATAGATGAGAATAAAATAGACGCTTCCCTCATAAAAGAGGCCGGCGAAATCATAAAGAGCGGAGGACTTGTGGCCTTTCCTACGGAGACCGTGTACGGACTCGGCGGGGACGCGCTGAATCCCGAATCTTCGAAAAAGATATACGCGGCGAAGGGAAGACCTTCCGACAATCCGCTCATAGTGCATATTTACCGTATCGAAGATCTTGAAAAAATAGTTAAGAACGTTTCCGATGAGGCAAGAAAAGTAATTGATGCTTTTTGGCCCGGACCTCTTACTCTGATATTTGAAAAGAACGACATCGTTCCCAAAGAAACGACGGGAGGACTCGATACCGTTGCGGTTCGTTTTCCGATTCATCCCACGGCGGCTGCTTTTATAGAAGCTGCGGGAGGATTTGTTGCGGCACCCAGCGCCAATTTGTCGGGAAAACCCAGTCCCACGCTTGCAAAATACGTTTGCGAGGACTTAAACGGCAGAGTCGACATGATAATAGACGGCGGAAACATTCCGATAGGACTCGAATCGACGATAGTTGACATGACATCGGAAATACCGATGATTCTTCGTCCCGGGTTTGTTTCGAAAGAAATGCTCGAAGAGGTTTTAGGAAGAGTTGAAACGGATCCGACGATACTCGATGCTTCTTCCACGCAAAGGCCCAAGGCGCCCGGCATGAGATACAGGCATTATGCGCCGAAAGCCGACATGGAAATAATCCGCGGAGAAGAGAAAAACGTAATTGCCGCGATAAAGGAAAAGGCGGCCGGGAACCCCTCCTGCACGATTATCTGCGTCAGCGAGCATATCGGGGATTATGAGGGATTTAAGGTTAAAAATGCCGGAAGCGCGGATGACGGAAACGAAATTGCGTCGAATCTTTACAAAATTCTGCGCGAATGCGACGATGAAGGTGTAGAATATATTATATCCGAGAGTTTTTCGGATAAAGGAATCGGAGCTGCGATAATGAACAGACTTATCAAAGCTGCCGGACATAAAATAACTCAAGTTTAATACCGGAGGTAAGATATGAAAGTTTCAATGGCCAGCGATCATGGCGGATTTGCTTTGAAAGAAGCGGTAAAAAAACATTTAATCGAAAAAGGAATCGAAGTTGTCGATTTCGGAACAAACAGCACCGAATCCTGCGATTATCCCGATTTCGGAAGACCTGCCGCACAGGCTGTTGCGGATAAAAAAGTTGACAAGGGCATCCTTATTTGCACAACCGGTCTCGGAATGAGCATGGTTGCCAACAAGATAAAAGGCGTAAGAGCAGCAGTCTGCTCCGATACGGTATCCGCATATCTTACAAGACAGCATAACGATGCCAACGTTCTTGTAATGGGTCAGGGAATCGTAGGGGAAATCCTCGCCAAATCAATCGTCGATACTTTTATCGAAACTGATTTCAGCTTCGAGGAAAAGCATATAAGAAGAGTAGGCAAAATCGAAGAATTATAAAAGCAAAAAACATATACGGAGGTAGCAAAAAATGGGCAAAATTGTGATTATGGATCATCCTTTGATCAAACACAAAATCGGTTACATCAGAAGAAAGGATACGGGTACGAAGGATTTTCGTCAGACCATAAGCGAAATTGCCATGCTTATCTGTTATGAAGCGACAAGAAATCTTCCTCTCGAAGAGGTGGATATAGAAACGCCCATCTGCCCGACCACGGTACAGGAATTAAAAGGCAAGAAAATGGCCATCGTTCCCATCCTTCGTGCGGGACTCGGAATGGTTGACGGAATGCTCAATCTTATTCCCGCGGCAAAGGTAGGACATATAGGACTCTACAGAGATCCCGAAACTCACGAACCCGTCGAATATTACTGCAAACTTCCCGAAGACTGCTCGCAGAGAGAAATCTTCGTTGTGGATCCGATGCTTGCAACGGGCGGAAGCGCTTCGGCGGCAATTACCATGCTTAAGGCAAAAGGCTGCAAAAATATTCATTTCATGTGCATAATTGCGGCACCCGAAGGAATCGAAAGACTCTCTGCCGATCATCCCGACATTGATATCTACATCGGTGCTAAGGACGAGAAGTTAAACGATCACGCTTATATCGTTCCCGGCCTCGGAGATGCCGGCGACAGAATATTCGGCACCAAATAGTCAATTTGAGTAAAGGGAGAAGAATTATGGATAAGAGACAGGATTACATTTCGTGGGATGAGTATTTTACGGGGATTGCGATGCTCTCGGGCATGCGTTCGAAAGACCCGAATACGCAGGTGGGCGCATGTATCGTTGACAAGAACAACAGAATTCTTTCCGTCGGATACAACGGATTTCCGAACGGCTGCAGCGATGATTTGTTTCCCTGGGCAAGAGAGGGCGAAGTTCTCAATACAAAATATGCGTTTGTCGCGCACAGCGAACTCAATGCGATTTTAAATTACAGGGGCGGCAATCTCGAAGGCGCAAGAATTTACGTATCGCTCTTCCCCTGCAACGAATGTGCGAAAGCCATTATTCAGGCCGGAATCAAGGAAGTAGTCTACGATTCCGATAAATATAACAACACGCCGACCAATATCGCAGCCAAGAAGATGTTTGAAGCTGCCGGCGTAAAATGCATTCAGTACAAAAAAACCGGCAGAAAGATCGAATTGGAAGTTTAATTTTTAAGCATTAAAAGCATGAAAAAAACGTATTTAAAGGTTGTTTCTTTTATTGCCGCATTCAGTCTGTTTTTTAACATGGTTCCGATGACCGTTCTCGCTTCGCCGAGTTCGATTTTAAACAAAATCAACGAGGCGGAAAAGCAGAAGCAGCAGGCGGAACAGCAAAAACAGCAGGCGGAAGGCCAAAAGAACAACAAACAGAACGAATTGAATCAGTTGCAGTTTCAACAGGGCACCCTCAAGGCTCAGTTGGATTCTTTCAGTGAGCAATTGGAAGAAGAAAACGCCAAATACAATGAAATCTGCAACAGCATAAGCGACAAAAAAGAAGAAATCGAAATCAAAAAGCGGGAACTTCAGGATGCCAAAGACACCGAAGAAGAGCAATACGAGTCGATGAAAAAGCGTCTTCAGCAAATCTACGAACAGCCTGAAAACGCTTATCTTGACATGATTTTATCCAGCAAGGATTTCTCTACTTTTTTGAATATTACCGATTATATTTACATGATTTCGGAATATGACAACGGAATGCTTGAAGATTACAAACAAATCACGATTGAAGTGGCCGAAAAGGAAACCGAACTCGAGAGCGAGCTTACGGAACTTGAAGCGCTCGAAGAATTGAGCATTCAGGAACAGGCCAGAATTACGGATCTTATCACCACAACCAATCAGTTTGTGGAACAATATTCCGCACAGATATCGGATACGAACAGGGAACTTGCGGAAATAGAGAAGGAAATCGCCGAAAAAGAAGCGCAGATTGCCGCACAGGAAGCGGATATCGAAGCTTTGAAAAAACAGTACGAAGAGGAACTGCGTCTCTCACAGATTGCATCTCAGGCCGCAAGAAGGGATATTTCCGAAATATCCTTTGCCGAAAACGACAGATATCTTTTGGCCAATCTTATTTACTGCGAGGCCGGAGGAGAGCCCTACGAGGGACAGCTTGCCGTAGGAGCGGTTGTTATAAACAGAGTTCTCTCAAGCTGTTATCCGGACACGGTATATGACGTTATTTATCAAAGAAGCCAGTTTTCGCCCGCAGGCAGCGGAAGATTGAGCTATGCGCTTGCTCAAAACAAAGCGACCGCATCCTGCTATCAGGCGGCGGACGAAGCGATGGCCGGCGCAACCAATGTCGGAAACTGCGTTTATTTCAGAACTCCGATCCCGGGACTGACCGGTATTCAGATCGGAAACCACATATTCTATTAAATATCTTGGACTAAACATAAAAAAAGAAGTCCCGACCGGGTCTTCTTTTTGTTTTGTCTTTCGTTTTTTATTTTATATACGAATCCAGCAAATCGGTGTATTTTTTGAACGCTCCCGAATAAGCCGTCATCAAAAGTCTGTTGGCACGGATTAAGGATTTGTGAAGAAGCTCGTCGTCTATAAGTCCGTCCTTGTGTGCCTG
>JAGADU010000059.1 GCA_017613435.1 Lachnospiraceae bacterium | reverse complement strand
CTGACGAAAAGAATCGGAAGCTGCATTTCTTCCCTGATTTTTTTGCAAACGTCAAAGCCCGTTCCGTCCGAAAGATTAATATCGAGCAATATAAGGTCGGCTTCGTTGTTTTTAAAAAAATCAAAACACTCCGCTTTGCTTTTTGCCACGGCTGTAGAAACGTCGAACATATTGAAATATTCGGCAGTCATCTTGGAAAGTTCTTCTTCATCATCGACTATCAAACAATTGTAATGCATAAAAGCCTCCGCTGTTACTGATACAATTCTATGTGCGCAAAGTTGCCTTTGTCAACAACATACGCCCGAAAGAAACACTCTTCCGGGCGTGGTTTTATTCTTCCGTAATCATCTTTACGGGATCCAATTTTTTGATTCTGTTTCCGATAATGCGGGAAACAAGCAGTGCCACTCCGACTATAATGATTGTTACCATTACGTATGAAACCGGCGAAATGGAGAAAGGTATTTTCCTGAATCCGAAAATCGCATACATGAACAGAAATATTCTTCCGCCGAAAAGCGATACCGTTATGATTCCGAGTGCCACACCGATCAGGATTGCGGGCATATTGGAAATCATCATCTGACGTATCAACTGATCGGACGAAAATCCCATGGCTTTGTTGACTCCGAGATTTCTCCACTCTTTGGAAATTCGCGTTCTTATTAACAGCGCTTCCGCAAGTGCGGTTATAAAGGCCGTCACCAGCAGAATGATTATAAAGATGACCTTGAGGGATAATCGAATCAGATCAAACAGAGTTTGGGTGGATTCAAGCATATCCTTATAGTCCGTATCGGGATAAACCTCTCCGAATTCTTTTTCAAAATCGGAAACATCATATCCTTTTTTCAGGTAAATGAAAATTGATGTCGTATCGGGAATTCTTCCGATTCTTTCGAATCCCTCGAAAGTCATATATCCCATCTGTCCCATGTTTTGAAATGTCTGTATCATTCCGCACACAAGATATGTTGCTTCTTCTTCGCCACTTTTAAGTATTACCGAATCGCCGACTTCGACCGACAGCGTATTTGCCGCAGCGGTTCCCAAAGCTATCTCGTTTTCGTATTTCGGCCATCTTCCTTCAACCATTAATTCGGGATTCATGACCGATGTGTCGGATATGGTTCGTGTAGTGAGTGCTTTGGTTTTGTTTCCGTGTGTAAAATCTATTCCGGTGAAATATTCCCTGTCGGTGTTTTCAACACAATTAAAGTTTTTGATTACGGATTCCGTGTTCATGTCTCCGTAAACCAAAATATCCTGCATATCCATTCCGGAAACCTTAAGAAGTTTATCCGGGTCCGAACCCATGCTTTCGTAAGTGTGAAATCCCATGGATGCACAAAACGAAAGAGCCGCCATTATCAGCACGACGCCGATCTGGCTTTTGAATTTGCCGAAAGTCTCTTTGAGTGCCAAAACGATTGTAAGCGGAAGATTCGTCTTGTCGAGCGGAAATGTGTTTTTCTTGAAATTATGCGCATTGATGCCGCCGCGAAGCGCATCGAGCACGGATGTTTTTTTGTAATCCCTGCCGACAATTATCGTGAATACGGAAATGATTGAGCAAATAATCAGTATCACTCCGACAAAAACAAAGGGGTCGGGTTTTTGATTCCACGAAAGACCGAGAAGATAGAGAATAACAATACCTGTTTTACCCTGTATCAAAGCCGCGAGTGAAGTTCCGATGAGACTTCCCGAAAAAGAAACAATCAGAAGCTGCACCAAAAGGATCATTACCATTTCTTTTACGGTATATCCTCCGGCCTGCATAATGCCGGTATTTCTCATATTGTCGAGTATGAAATTCTTTGTCGAAAAACTTATGACAATAAGCGCCACCGCAAAAATAATAAACGCAAACACCAGTATTATCATTATAAACATTATCGGCATTATCATCGCGGAAGCAGAAAGCAGATCCGCGGGAATAACGCTGGCATCCAATTCGTATGCATAATCCGGATGTGATGAATGGTAAATCTGATGCCAGGTGTTTACGTCACTGTAAAAAATCTCCGAGGCATCGGAACTGTTCACGCCCCTTTTTAACGCATCTTCAGACATTTGAATCTTGAAAGCCTGTGCGGATTCCGCAAATCCGTAATTCTCAAATTCCATCTCGGTGTACATTTTTTCGGACACATACATCAGATACGTCTGTAAATTCATCGGAGAAGAATATATAAAATCTTCGTTGAATCCCGCAACCGTAAACTCGTAGATGTTTTCCGATATTTTTATTTCGATTTTGTCCCCTATCGAAAAAGAAGGCGAAAGCGAAACCGGCAATATCAAATCGTCTCCCGAGAAAGAAGATGTATCCAAACTCGTCGTCTGAATTCTTCTTTCATCCTCGTAGCAGGCAAAATGAGTCATGTATTCAAGCCATTTGTCCGAGCCTTTTTTGCGGTATTTGGCTGTTGAAGCCGCCAGGAATCTGCTTATTTCATAATCGCCGAAATCCGGATTGCCCTGAATCATTTCCTCGATTTTAAAATCCGAAACAGGTTCTGCGGTTTTAATCAGATATATGTTTGCTCCGTTTATTTCGGATTTGTTGGTACCCTCTATGCGAAGGGTACCGACTATCATATTCAGGCAGAGGAAAATCATAAAAGACGAAAGGACCGTCATTATGAAAAACGTAATCATATCGCCTTTTTGCTTCTTCATATTGTTTTTTGCAATAAAGAAATAACGATACATATTACCACCCCATGTTCTGAAGGAAATTCTTTAATCTGTTGTGTCTCTCCCTCGCTTCTTCAATATAGGGATTGCTTTCGTCCTTGCAGTCTCCGAGATATTCTCCGAGGTAAATCTCATCCGAAATCACGCCGTCGGAAAGATAAATGATTCTGTTGCCCCTCTCTGCTGCCGTAATCGTATGCGTAACCATGACAATGCTTTGACCGTCATGATTCAAATCCGAAAGGATATTCAAAACATTTGTCGTATTCTGCGAATTGAGCGCACCTGTGGGTTCATCCGCAAAAAGAACTTCCGGATGGTTGATAACGCCCCTTACCACAGCTATTCTCTGAAGCTGTCCGCCGGAGAGCTGAGTGGGGAATTTTCGCATGTCACTCTCTGTAATTTCCACTCTCTCAAGGAGTTCCCTTGCCCTTTTTGCAAGTTCTTTTCTGCTTGATGTTTTTAAGAGTCCGCATACCATGATGTTGTCGAGCGCACTCATGGAATCGTTTAAATAATTCTGCTGAAAAACGAATCCCACGTGATCACGTCTGAACTTGGCAAGTTTGTCATTGTTGAATTTGGATATTTCCGTTTCCGTGCCGTCCGTGTAATAAGTAATCGTTCCGATGCTCGGGCGGTCCATGCCCGACAAAGCATAAAGAAGCGTACTCTTGCCCGAACCCGAATTACCCATGATTACGGTAAAATCACCTTTGTAAATCGTGAGATTGAGATTTTTCAAAACATGCTGCTGCACAGATTCGTTCGAAAAAGTTTTTGACAAATTGTCAGCGGATAAAATTATCTGTTTGCTTTCCATTCTTTTTACCTTTTTGGTGTTTTCCGATCGGATAACCGATCTTTAATAGCGTACTTCTTCGCCGTCTTTAAGTTCTTTTGTGTCGCTCCAGACCAGGATGTCGTCGACATTTAATCCCGAAACTATCTCAACGTAATCTCCGTTTTTGATTCCGGTTTCAACTATTGTTTTGACTGCTTTGCGGTCTTTGGCGACGAATACGTAATTAATGTCGTCTTTTGTAACAAGGGCTTCTTTGGG
>JAGADU010000058.1 GCA_017613435.1 Lachnospiraceae bacterium | reverse complement strand
GTCGTCGACATTTAATCCCGAAACTATCTCAACGTAATCTCCGTTTTTGATTCCGGTTTCAACTATTGTTTTGACTGCTTTGCGGTCTTTGGCGACGAATACGTAATTAATGTCGTCTTTTGTAACAAGGGCTTCTTTGGGAATGCAGATTGTATCCTTTATTGAAGTCGTGTTGATCTTGGCTTTGACCTCGTATCCAAGTATCAGATTGTCGGCATTTTCTAGTTTGATATCCACTCCGATGCCCGAAGCGGCAGTTGCGTCGAGCCCGGCGATTTTGTCGATTCGGGATACTTTTCCCTCATATTCCGTGTTGACGATTTTAACTGTTGCAACCTGATCTTTTTCGATACTCATTATATCATATTTATTGGCGTTGCATCTTACTCCGATATCTTCCGAGGAATCCACGCTAAGCAGCATTAATCCTTCAGTCACAAGGCTTCCTTCCGAGACATAAACCTGCGATACGATACCGTCGAATTCAGCCTTTATTCCTTTTTTCGCATCTTCGTATTTTTCGATTTCGTTTGCGAAATTAAGCTCTCCGGCTTCTTTTACTGCTTCAAGTTCAGCTCTTCCGCCCTCTGTCAAGACTCCGGGGTAACTCGATGCTTTCTGCGATATCATTTCGGCTTTGTATTCCTTAAAATCCGCAAGCTGCATATTCAGTCTTGCGAGTTCCTCTTCAAGTCTTAAAAGTTCACTGTCGTATGTCTGATAAAAAACATTATTCTGCGCCTGTTTTTGAAGATTGGCCGACGCAGTTGCATCTGATGCGTTATCCACAAGCGAAATCTGAATCTTGGTTCCTTCGTACGCGATAGCCGAACATCTGTCGCTTATTTCTTTTTGTTTGTTTATGATTGATTCTTCTGTTTCTTTTATCTGATTGTTCAAAACATTTAAATTTCTTGCGGCTTCCGCATAAAGAGCGTTGTATTTGTCGGAAGTCTGAAGCGCATTCAGGTAACCGCCTTCGGCGGCAGCGGCGTTAAGTTTAAGGATTTCCACCGATTTGTCAATCTCGGCTTCATCGAAAGTTAAGAGCAGATCACCTTTTTTGACTTCATCGCCCGCCTTGAAATATACCCTGTCTACTTTAAGATTCGTCTTTGCAAAGAACGTATCACTGTCATTGCTCATGATGCTTCCGCTTAATTCCAACACCTGCTGCATGTCGCTTTTTTCGATTGTCAGAGAATTGACTTTGACTGCCGCTTTGGCATATATCGAAACAATGCTTCCCGTAATTGTTATGACCGCAAGTGCGCCGCCGATAACGGCAATTGATTTTTTATTAAGGATACTCATATTTCTCTCCTTTTTCCGATTCGCTGAATAAATATTTTTACCGTTTTGCAATTTTAATTTATCAAAAAGAAGAAAAGAAGTCTTAACCTGTATCTTGTTTATTTCTTAACTGATTCTTAAATATCTGATTATACCAGCGGTATAAAATTTATTATCCTAATGGTATAGGCGGTGTATTCAATTATTCAAGGGGGCGCGTTAAACTTAATTTGCAAACGGCGATTCGGACGCTTTTAAAGAAACGAAAGGAATTTAATATGAAAAACAACATGAATAAAGGGAAAAATTCTATTTACAAATCACTGAACGGCAGCTTCTTTTATAAGAATAAGACAGCGTTTGTTTTTTTAAACATTTCCGCTTTGATAACCGCATTTTTAAATATAGCCGTTTCCTGGCTTATGCAGCAGCTTGTCGATGTCGCATCGGGAAAAAACGGGCTTTTCACCTTCAGGCAGCTGTTTTGGATCGTTTTGGTTTTCTTTGCCGTGTTTATTGCGGTTATTATCATAAAATATTTCGCATGGCCCGGATTTATGAAAAAAGCCATGAGGCAGTACAAAGAATTTGCCTTTGGCGAAATCACGAAAAAAGATATCTCCTCTTTCAGAAAAGAAGATACTTCCCTCTATCTTTCGGCATTGACAAACGATGCCGTCACGGTTGAGACCGAATACCTCGAAAAAATACCGGATCTTATCACCCATACGGTTTCTTTTATACTATCCATAGCGCTTATGCTTTATTACTCTCCGCTTTTGACTTTGATTGCCCTCGCTCTGACGCTTTTGCCGCTTTTGTCGTCCGTTCTTACCGGCAGTAAAGCAGCGCCCATACAAAAGAAGGTCTCCGACTGCAACAACAATTTTACGGCTTCGCTCTCCGATTTTCTTGAGGGATTTTTCGTGGTAAAAAGCTTTAAAGCCGAAAAAGAAGTCATCAGCCTTTTTGCCAAAACCGATACGGAACTTGAAAACAACAAAAGCAAAATGAGAAAGATCACTCATATCATCGGTTCCGTCGGAGGTATGTGCGGCATCGTCGCCCAGCTCGGCGTTTTCTTCTCGGGTGCCGCAATCGCTTTATCGGGCAAAGCATTGACACCCGGCATGGTTATCGTCTTCGTTCAGCTTATGAATTACATGATCGCACCCGTTTCAACGATACCGATGCTTCTCGCAAAGAAAAAAGCCGCAAACGCGCTTACACGAAAACTTGCCGCCGAACTTGAGAAAAACAGGGTTGAGCGCGCATCGGAAGAATTAAACGGAATAAACAAAGGAATAAGGCTTGAAAACGTATCGTTTTCATACGATGACGACAAAGAGATACTTCACAATATATCGCTTGATTTTAAAGCCGGAAAATCCTACGCGATAGTCGGCGGAAGCGGAAGCGGAAAATCCACGCTTTTAAATCTTTTGCACTCGGGAGGGGGAAACAGACACTCGGGCCGTATCCTTATAGACGATATAGATTTAAATACCGTAAGCGCGAAATCGCTTTACGAAAACATCTCGGTTATCGGACAAAACGTATTTCTTTTTAATTCGACGATTGAAGACAATATCACGATGTTTAAAGAATTTCCGGCGGAAAAAGTCAACGAAGCCATTGCAAAAGCCCATCTGTCAAAGCTTATCGAAGAACACGGAAGCAATTACTCCTGCGGCGAAAACGGAAAGAATTTATCAGGCGGCGAAAAGCAGAGAATTTCAATCGCAAGAAGTCTTCTTCGCAAATCCTCCCTTCTTCTTGCGGATGAGATAACCGCCGCACTCGATGCAAAAACCGCCTTTGAAGTTTCAAACGAAATCCTCGATCTTGAAGGCATCACAAGAATCGTCGTGACTCACGCCCTGGATGAAGCTCTTTTGAAAAGATACGATGAAATTATTGTTTTAAAAGACGGTCATGTCGAAGAAGTCGGAACTTTCGATAATTTAATAAACAATACGGGTTACTTTTATGCGCTGTATACCGTAAGCAACAACGCGGCATAAAACGGAACCCGAAATATAAAAAATCCGGAAGGGATTTCCTTCCGGATTTAAGGGGATTAAAAAGTCTACAACCTGCAATAGCTTACTATTCTCTGATCTTCGATTCTGTAACAGATATAAACCGTGGTATCGTCAAAGATGAATGTGTAATCAATGCATGAAGTTGTTTTATCGTCGTTACTGTATCTTTCGACATCCGTGATCACCTCTTTGGGATCTTTTAAGCCGAAATTACGGGATAAATATTCTCTTACATATTCTTCGCCGTCTTTTGCCAGACCTTCAGCCTCGGAAAATTCGTATGTTTTGACATCGTTGAATACTTCGTATCCGCTTTCGTTAAGAAGCAGGGGCGATAAATCCGAGAAATTAATCCTGATGTTGTAGGATGTCGCATAACCCGTTCCGAGTCTGTAATAATCTATGTCATAAAGCGTAATCACATCTCCGTTTTGCAATTCGTTGTCGTCGAATCTGTCTACAAGAACTATCCATGAATCGTCCGTCTCCGCTTTGAAATAATCTTTGAGCATTTTGTCCGCTGCTTTCCTTGCTTTTGAAGCATCGCTTCCGTCCGCAATCGGAGTCGATTCAAGAGCCATGTTTACGCCGGGCTCGATGCCCTCTGCCAGAAGGGATTGGATATTTACATATCTCTTTTTGGCATCGTGATCGATATATTCAAGGAGCTGTTCGTCATCCATGTCTTTTTCGGGAACAAAAACAATATTCTCGGAAGCAACATATGCAAGTTCGCCCTCTTTCATCTCGTCGATCGTTTCGTAATGAGGCATGTTTCTTTTCGGAAAAACACCGTTATCGTAATAGTCTCTTTCGAGCTTAAGAATTCTTTTTATCTCCGAATCCCTGAGTTCTCTTGAAAAGCCCTCGTCGGTTGATATGAATACATCGTTTTGCACTTCGGTATAAATATTTTCGTATTCGGTTTCATCCATGTTCGAAAGCCTCGTTTTAAATCCTATAATCGCGGCGCTCGCACCTATGCTGAATAAGGCAAATACTCCGAAAACAATCAGGGCGGACAAAAGTCCGGAATATTTGAATCTGAAATCCGCATTGCTTCTTCCCATGGTGCAGTTTCTGTATATTGCATTTTTCATATCGTCACTGATTTCGATATTCGAAATCAGATCTTTATTCAACTTATTTTTCATAAGCAATCTCTCCCTTAATCTTTACGCTTAATTTTTCTCTTGCGCGTTGCAGTCTCTTCTTTACCGCGGAAGGTGATGTCTTAAGAATCTCTGCCGTCTCGTTTATCGAATAACCTTCTATGTAAAAAAGAATTACCGCGGATTTTAATTTGTAATCCAAATCCCATACAAGCGAAAGAATTTCCTTATCGTTTCCGCTTAATCCGTCGGTAATAACAAGTACTTCTTCCATGTCCTCAAGCGGAAGGGCCGCATGTCTTTTGTGAAATCTTAAAAATTCCCTGCATTTGTTTTGGGAAACTTTGATGAGCCAGGCTTTTTTATGTTCCTCATTCTCAAGTTTCGGCTGTTTTGTATAATAGATCAGAAAAGTTTCCTGCAGCACATCCCTTGTATCCTGTTCGTTTTTCAGAATCAGAAAACAGATTTTGTAAAGCATGTCGCTGTATCTGTCGATGACTGATTCCAAATCATCATTTCTGTTTTTCATTTATGAACTCCTTTTTTGTCATAAAGGTATTCGCGAATGACCTTTTCACTTTAAATATGTCCCGCAAAGCAAAAAGGTGACAAAATATTTAAAATTTTTCTCAAAAAAAGACCCGCATAACAAAATGCGGGCCTTTGAATATTTGGTTGTGTCTTATATTTCGGGTTCGATCATTCCGTATGTGTTTCCTTTACGCTTGTAAACAACGCATACCTGATCTGTTTCCGCATTCTGGAATACGAAGAAATTGTGTCCGAGAAGCTCCATCTGAACACATGCATCTTCGGGATACATAGGCTTCATATCGAATTTCTTCGATCTGATAATCTTAATTTCATCATCATCCGTGAAATCTTTCTCTATGTAATCCTGCTTGAAGTTGTCACTGTTCTGTTTGTAATTAACAAGTTTGCTCTTATATTTCTTAAGCTGTCTTTCGATAATTTCTTCAACCAAATCAATCGATACATAAAGGTCGTTGGAAACCTGCTCAGAACGAATAATGCTTCCTTTAACGGGAATCGTAACTTCGATTTTCTGACGATCCTTTTCAACGCTTAATGTAACATGAACTTCTGTGTCGGGAGTAAAATATTTCTCAAGTTTTCCTATCTTCTCCTCTACAGCCTCGCGTAAACCCGGTGTAACATCAATATTTTTTCCGATAATAATAATGTTCATATTGCCACCCTCCGAAACAAGTATTTGTAATCTGAGATTACATGTACATTATAACAAAATTATAAATCTATCGCAATGTAAATAAGTTTGAACTTTTTGTTAACAGTCCGCCTTTTGTCCCGAAAATCAGGGGTTTTGGCTTATCTGAAGTCCTCCGTGAAGCTTGTTACGGCATTGGCTCCGTCCGCCACGGCGGTAACAATCTGGCGAAGTCTCTTGGCTCTCACGTCTCCTGCCGCATACACGCCCTTTATATTGGTTCTGCAGTCCTCGTCGGCTATTATGTATCCGCCTGCGTTGCACATAAGGCCGTCGATTTCGGTTTTGACGGGAGTGATTCCCACGGCTATGAATACACCGTTTACAAAAAGATTAAAATCTTCATCGTCTTTTACGTTTCTCAAAGAAAGCGAATCCACGCTCTTTTCGCCGTTAATGCTTTCAACGACGGTATCCCAGAGAATATTTACGTTCATGCAGTTTTTGAGGCTTTCCTGAAGAGAAGCCGCACCGCGGAGCTGATCCCTTCTGTGGATTAAAGTTACGCTTCTGCATATTCTCGACAAAAAGATCGCATCCTCTATCGCTACGTCTCCGCCGCCTACAACCGCTACGTCTTTGCACGAAAAGAAAGCGCCGTCGCATGTTGCGCAATAGGAAACCCCGCTTCCCGCAAATTTGGATTCGCCAGGGACGTTAAGCTTCGAATGGGTTGCGCCCGAAGCAATGATAATGCCTTTGCACTCCGCAACTCCGCCCGTATCGTAATGGATTACGAATCTGTCGTTCTGACGGTTGATGCTTTTTATTTCATCGTAAATAATCTCGGCACCGAGGCTCATCGCATGCTCTTTCATCTTTGTTCCGAGTTCAAAGCCCGATACCCCGGGAATTCCCGGATAATTGTCGACTTCGTATGTCTGCGCCATCTGTCCGCCGCAGCCTTCTCTTTCTATGATTATCGAATTGAGTCTGGCTCTTTTGGCATAAATGGCTGCTGCCATTCCGGCGGGGCCCGCGCCCACTATAACAAGATCATACATATATCGATCCTCCCGATTGTATATACTTAATTCGTTTTATCATTTTGTATCGTATATTTTAACACACCCTCATTCAATTTTCCATTTTTTTTGGGTATTCTTATTGCGAATCAAAAGTCTTATGGTTATAATATTTTTTGGTTATTTTAAGCTTTACAAAAGATAAGGAGATTTTTATGGAAAGAAAAGTTGGTACAGTATCACGCGGCATCCGCTGTCCGATTATCCGCGAAGGCGATAATCTTGTGGATATGGCCGTTACAAGCGTTTTGGAAGCTTGCGAATCCGAAGGTTTTTCACTTCGCGACAGAGATGTCATCGCACTTACCGAATCAATCGTGGCAAGAGCACAGGGCAACTATGCCACAGTTAACGATATCGCTGCAGACGTTAAGGCCAAACTCGGCGGAGGAACGGTCGGAGTTATCTTCCCCATCCTTTCGAGAAACCGTTTTGCCATCTGCTTAAAGGGTATTGCAATGGGCTGCAAGAAAGTCGTTCTCATGCTTTCCTATCCTTCGGATGAAGTAGGAAACGCACTTTTGACATACGATCAGCTCGATGAAGCAGGCATCAATCCTTACAGCGACGTACTTTCACTCGAAAAATACCGCGAACTCTTCGGAGAGAACAAGCATGAGTTCACAGGTGTCGATTATGTTGCATATTATTCGGACATCATAAAGGAAGCAGGCGCCGAAGTCGAAGTTGTTTTCGCCAACCAGGCAAAGACAATTCTTAACTATACGGATTGCGTAATCAACTGCGATATTCATACAAGAGTAAGAACCAAGAGAATCTTAAAAGAGAACGGTGCCAAGGTTGTTTGCGGAATGGACGATATAATGACTTCCTCGGTCAACGGTAGCGGATACAACGAAAAATACGGTCTTTTGGGCTCCAACAAATCTACCGAAGAAAAGATTAAACTTTTCCCCAGAGATTCCCAGTGGCTTGTTGAAGACATTCAGAAAGTCATTCTCGAAAAGACCGGCAAACATGTTGAAGTTATGATTTACGGCGACGGAGCTTTCAAGGATCCTCAGGGAAAAATCTGGGAACTCGCAGATCCCGTCGTATCGCCTTTCTTCACAGAAGGTTTGAAGGGAACTCCCAACGAGCTTAAGCTTAAATATCTTGCCGATAACGATTTCAAGGATCTTTCGGGCGAAGCATTGAAAAATGCAATCTCCGAAAGCATCAAAGCCAAGTCAAGCAACCTTGTCGGCAACATGGCTTCTCAGGGAACAACACCCAGACAGCTCACAGACCTCATCGGTTCACTCTGTGACCTTACATCAGGTTCGGGCGACAAGGGTACTCCCGTAATCCTTATTCAGGGCTACTTCGATAACTATACCAACTGATTACCTGTAAAATAAATCAAGACCGTCTCGAAAGAGGCGGTCTTTTTGTTTTGAATAAAATAAATTAAAGCAATACGTTATTATCCGGCAATCGGCTTTCCTTGCAGCAATCCGTCGTATTATCTTCCTGAGCGTTTTCTTAAAGCGGCAGCTTTTTGCTCGAGGATTTCCTGCTTGAGCCTGTTGAACAGTTCGTTAACGGCATAGGCTTCGTCTGTACCCTCGTATCTTATGTTTCTGGTTCCGTCCGCCATGTTTTTGTAAACGATGAATTTATCCGTATTTTCGTCCCTGTAAATTCCGAACGCCTTCGGTTCCCTGTAATCCCTGCCGATAAAAAATCTCGTGACTTCCGAGGGGGGAAGACCCTTTGAAGCATACCATTTCTTAAATTCCTCGATGGTCAGGGGCTGATCCGCAACGCTTCTTTTGACAAGCGCATTGGGTGCTCCGCAAGTCGGACATTTTTCGAGCGTATCTTCAAACATTGAACTGCAATAACGGCAACTGATTTTCATTTTGACCATCCTTTCCGGCATTTAATCCTGTTTACACTTTTTCTTTTTTCGGGGTTTTATCCTCCGGTTTGTTTACAAACTGAGCCATGACAATGGCAACGAACACCACTATGCAGCCTATGGTTTCTTTTACGGTTAAAACCTGGTTCAACACCACCCAGCCGCCGAGTGTCGCAAAAACACTTTCAAGGCAGAAGATGAGCGATGCTTTGGTCGGCTCGACATATTTTTGTCCGAGAATCTGGAATGTGTATGCCACACCGCAGGACATAACGCCTGCGTAGAGAATCGGAACACATCCCTTCAGCAGATCCGCGATGACTATTTTCTCGGTAAAAAGCGCACATACAAAGCAAAGTATTCCCGATACCGCAAACTGAATGCAGGATATCGTAACTCCGTCACCCTTGGGCGAAACATAATCGACAAACATTATGTGGAATGAAAAACAAAATGCGCAAAGAATGAGGAAAATGTCTCCGAGTTCGAATTTAAAGCCTTCTTTTACGCACAAAAGGTAAAGCCCGATTGTCGCCAGCAAAACGCAGATCCAAAGAAGCGCTTTGGTCTTTTTGCCTATGAAAAGTCCGAGCAGCGGCACCATGATGATGTAAAGAGCGGTCAAAAATCCCGCTTTGCCGACCGCCTTCGAATAGAGTATTCCGAATTGCTGAAAGCTTGAAGCCACGCATAAAAGGATTCCGCATACGATGCCGCCCGTTATCGTGTATTTGATATACGTTCGGCGCTCCCTCCCTTTTTCTTTTGAAACGTCTTCGGATGTTTCCTTTTTCTTTTTATTCGATAAGCTGATTATCACAAAAGGAATAAGGACTGCGGAACCGATTACATATCTTGAAAAATTAAATGTGAAAGGTCCGATAAAATCCATTCCGACACTCTGGGCGACAAATGCCGTTCCCCAGATGAATGCCGTCATAAAAAGCATTATGATTCCGAGCCATTTTTTCATGTCAGTCTCCGAGCTTTTTTATTTTCCGCTCTGTTGCTGCGAATACTTGACGATGATAAGTTCCACAGCCATTCTGTCGGTGAGCGCACCGGTTCTTGATTTAAGATTAAGATCCACGCAGTCTTCCAGGCAGTCGGTTATTTCTTTTACGGAAAATTTCGAAGCCTGATTCATGTATTTTCTCGCAACGAATTCCTTGGGTATCTCCTTAACTTCATCCGTGATTTCCCTTGCGCCGAACCCCTTGGTTCGCAAATCCTTGACCTGATACAGGATTTTCATGTGCCTTTCGATGAGGGATAATATTCTCTGAGGGCTTTCCTTTAATTCGAGAAGATCAAGATAACAATTCATGGCAAGAGAGGGTTTTCTGTCCGCAATCGCATCGGTCATCACGAAAATCCGATCCTGAGGGTTTTCGCTTACAAGAGCCGCAACATCTTCCGCCCTTATATCCTGCTCTTCGCCCTTGTATGCGATGATTTTGTCGGTTTCGTTGTCAAGGCGCATCATATCGCAGCCGACACGGTTTATAAGCGCTTCGAGTGCCGCTTTGGATATTCTCTTTCCGGAATTCGCCAGTTTTTTGATTACCCAGCTTTCGACATATTCCTGCTTTTGTTCGTTTATCTCCGCTATGTGTCCGACTTCTTTTATCGCATTGAAAAGATCTTTTTTATCCTTAACCGATAATTCTCCCTCGGTAAAAACGATATATGTCGTCTCGGGAAGATTTTTGATGCATTCCGAAAGGGCCGCGTTTTCTCTTGAAAAGAGTCTTCCGTTTTCCACGAGTATGACTCTTTTTTCGCCCATAAAAGGATAGCTTGAAGCCATCTGAATTATCGCATCGACATCGATGGGCGAGCCGATAAAAAGCGAGAAATTCATATCCTGCTTTAACTGTTCGAGCGAATCCGTACCGAGGAGTTCCGTCAGGATTTTGTTTCGGTAAATCTTGACGCCCTGCTGCTCTTTTCCGTACAAAAGAAACGCATGTGACAGATTATGCTGTTTTATCTGCTCTCTGATTACTTCCATGGCATATCCTTACAATCAATATGGCATTATTATACATTATTTTGCCCCACATTGCACTTGTTTTAATCAAGCTTAATACTTATGCATCCGTCGTAATCCGTACGCAAAATGCGCGTTTTGATGCTTTGAAGATTATCCATGGTTTCCTTATGCGGGTGGTTGTACCGGTTTTTGAAGCCGCAGGATATTACGGATATTTTCGGATTGACCTTTTGCAGGAATTCTTTTGTATTCGTATTGTTGGCCGAGCCGTGGTGCGCGATTTGAAGTATATCGACAAAAGTCGAAGCGTTCACATTAAGATATTCTAGAATTAATTCTTCGGCATTTGTATCGGAATCTCCCGTAAAAAGAATGTTTCCTTCTTTTGTTTTAACCAAAACCGCAAGGGAATTGGCGTTTGAATCGCTGTTAAAAGGTGTTTGCGTCGGAGATAAGATTTCAAAAGAAATGCCGTCGCCGCAATCGGTTTTGAATACATCGCCCTTTGCGGCGTAAATCGTTTTGGTCCGTTCGGAATTAATGTCTTTGAATACTTCTTTGAAATTATCTTTTAACACAAGGGGAATTATCACTTCTTCGACTTTAACTTCTCCGGTTTTGTTGTTTCGTATTGCATCCGCGACTCCGCTTGCGTGATCCGCATCCTCATGAGAAACAAACCAAGCGTCAATATCGCTTATACCGTAATACGAAAAATACGGCAGCAAAACATATTCGTAAATGCCGCTTCTGTCCGTCGAACCTCCGTCGAAGCAATAAACCCCGCCGTCATACTGAATGCATGCGCAAAGTCCCTGTCCGACATCCAGAAATTCGATCCGATTGTCTCTTTTGAAATATAAAAGAAAAAAAAGATCAGAAGACAAAACAATAAATAAAATTGACGAAAACAAAGCCCTTTTTCTTTTGTTTCGCCTTATATCCCCCGTCGGATTGTAATCTTCCTTAAGACGTATTTTGTTTGTGATCAGTCTGTTTTTACGCCAAAAATCAATCTTTGTTTTCCTGTAAAAAACACATGCCGCAATCAAAACGCTTTCATAAATAACGCACCTTACTATCCCTCTCGCACCCGTTGTAATTACGGATTTCGGGATCGAGAGTTCGAGCTTCATGAGTATTTCGTAAAATATCAAAAGAAAATGTATCAAATACGCAAAAACATTTAATTCTTTCGGCAAAATAAAGCCCGTAAAAACGCATAATATACCGAGTGCCAGAAGAATACTCATTCCCGGCACCAGAATAATGTTTAAAATAGTGGAATAAAGCGGAATTTTATAATACGAATCGATTAGGACGGGAAGCGATGTAAGGGATACTGATATGCTCATAAAAAACGTGGAGAAAACCTTCGAATCCCTCTTTCCGATCGACGTGAATGCCGGCAAGACAAGCGCTATCCCGACAATTGCCGCATAGGACATCAAAAATCCGGTCTGAAGCACATAAAGCGGCTTAAAACAAACTGTCAGGAAAGAAGCCGCTGCCATGGCAGTTATGGTATCGTAGGATTTTTTGCACATTTTGCCGACGGAGAGAATCGTAAACATTATTATCGCTCTTAATGCGGAAGCGGAAAAACCGATCATATAGCCGTACGCAAAAAGAATGACGATTGTTATAATATACGCCGCATCAAGATTCATCGGCGTTTTTTTGAGGATAAACAAAATGAATGCGGCAAACAAAGTTATATGCAGTCCGCTTATGGCAAGCAGGTGCCCCTCGCCCGCATCCTTATAAAGATTTTTAATGTCTCTGTCCAAATCGGTTTTGTCCGAAAGAAGAATCGCCTTCATCATTCCGGCGTCTTTTTCGCTTAAGGTTTTATCGAGAATCCCGGCGATTTTTTCTCTTGTTTCGTACGCCGTATTTTTGATTAAGTCTTTTCTGCCGTCGTTCTTTTTCAGACTGCAGGCGCTTGCGCGGAAAAGATAACCTTTTGAAATATAATATTTTCTCGAATCGAATTCCCCGGGGTTTCGGGCTTTTTCGAAAACGCTTATTTTTCCCGCTACCGTGACATTTTCTCCGATATGTACATTCGCATCGTCAAGAATACAGACACAACCCGAATTAAAGGTCAAAAGCGATGAATTCTTAATATCCGTCAGTTCTTTTGTATTTTCACCCGAAAAAGAAATGTTTTTAAGATACAAATACGTGCTGCCGTTCTTTTTTTCGATATCCGAAACCTTTCCGATGACATATCCCTCGGCGGGCGAAATACGCGGAATTTCAAGATTGTTTACGCATATTTTCAAAGCGATCGTAACAATTCCGGTTAAGAAAAGCGCAGGCCAGGCAATCGGACGTTTTATTTTATTTAACGCAGACATAGGGCTTAATCTTGTTAAACGTCGCATCCTTGATACCCGTTACGTTTTTGAGTTCTTCTATATCTTTGAATCCGCCGTTTTCTTCCCTGTAATTAATTATGTCCGCCGCCCTTTTTTCGCCTATTCCAGGTATTTCGCAAAGTTTGCCGATATCGGCTTTGTTGATGTTTATAAGCTTTTCATCTTCAATGCTTAACTCTTCGCCGATAAATGGTATTCTTATCTGCTCACCGTCTTTGACCTTTGTCGCAAGATTAACCGCCGCCCTGTCCGCTTCTTCGTCAAAACCTCCTGCTTTTTCGATTAGTTCAAAGAGTCTCTCTCCCTCGCTGAATTCATAAATTCCTTCGTTTTCGACGGCTCCGCAGATATGTACGAAGCCTTTGTTTTTCGCATCAAAATAAGACGCATCGGCTGCGCTTTCGTTTTTTTCTTCGGTTGTATCCTGCATGGAAATTTCATCCGGGAATTCGGATAAGATAAGTCCTTCCCTTCCGCACGCGGGAAGGGAAAGACAAAAAATTGCGATAATCGCGAAATAAATTTTTTTCATAAATCAACTCCGATCTACCCCTCGAGCCGATTTATTTTTTTATCATTCGTCGGAAACGTAATCCTCGACAACTTCGGGCGTTTCGATATAGGCGTCTTCAACGTAAATACTGTGAATCTGCTTTTTAACCTGTCCCGATAAATCTCTTAAGAGCGCATTGACGTCTTCTCCGTCCCACGCCTTTGTATAAACCATTTCCGTCAAAACCCAGTAATTGGATGTTTC
>JAGADU010000057.1 GCA_017613435.1 Lachnospiraceae bacterium | reverse complement strand
GTCATCATGAACCTTCTTACCAATGCCGTAAAATATACCGAGAAGGGTTCTGTTAAACTCTCGGTCCGCGATGCGGGAAGAGACATAGAGGGCATTACGCTCGCGGTATCGGTAAGCGACACGGGTATCGGTATCAAAGAGGAAGACAGGGATAAGCTTTTCGAATCGTTTGAAAGACTCGACAAAGAGAGAAACCGAAATATCGAAGGTACGGGTCTGGGAATGTCGATTGTGACCAGGCTCTTGAAGATGATGGGAAGCAAACTGAATGTCCACAGCGTTTACGGCGAGGGAAGCGAATTTTCGTTCCTTTTGAAACAGAAAATCGAAGATCCCAAGCCCATGGGCAATTACGGACTGCGCCTTTCAAGGAGCGACGATCAGAAGGTTGAAAGATACCTTTACGCCAAGGGCGCCAAAATACTTGTTGTCGATGACAACGAAATGAACCTTAAGGTGGCAAAGAGCCTTATGAAGCGAAGCGGAATCGTTCCGGATCTGGCGGCATCGGGCAGGGAAGCCATCGAAAAGATCAAAGAGAAAAAATACGACATCGTTCTTTTGGACCATATGATGCCCAAAATGGACGGTATAGAAACGCTTAATATTCTCAGAGAGGAAAATCTTCTTTCCGATGAAACCGTCGTTATCGCGCTTACCGCGAATGCCGTTGTCGGTGCCAAAGAATCGTATCTGGCAGCAGGCTTTAACGATTATTTATCCAAGCCGATCGACGTGATCAAACTCGAGGAAGAGCTTATGAAATATCTGCCGCAGAATATCGTTGAATGGCGAACGAAAGAGAACACTTTTGCCAAACTCAACAAAGAAGGCAAATCGGATTCCTCAAAGGGTGAAATAATGGAATTCCTTCCGGACGACGGAATACTTGAATTTACACCCGATCAGCCGGAAACAATCGAAGAGTCGGATAAAGTTATTTTCGAAAAAGAATTAAGGGACTGCGGAATCGATACCGTATCCGGCGTGAATTACTGCGCGGGAGACCGAAAATTCTACATGGAAATGCTCGATGATTACATTTCTTCGGCTTTGGAAAAGAAAAAGAATCTCGACGGCTTTATGGAAAAAGGAGAGTGGAAGAATTACGAAATTCTCGCTCACGCAATGAAGAGTACGTCCAAAACAATCGGCCTTACCGAGATGTACGAAAAATATGCGGCACTCGAAAATGCCGCAAAGAAACTCGATTACGAATTCATTTTAAGCAATCACGAAGCGTATATGAAGAGATTTGCCGAGATTGCAAATGACGTTTCAAACGTGCTGAAACACTGATTCAAATCGCGCCCAAACCCTTTGTTTGAGCGCGATTTCCGCTTTTTGTCCTTTTTGACACACCCCTCTTTATATGGTAAAATATTAGATACGTTTACGAAAAAATTTAATGTGATGGAGGGAGATAAAAATGACATCTTTTAAGCTTCAGGTTAGTCAGGTCAAACGAGTTAACAGACTCCTTTTGACCGTCTTGATTATCACATCCATTTTTGCATCTTTAGGACTTCTTGCACAGCTCACTCAGGCGGTTGACATGAATCCGCTGCTCAGTATTGTTCCGCTTGCAATGATTATAATCAATCTTATTATATCCATCGCGGTAAACATTGTTTGTCCGCCGGATTATTTGCGTGTATATGTGGCAATCGCATTTACGATTGTTTATGCTGTCATGAATTTCACGTCCGTTTCCGGCTCTCTTTACCCGTATCTTATTCCCGTGATGATAGTCATGGTTTTGTATCTTGATAAGAAAATCACATTAAGCCTCGGCGTGATTTTTATAATTATCAATATCATCAAGGCAATCGTTAACTTCAAAACTCTTTTGTTCCCGGATTTGGCAATCGAAATCGCTATGATTGAAATCATCATATCGATTCTTACGATGATTTCCACGGTATTCGGTTCCAAACTCCTTACGAACTTTATGAGAGAGAATATTTCCGAGATTGAAAAAGCCGCACTCGAGAGAGACGAAACTTCCACTCATATTTTGAACGTAACCGAAGAAGTCGGCGGACATATCGATGTACTTCGCGCAAGTCTTGACGAACTGCATGAATCCTCGGCCGATGTATGCACCGCCATGGAGCAGATAGGTCAGGGCAACGAAGAAAACGTAAATGCGGTTGAAATTCAGACTCAGATGACCAACGATATCCAGAAGCTCGTTGAGGAAACCGAGAAGGTTACGATTGAAGCCGTTGACGTGGCAGAAGATATGATGAGCATCTTAAACAAGAGTCTTGTCGATATGGAAAGTCTTGTTGTTAAAGCTTCCGAAAACACGGAAGTCGGCAATCAGATGATGCAGGCTGCGGAAAAACAGCAGAATTCGTCCGAGCGCGCAATGAATATCACGGATATTATTTTAAGTATCTCCAACCAGACCAACCTTCTTTCGCTTAACGCATCGATTGAAGCCGCAAGAGCGGGTGATGCAGGAAGAGGATTTGCGGTTGTCGCAAACGAAATCAGCAACCTCGCGGCACAGACAAAGGATTCCACGGAACAGATTACAAGCATCCTTCGCGAACTTATGGAAAATGCGGGCGATGTATCTTCCAAAGCAAACAAGACCGTGGATACGGCCAATGTTCAGACCGAGCTTGTCGAAATAACCAAGACGCAGCTTAACGAAACCAAGAAACGTTCCGAGGAACTTTGCGAGAAACTTGAGAAGATCAAGGAAGAAATGAAACTCGTCAAGGAATCCAACAACCGGGTTGTTGACGGAACAAGCATGCTGATGGCTACGAGCGAGGAGTTTACCGCCGGAACGGAAGAGATGATAAGTGTCAGCCAGAGAAATATAGAAAAGATTGCTTCCGCTATGGAAATCATGGGTGCCATTACGGCGAAAATGTCGGAACTTCGGTAAAACCCCATTATTTACTTGTTAAATCCCCCGAGATGGTATAAAATAGCAAAGTATTAAAGAGACCAAAGGAGATTTATAACATGGGGATGAATGTCGCATGCCTTGATTTGGAAGGTGTACTTGTTCCTGAAATTTGGATTGCTTTTTCGAAAGCCAGCGGAATAGACGAACTCAAAATAACCACAAGAGACGAGCCCGATTACGACAAACTGATGAAATTCAGACTCGGTATTTTAAAAGAGCACGGCCTCGGTTTAAAAGAGATTCAGGAAACCATAGCAAAGGTCGATCCGCTTCCCGGCGCCAAAGAATTTTTGGATGAATTAAGAAGCAATATGCAGACAATCATCATAAGCGATACATTTGAGCAGTTTGCAAAACCCCTTATGGAAAAGCTCGGAATGCCGACACTTTTTTGCAACAGCTTAATCGTTAAGGAAGACGGCGAAATTACCGGATACAGGATGAGATGCGAGAAATCCAAGCTCACAACCGTCAAGGCTTTGCAAAGCTGCGGATTCGATACGATCGCAACGGGAGACAGCTTTAACGATCTTGCGATGATTCAGGCCTCCAAGGCGGGATTTTTGTTCAGATCCACCGATCAGATCAAAAAGGATTTCCCCGACATACCGGCGTACGAAGAATATGACGAACTCTTAAAGGCATTTCTTAACGCAGCAAAATAAAATTTAAACGGGAACGAAAAGTTCCCGTTTTTTAATGCGAAAATGTTTGACATTTTACAAATAAATGATATACTGAACGAGCATTGATAAATGCCGACAGTTCGTTAGTGCCATCCTGTCGTAAAACAAAACCAGGACTGATATATTGTTTTCAGATTGCGTTCGGAGTACCCGGACTCGTATTTGAGATTGATTTTCAGCTCTGTGTTCAGGCACGGAGTTATTTTTTTTGCAAACGGAGACAAACATGAAAAACGAAGAAAAAAATGTATCGAAATTATTTATGTATATAGGCATCGTATACGTTACATGCCTGCTTTTGTCAAACCTTATTGCGGGTAAAATGTGGGCGGTAACATCTTCGATCACGCTTCCCGCAGCGGTAATTCTTTTTCCGATAACGTACATTTTCGGAGATATTTTTACCGAAGTATACGGCTTTAAAAAGGCAAGGGGAATTATTTGGGCAGGCTTCGGATGCAGCTTTTTTGCGGTTCTTATTTACCTTATTACAATCGCGCTTCCCCATCCCGGATATTGGGAAAACCAGGGCGCTTACGCGACGGTAATGGGCACCACTCCGAGAGTTGCGATTGCTTCTTTTGCCGGATATCTTTTCGGAGAATTTTCGAATTCGATGATTTTATCGAAACTTAAAGTCGTAACCAAAGGAAAGAACCTCTGGATCAGAACCATCCTCTCGACGCTTGTCGGAGAAGGCTTCGATTCGGTTATTTTCATAATGATTTCTTTCTGGGGAACCATGGACAATTCAATTGTTCTTCAGATGATTCTCTTCCAGTATCTTTTCAAAGTCGGATACGAAGTATTGTTCACGCCGCTTACTTATCTTTTTGTAAACTGGGTAAAGAAAAAAGAAGGAATCGATACTTACGACTACGATGTGAAGTATAATATTATCAAATAATACGTTTGCCGGTTTGAACGGCAAAATGCAAAAGTTTTTAAGAGAGGTGTCAAAATGAGAGAAAACGAGGGACTAACCAAACTCGGAAGCAGGACCACCGAATATAAAACCGATTACGATCCTTCGGTTTTGGAGACATTTGAAAACAAGCATCAGGGCAATGATTATTTTGTCAAATTCAACTGCCCCGAATTTACGAGCCTTTGTCCGATCACGGGTCAGCCCGATTTTGCGACAATCACGATAAGTTACGTTCCTGACGTGAAAATGGTCGAGAGCAAATCGCTCAAACTGTATTTGTTCTCCTTCAGAAATCACGGCGATTTCCACGAAGACGTAGTCAATGTCATCATGAAGGATTTAATCAGGCTCATGAACCCCAAATATATCGAAGTATGGGGCAAATTCCTTCCCCGCGGCGGATTGTCGATCGACCCCTACTGCAACTGGGGGCGCCCCGATACCAAGTGGGAAGAGGTCGCATGGAAGCGTCTTTCGGAACATGACATGTATCCCGAGAAAGTAGATAACAGATAAAAAGAAGCGCATTTTGTGCGCTTCTTTTTTTATGCAAAGATTTAAAACAAATCTATTTAAGCAATTCATAAAGTCTCTTTGCGGCTTCTTTGGTATCTTCCAAGCTGCCGAACATCGAGAATCTGAAATATCCGTCGCCGCATGCTCCAAAGCCTTCGCCGGGGGTTCCGACAACCTGAATTTTGGTAAGGAGCAAATCAAAGAATTCCCAGCTTCCCATATTGTCGGGGCATTTCATCCAAATGTAGGGCGAATTAAGACCGCCGCAGTACCAGATGCCCAGTTTGTCGAGCGCTTCCATAAGGATGCGTGCGTTGTTTTTGTAGATATCTATATTGGCGTGAATCTGCTTTAAGCCTTCTTCGGTAAATACCGCAGCGCCGCCTTTTTGAATGATATAGGAAACGCCGTTTGTCTTTGTGGTACGGTTTCTTAACCACATGTCATTAAAGCACATTCCGTTTCTTTTAAGGTCTTTGGGTATTACGGTATATCCGAGTCTTGTGCCCGTAAAACCGGCCGTTTTGGAGAAGGAGCAGATTTCGATTGCACAGGTTCTCGCACCTTCGATTTCGAATATGCTGTGAGGCAGGGAATCGTCCTCTATGAAGGCTTCGTATGCCGCGTCGAACAAAATCACGCTGCCGTTTGCATTTGCAAAATCAACCCATTCCCTGAGTTGTTCTTTGTTGAATACGGCACCCGTGGGGTTGTTCGGTGAACAAAGATAAATAATATCGGCTTTCGCATCGTCGTTTGGACGGGGGAGAAATCCGTCTTCCTTGCTTGAAGGAAGGTGAATGATTTTTCTGCCGGCCATTATGTTTGCGTCCACATATGCGGGATATGCGGGTTCTATAACGAGAGCGGAAGACGAACGGTCGAAGAGATCGAGAATGTCTCCGAGTTCATCGCTTGCGCCGCTTGATACGAATACTTCGTCATCGGAAAGAATCACGTTTCTTCTTTTGTAATAATTTGCAATGGCGCTTCTTAAAAAGGGAGCTCCGGCTTCCGGCATGTAACCGTGGAAATTTTCCTTGTTGCTCTGATCGTCAACGGCACTGTGCAAAGCCTTGATTACTTCGTCGCAAAGAGGAAGCGATACGTCTCCGATACCGAGGCGCAAAAGCTTTTTGTCGGGATTATCCTCGAGATATTTTTTCGTCTTCAACGAAATATTGTAAAAAAGATAAGAATCTTTCAATTCGGCATAATGCATATTGGGTGTAATCATTTTGCATTCCTTCTTTCAGAATAATATATAAGATAATTCAATATGTACGATTTATCGTACATCTCCTTCGTAAACAAAAGTTGCGGGACCGCGCATAATTATTTTGTCTTCGGAGGTTACGGTAATTTCGAGCGTGCCTCCGTCAAGGTGTACTTTAATGGGTGTATCGTAATCGCAGTAATTCTTCTTTACGGATGCGAAAGC
>JAGADU010000056.1 GCA_017613435.1 Lachnospiraceae bacterium | reverse complement strand
TTTCTCTTCGATTGAAAAGGACTTAAAGATTAAATTTACAAGCAAGAAGACCGGCAAACTGGTTACCGGAATTCGCTTCGAAGTAACCGCGAAAGGTCCCAAAGGGGAGAATTTCAGCTGGGTTGATACCGATATGGACGGTGTTATTTATCTGGATAATCTCAAACCCGGCAATTACGAAGTAAAAATATCCGATGTCGGAGATTACGATTTCCCCGACACTGCAACTGTCGTAAAGGTTCAGGATACAATCGTATATCAGGTTATCAATGTTATCGACGAAGCGGTGGATATGAGCAAAGTCGATCTTGCCAAAGAAGATCTTCAGGGTAAGGAAGTCGATGAAGGACCTGCTCTTACAGACACTGTCGCTTATGTCGAATCCTCAAGTAAAAAGACCTATGTCAGTGTAAAGAAAGAAAACATTACCGATCCTAAAAATCTTGCCTCCGCATTTAAATTCGGCGGATTCAGGAGCGTTTCCGGTGATGTATCTCTGACAGTCGGAGGAAGTCAGTCGGTTACTGTGGAAACAAATGCGTCGGAAGGACAGGAAATAGAATCCATTTTGTGGGTTTCGGATGATACCGCGGTAGCTACGGTTGCTCCTGCGGAAGACAGCAAAAGCGCCACCATAACGGGAGTAACTGCGGGAAATACCACGGTTAGAGCAACGATTAAAATCAATACAAATACCCAGGACGATGAAGGAAATCCCGTAAAAACAACTACCGAAAAAACAGAAACATTCAATGTAAACGTAACGGGATCGAGTACTCCCGTTCCCGCAACCGGAGTTGAAATAACAGGCGGCAATTCCGTTGTTAAAGGTCAGACACTTCAGCTTAAGGCTACGGTTGTTCCTGAGGGAGCTAACCAAACAGTGACATGGAGCAGCTCAAATTCGGATATTGCAACCGTTGATTCAACAAACGGTATTGTAAAGGGTGTTTCGGCCGGAACCACAATTATAACGGCTAAATCTGCGGACGGTCTGGAAAAAACCATAGATATTACCGTTACGGAAAATGCAGAAATTGTTCTTAACGTAAAAGGACCGAACGGAGCTGATATTCCGGCTACGCTCAATATGCTTATCGGAGAAACATATCAGCTTTCTTCAACCGTTTCGGGTGCAACCGATACCGGTGTTACATATGCATCAAGTACGAATTCGGCCACGGTTTCCGAGGCGGGTCTTATTACCGCCAAAACAGAGGGAACGACGAATATTACGGTAACAACCAAGGCTAAGGGTGCGGACGGAAAGGCTGTTACAAAGACAATCAGTGTTTCTGTAAAGGCTGACAGAACCAAGGATACCACCACGCCTCTTAAATATACCAAGGAAGGCAAGGAATACCAGGTATACATTAAGAAGAACGATAAATTCGTCGAAGCAAAATGGGCCGATTATTATACAAATACCGAATTCTTCATTGAAGGAGAAACCACATATACCGGATGGCAGTCTTTAGGAAACAATGAGTACTATTTCACGGCAGACGGAAAGAAAGTTACCGGAGATCAGGTTATTAAGGGAATGATGTATCATTTCGCTTCGGACGGTGCGTTGATTAAGGGCTCCGGCGTAAACGGAATCGATGTCTCGGCTTACCAGGGAAATATCAATTGGACAAGCGTTAAGAATTCCGGAATTTCGTTTGTTATCATAAGATGTGCATTCAGAGGATACACCCAGGGCGGACTTATCCTTGACTCCAAGTACAAGGAATATATCAAGGGCGCTTCCGATGCCGGCCTCAAGGTAGGTATTTATATCTTCTCTCAGGCTGTTAATGACAAGGAAGCCGTTGAAGAAGCTTCGCTTTGCGTAAACCTCGCACAGGGATACAGGATTTCTTATCCGATCTTTATCGACAGCGAATATTCGAACCGAAATCATAACGGCAGAGCGGACGGACTTTCCAAGGCTCAGAGAACTTCTGTATGTAAGGCGTTCTGCGAAACCATCAAGTCGGCGGGTTATACACCGGGTGTATATGCAAGCAAGTCATGGTTTAAAGACAAGCTTGATGCAAACCAGCTTAACGGATACAGGATTTGGCTTGCCCATTATTGCGGAAAGACGGACTATACCGGAAAATATGATTTATGGCAGCATTCTTCCACGGGTTCCGTCAGCGGAATCAGCGGAAATGTCGATCTTGACATAAGTTATCTCGGCTATTAATTCAAGAAATTACCCAAACAGCGGTTGAACACAAAACCGGTTCAATCGCTGTTTTGTTTTTTGCAAACTTTGTTTGACACAACTTTTCGCAACAAGTAAAATTATATTGTGTAAAAGTTTTTGCTTGATAAAAAAATACTAAAAATCAGGGGAGAAAATACGGAATGAATAAAACCATCGACGATGAAATCATCAGGTCGAGTTTCGGCGACTGCCTTTTTCTCTTTTACAGCGATACTAAATTAAATAAAAAAGTCATCCGTATGATGGATGAAGAATTGAAACCTGTCTGGGACAGGATTTTTTCGCGTTGCGAAGATTATTACAGAGCGGTTTGCGAACTGGTTGAAAAAAGAGTTCACCCCGAGGACAGGGAAAAAGTCAGGGATATTTTCACATTCGACAAATATACCGAACTGATGAAAGAAAGAAAGTCCTACTCTATTATTTTCAGATACAGAAAAAACGAAAATACCGAAGATTATATTTACGAAAGATTAACCATTACCAGACTTATGGATGATGAGGAAGGAAGGGAAACTCTTGTTTTTTCGAGTCTGGACATCGACAGGGAATACAAGGAACAGCTTCTTGAAGTTGAAGCAAAGAAGCAGCATTTTTCCGTTACCTATGCCCTCGGAAGAGAATATTCGTCAATCTTTTACGTTGATATGGAAACGGGAAAACTCACGCCCTATAACCTCAGTAACAGAATTGAGGGGATGTTCGGAGACATGTTTTCGATACTCGATTACGATGAAGCGTCTTCGAATTACATAGAACAGGCCGTATCCAAAAAAGACAAGGAAATGATGAGGAAAGTTCTGTCCAAAAAATTCATTTTAAGTCAGGTAAGGGGCCAGGATCATTTTACATGGGTTTATCAAAACAATGAAGAATCCTACTGCGAGATGAAATGCGTAAGAGTCAGCGAGGAAGACGAGCCCACCGCCGTGGTAATGGGATTTGCGGTAAAAGATGCCGAAATCAGAGTGGAAATGGAAGAAAAGGCTCAGACTGATTTTCAGCTTTCTCTCCTTGACGGTTTAAGCCGTGATTTCGAGATGGTTTGGCTTTTGAGGAAGGACAGAAAAATGCGGCTTTTCAGGGTTTCGGATAATCCCGAAGTTCAGAGAGTGGCTTTAAGATATTACGATTCCGACGATTACGATCTGGGATTTACAAGTTTTATCGAGCAGTATGTCTGCGAGGAAGACAGAGAGAGATTAAAAGATTTTACGCGTTACGATAATCTGATTAAGAACGTTCCCAGGGAAAGAATGTATTCGACCGTATTTAAGAGAGTTATTCCGAACGGATTCGTTTATCTTCAGCTTTGCTTCACAAGAGCCGTAGGACCCGACGGCGAAGAAAATATCGTATGCGCATTCCGCGATGTGGATGAGCTTGTAAAAGAAGAAAACAAGAGACGTGAATTATACACGAATGCGATAAAAGAAAGAGATCTTGACGGTCTTACCGGCATCAGAAACAGATTTTGTTACGAGAACTTTATTAAGACCGTGGACAGCAGAGAATACAATTCGCTTGCGGTATTTTACATCGACGGCGATTTCCTGCACGAACTCAACAATACAAGAGGTCATGACGCCGGAGACGATTTTATCAAATATGTTGCGAATGTTGCGGTCAGCTTATGGGGCGTTGACAATACTTTCAGAATCGGCGGCGACGAATTCGTTGTATTTGATTTCGACGAAAGCCGCGGTGAAATAATAAAGCGCCTGGATGTGTTCAGGCGCAAAATGGATGAAAAGAAATACAGCGTATCCGTAGGCTACAGCCATACGGAAGCCAAAACGGATTTACAGGAACTAATATCCGACGCTGAAAAGAAGATGTTTGAAGAAAAAGAAAAACATCACGCAAATCATAAGGAGACGCGATAATAATCCGTAATTTTCTTTACGGCTGCTATGACATCGTCCGTATCCTTGTCGGATAAAGCAGGATAAAGAGGGATACTCAGTATCCCTTTATATATTTCTTCGGCAACGGGGCATATCCCTTCTTTATAACCCAAATGCTTGTAGTAAGGGAAGAAATACGTCGGAACGTAATGTACCTGACATTGAATGTTTTCGGCACTCATTGCATCAAAGAATTCTCTTCGCGTACATTTCAGTTTGTTCAAATCAAGTCTTATAATATACAAATGTCTGCAGGTGTCCGATTCCGGAATTTCTTTCTGCACGATAATCTCGGGAATATCCGCAAAGGCCTCATCGTATTTTTTTACGATAGCTTTTCTTTTTGCCTTAAAATCCTCAAGCTTTGAGAGCTGACTTATAAGCATTGCGGCCTGAAAATCGGTAAGTCTGTAATTGTATCCCAAAGAAATCTGCTCATAATACCAGGGGCCTTCGTGAGGGGCTTCTTCCATAAGCTCTTCATCGTGGGTTATACCGTGCGTATGAGTAAGAACGAGTTTTTCATAATAATCCCGGTTGTTTGTCAAAACGGCTCCGCCTTCTCCGCAGGTTATTGTTTTGACGGGATGGAAACTGAATGTCGTAATATCGGCGAGCGAACCGACTTTTTTGCCCCTGTAGCAGGAGCCGATTGCATGTGCCGCATCTTCTATGAAAACAAGATTGTATTCGTCGCATATTGCGCGGATTTTATCATGTTCGACACACTGCCCCGTATAATCCACCGCGATAACGGCTTTGGTTTTATCCGTGATTCGGCTTCGGATGCTTTCGGGATCGATATTGTATGTTTCGGGATTTACATCCGCAAAAACCGGAGTTGCTCCGACATAAAGAATGCAGTTCGCGCTTGCTGCGAAAGTAAGAGGAGTAACGATTACTTCGTCGCCGGGCCCGATCCCTGCGGCCAAACATGCGCAGTGAAGCGCGGCGGTTCCGTTTGAAACGGCAACGGCATATTTGGCGTTGCAGTATTCCGCGAGTTTTTGCTCAAGCTCCGTGACTTTGGGACCGCATGTCACATAATCGCTTCTTAATACTTCCGAAACGGCTTTTATATCGTCTTCGCCTATACACTGGCGTCCGTAATATATTTTTTTGTCTCTGACGGGTTTACCGCCTTTGATTGCAAGAGTTTCCATATAAGCCTCTTTAAAATTTGATTCTGTCGATTTGATAATAGCAAATTGTCCGGACTTTCGTCCGAAATATTATTACCCGATGCCGTCAAATGACGGATACATAAAGATTTTAATATTTCGTATGTGTTTAGTCAAATCAAAAACACAGATTTTTCACACAAAAACAAGTATATATAGTGGTCTAAATTATCGACAAAAACAATATTTGGGTGTATTATAAAAATAGTGTTTGATTTTTTCGGAGAAAAAAGTGAAAAAGAATAAAGTAATCGCAGCGATTCTCTTTCTTGTATCGTTTGCGTGCCTTGCGGCCGGAGTAAGTTTCCTGATAATTGAAGGTTATATCATTCCGAAAAAACCCGATATCGAATTGGTTGATGTTTCGGATATAAAAGATGATTCCGATTTGGACATTGAAAATGTCACGCCGGACAATTCATCCGACCTTCAAAACCAATCAAGCGAAAGTGCGGTCGAAGAAAAGAAAAAAGAACCCTGCAGGGTTCCGAATCCTTACAAAGAATATTTTCTTCAAAACGAGGATATGGCCGCATGGCTTTATCAGCCGAATTCGCCGATCGATTATCCGGTCATGTGGACTCCGGAAGACGAAGAAAAATATCTGCATTTAAGCTTCGACAAAAAATACACCGTAGCCGGATGTCTTTTGCTGGATACGGATTCGTGTCTCGATCCGCTGACGACCAATCTTATAATTCACGGACATCACATGCAGGACGGTACGATGTTCGGCTCGCTTTTAAAATACGAGAAGCAGGATTACTGGGAAAATCACAAATATTTTTTCCTCTCCGACAAAGATTGCAGACATATTTACGAAGTGATGGCGGTTTTCCGCTCGAAAGTTTATTATGCGAAAGACGAATGTTTTAAGTATTATAAATTTTTCAATGCGGATACTGAGGACGAATTCGATTATTTTTATAAAAACGTAAAAGAATTGTCCCAGTACGATACCGGGGTTGAAGCAGAATTCGGAGACAGATTTTTGACTCTCTCCACCTGCGCTTATCATGTACAAAACGGACGGTTTGTGGTTGTTGCCAAAGAAATCGCGCCGGGTGAGTATTATCAAGCTTTTGAAAACTAATTATTTAGGAGGATTATGCAAATGAAAAAGTATTTGAGTAGTTTGATCATGTTGCTTGGTACGGCAATGGTTATGTTCCTTATCGTACTTCCCATTCATGCAAGCGCTGCTACAAAGTACAAGGTTACCTGGGATACCGGTACTTCAAACTGGTATACATCCGATGATGACGGAAAGACATGGTATTCAAAGGATTATATCGAGTCCAAATTCGGTGCCGGAGATGTTATTGTTATTGACGGTGTAGGAGCTTCTACGGGAATCCTTCAACTCAATCTTCCCAATAAGATCGGTGAAATTGCGGTAATCGGAAACGCAACCGCAAACATAACTGCTCCTTCGGCGGATCTGGCATATGCGGTAAACGGAAGTACGCTTATTATTAACTGTGATGTAGGCAAATTGATTGCCAACTACGGTGCAACGGATCAGGTTAACGGCAGTGTCGGAGAAATCTATGCCGAATACAAGGACGGTTCTCCCATCAAAATCGGTGTTACCGGAACCGTAGGAAAAGCAAACGTTAAGCTTCCTTCCGACAAATACAAACAGGTGGATGTATACAATGTTGCAGCAGGAAAGTTCAGTTTCAATTCCGACGATACTCTTGCTACAGCTGCGGAATTTTACAGCTTAACACCCACATCTAGTCCCAAGAGCCCTGCCGCAGGCAATCAGCTCGACAGC
>JAGADU010000055.1 GCA_017613435.1 Lachnospiraceae bacterium | reverse complement strand
TCATGGCGGAACCTGCGGCGAGGGCGGTATCGAAGCCGCTTACGAACTTGCCGAGAAGAATTTCATCAAGGGCGGAAACAACCGTATAATCATCGCATCCGACGGCGATTTTAACATAGGCAAATCAAGCGAAAGCGAACTCTCCGAGCTTATTCAGGACAAAGCTTCCAAAGGAATCTTTTTAACCGTTCTCGGATACGGAGACTGCAATTATTCGGATGTGGTAATGGAGACGCTCGCCGATGACGGAAACGGCAATTACGCTTACATAGACTCTCTTAAAGAAGCCGAAAAGGTATTGGTGGACGAATTCGGTGCCAACATGGTTACGGTTGCAAAAGACGTCAAATTCCAGGCCGAATTCAATCCGGTTTATGTTTCCGAATACCGTCTTATCGGTTACGAAAACAGAGCTCTTAACAACGAAGATTTTGACAATGACAAAAAAGACGCGGGCGAAATCGGTGCCGGCCACAGCGTTACGATCCTTTATGAAATCGTTCCCGCAGACCCCGATTCATCGGCCGAAAGAACACTTAAGTATCAGACATCTTCACCGACGGATGCCGCCGTTGATTCCGATGAATGGCTGACCCTCTGCGTTCGCTACAAAGAACCCAACGGCATCAGATCCAAAAAGCTTGAATACACAATCGGTTCAAATTGCGTCAACGATACCCCTTCCGAGGATTTCCTCTTTGCCGCATCGGTAGCGGAATACGCAATGATCCTTCGAAGAAGCGAATTCGTGGGAGACGGAAGTATTAAGCATATATGCGAAACGCTCTCGAATCTTAATCTTAACGATGAATACAAGCAGGAATTCAGCGATATCGTAAATAATACGTATATCCCCTGATGCTTCCTTTAAAGATTGTTTGTGACATGGTTTTCTATATAAAAAATTATACCCGCCCGGTGTTTATCGCACCCGCGGGTATAATTTTTATGGTTATATGGATGGTAAAGATTACTCTGCTTCTTCTTCAGGCTCGGCGTCAAGTTCAGCGCGGCGCTTCTTTGTAGCATGCAAACCGATTAACATTACCGCGAGAATAAGCGCAAACGAAAACGGCATGCTGATAATTCCGCACCCTATGGAACCGAGAATCTTATGCGAGCGTGCAAAAAGTATTGCAACCATTATAATCGCGGGAACAATCGAGGAAACGAGCGATACGACGATACATGTTCCGACGTTCATTTCCATCTTTCTGTCCCAAATGCCCGCATGTACGCTGGCCACTGCCGTGTAAGTCGCAATACCCATAAACAGCAGCCATGTTGCTATATTTGTATATGTATCGGATATAGGCAGGAACTGCAAACAAACTATAACAAAAAGTCCCCAAAATGCAATCCAAAAACCTCTGCTCTCGATTTCAAGGAGTTTTCTCTCCTGCAATTCATCAAGTTTATTTTTCTTCTTCATCATCGTCTTCCTCCCAGAAAAGATCGTTAAGCGTTACTCCCAGAGCTTTGCAGATGGCGATGCACAACTTGATGGAGGGATTGAACTCTCCCGATTCTATCAAACCTATGGTCTGCCTTGTGACACCCGCGCGATTCGCCAGCTCAGTCTGAGAAATATTTAATTCTATTCGTCTGAATTTCAATTTCAAATTTCTCATGTCGAACCTCCTTATGATGCAAATTATATATTGCATTTCGGAAGATGTCAACTATATTTTACATTTATTCTTTATAAATTGCTTTTTTACAATAAAAAAGGCATTAAATCTTACTCCTTCCACCCGTAATACTGATGAAATAAGATCCTGCATCTGTATCCGGCATCGGACTGCGAACTGTACCACCCTCTTGTGATTTCATCCCATGTGACATTGGGATCGTCCGTTAAAACATAATACTCGTATGTGTCAAAAAGAGCAGTTTCGGGGCCTTCTCCGGTAAAATGGCGAAGATATTTGAATGTCTCGACGGATTCGATATCAGAAGAACTGCTAAGCCTCGTTTTGACCTTGTAATTATCGCCGTCATACTCGACCAGAGTAAAATAGAGTGAGGGATAATTATCCTTTTCGCTTTCGTAGAGTTCTTCGCTCATATTTGATTTGTCGATTTCATAATAATCCGCCAAAAGCATCAAAGCCTTTTCTTTGTTTTCGGTTTTTTCGACGAATTGCTCCAGCGTTTCACGACCCGATACCGAGCCCTGAGTGTCCATCAAAACGACACCGTTGTTTTTTGCCTCCTCATAAGCCTCATCCGCTGAACAGACCTTATTAAAAAGCACCTCAAAACCGTTATCTGCCGTACCGACTTCTTTTTTGCCGCAGGATATAACAAGCACGGAACCAATCAGGAGAATGATAAAAGAAAAAATTTTTTTCATGGTTAATCCTCTTTTCTTATATTTTTATTTTGTGTTTGGACTACTACTGTAGTCTATACTATCGCAATAGTCTGATTCTGTCAAGAAAAACCCTGCGAGTCTTTTTCTGATTCGCAGGGCCACGTTTATTGCCTGTATGAGTACTGTCTTCCTATCCTGTTCTCGGGATTGGAATCGGTCAGGTAAAGAAAGATCAAAAAGATCCATTCAAGCGGTTTCATTAAAATATATACGATATCGGCTTTAAGCGGCGTGGTAATTATCGAAGAAAGAGGAAATCCGTATTTATCGTATGCCCCGCGGACAATTCTATGAAATCCCGGAGATATCTCCTGTATCTTTTCTTCAAAAGCATTCGCCACGCAAAGCTGCCTGTTTACTATAATCGTTGCGTTTCTTCTGGTACCGAGCCTCAGAGGTTTGACTATTTTTTTGTGTCCTCCGGCTGCAACCGTACAAAGATAATGCCCTTCGTATTCTAAGGGAGGCGGCGGAATCTGTTTCGAAAAAGTCCAGTCCGCGGTGTCCGTAAATGCTTTTATGGGGCCGATCGGTCCCTTTCCCATCATTATAAACAAAATCTCAAGTACGGCTATTATAATAAACAAAGCGACAAATACAACGGCAGAATATCCCGCCAAACTGCTCATGAAACGATACAGTTTTTTGAAAAATTCACCGCGGCCTTCGCCTGCTCCTTCTTCTTTAAAAGCCTTAAGCTGCTCGATAAGATGTCTTTTAATTGCTATAGCGGAAATAAGCAGAATATTAAAATGATAAACATACAGGTAAATATCAAACCTGTTCGATACCGGGAGAGCGTTTTTTGAAAGCTGCACCGCGTATAAAATCTGGAACACGTTCAACAAAATTACCGCCCCTATCGCAAAGGCCGAAATCAAAGGCGGAAGTTTTTTGGCATTCGAAAAGAGCAATACTACGAATCCCGCTGCGCCTACAAGAAAGATAATAACAATACAGGGAAGATATTCGGATGAAATCGGTTTGTGATATTGTCCCTTATGTATCTGAACATACCAGTCCCCTTCTATCTCAAACCAAACTGCAAAATACATCACGTAAAGGATAAAACCGTATACTGACGAAAAAATCGAGGATAATCTCTCGGAAGTGACTTTGTTGATAAAACAATTGACGATATTCCAAATCGACAGTCCTACGGGAAGTATTCCGAATATATACGCCAGCATCACCGTACCGAATATCCGATCCAAAAATAAATCTTCTCCGAAAACAGAGTATACAAGTTCATCCAGTAATTCATCGCACAGCCATAACCCGATTACCGAAATTACAGGTATAACAACAAATACCGCCAGGCTGACCGCGATGAAAATTTTTCTTTTTTTGTCCATTCTTCTGCCTCAACCGTTCTTCCTGAATTTATATTATGCCACCTGCAAAATACAATGCCATGCAAATTGCAAACGTTCCCGCAAACATTATAACCGCCGCAAGATACCATTTTCCGCCTTTGTTAAAACCGTAAAAATCGTCCCATTTTTTATCGTCTTTGGCTGCCATGACTTTGTAATAATACATAATTGCATACAAGACAACGGGCAGCATTCCAAAGAGCGAATACCAAAAAGGAAAACCGATATCTTCCGTGAAAAGATATGTGATAAGCGCAATAAGCGGATTGATAAGATGCATCCAAAGTTCGCGTCCCGTCAGAACTTTTTTGTATCCGAGTGCGGGACCGAGGAATACGAGCACCGTTATCATGGTTACCGAAACTCCTGCCGTTGCGGTATATTTTATTACACCTGCCGCCAAAGACTGCGGGAAAATTATTATCAAAAGGGAGGCTGCGGCAAGCAGAACATTGCTTAAAAACGTAAAGAACTTAAGGGGTCGTTTCCCGTTTTTAAGGCTCCACTCCCCATCCTTTTTAAAGGACATAATCGTAAAATAAATCATGTCCGCAACAACTGTCAGATTTAAAACGATATCGATTATCTGCTTCATATTTTTCAAAGCACCGGTTTTATATGGGTACCACGAAGGGCGGATGGATCAGGCTCATAACACAACCCCCAACAAACGCCAATACGGGGAATGCTATAAGCGTGCTTATCCATTTTCTTTTTCTGGTCTTGGAATTAATATACGGCATCAAATCCTCCGTTCCCGGGATTATCCACGCTTTTGTATGGCAAACCCACACTTCGTCGATGATAATGCGATCGAACAGATTCATGATCATATATATTCCCAACAGTTGCCAAAAATAGTCCCAAAAGCCTACGATTCCGGAATTAACCCATTCGTTGTAAAAATACACGCTCACGGGAACGAAAGTGACAAGCGGAATAAATAAAGCAAGCATTACAACCAAGGAAGAAAGCATTATCTTTTTTGAGGTTGTAAGTCCCATTTGTACCACTCTGTCTTTTACGTCTTTTTCGTAAAAACACACCAAACCGATCGGTCCGCGTGCCTTTCCGACAATACAAACAAGAACAAGCCAAAGACTCATCGCAACGCCGCCGATTACAACTATCATAAATGCTCCTTTCCTTTTTCAAAAACCCTGTAAAATCATTATGTCTCAAGTTTTATTTTATCATAAAAACATCTGTGAAACCATTATTCTTAAGGCTTCGGCGTTTGCCGCTGTTTTATTTTCGATAATTCTGTTACTATAAAAAGAACAAAACCCATAAAAAACGTTTTGTTGTTCGTGAAATATATGTAAGAAGAAAACAGCGAAGAATCTAAAATATAAGAAGAGCTGATTTTATCGGGAAGAATTTAAAAAAATAAAATTTGCCGGAAATAATTAAATGAAAAAAGAACGGATTTCGGCGAAAAGAATTTGAAAAAAATGAATTTAGACGAAAAACTATCGCATAAATCAATAAAAGGAGAATAAAAAATGTTTAAGAACATCAATTCATTAAAAGTTATATTATCCGCGGGATTAATGCTGTCGGCCCTGATGCTTGGCGCCTGCGGCTCTGCCGGGGACAACACAAAGCAAAAAAAGTCCTATTTATATTCGGATTTGACCGAGGAAGATTTCCAAACCGTTGATTACGTAAATACTCACAGCAATTATGTTTTCGCTTTATTCGGAGAAATGAAAAACGGAACCGTGATTCAGGATGTCGGAGATCTTTATTCCGAAAGCAGCGATGACGCGAAGGTCGACAGTTACGGAAAATACATTGACGGCTTGGACGGAATCACCGTCACTCAGATTAATTTAAGCAAAGAGTCCGATTATGATATTCTCGGCGTAAAATACGGCGACACATACAAAGGAGCCAAGGAAAAGCTTGAAGGCGCAGGCTTTGCTTTCATTAAAGAAACCAATTACGGAAAGAATTTCACTTATACCACATATTCGAAAAACTGCGTAAATATTTTTGTATCGACTTCCATAGAAGAAGGAGTGGCTCTCGAAGACCAAGTGATCGATTCAATCACCGTAAGCGTTCATCTTACAAATCCCTCGGAAGCGGATTCTAATCAGAACATGTATTGATGCTTTCAATGCTGTAACCCTCAAAGCAGCTGTACGGATTTTTCGCAAGAACAACCGAGATTTCGACGCTTTCGTCCCTTACATCCAAATCGCCGTTATCATCAACATATTTATATTGGGTGATAATAACCGCGTTGATTGTACAACCGTCTTCATCTGCTTTCTCAAGAGTATATGAATCCATATATGAATAATTGAACGGGCTGGAGCATTGGCTTCTGTCAATAAAATCGTCATCGTCCATTCCCTTGAAATTCATTTTCTGACCGGTCAAAGAATAATGTACGTATTCCGCTTCTTCCTTCGAAACATTTGTTTTTGATTCAACATAAGCCGGTTCGTACCACGAATTGAGCAAAAAGCTGTTAACAAATCTTTTCTCCCAGTCCTCTTCTTTGACATCTTCGCTCTTCCAATCACCGACCGCAGCATACATAGTGGTAATGGTTGCTTTCAGTTCATCGCTTAATTCAAAATCATCGGACGATGAATAAGAATAAGGTTTCACACCGAGTTTCTCATAATCAAAATCGATTTCTTCCGAATTGTTTGCGGTGTCTTTTGAGTCTTTATCATCCGGATTATCGACTGAATTTTTTAAGTCTTTATCGTCCGAATTGTCGGCTGTGTTGTTTGTGTCTTTATCGTCCTCTTTGTCGGAATTGTTTTCTTTATCAGAATCTTCGTCCTCAAAAATTCGTATGGTGTCGGACGAAATATCGACCCTGTCGTTTTTTTGGCATCCGCCCGCTAAAAAGGGCAAAACCATAATCCACGAAAACAATGCAATTGATAATAATCTTCTTTTCATAATCCCTCTGTTCTGTCCGGTAAACGGATCTTTAATCTTAAAAGTATGTATCGAAACTAATTTAATAATTCTATAATTTTGTCGGTTACGCCGTACTCGGAATTGGACTTGACCGTGCCCGTAAACCTTTCTTTTACCTTAACATGAGCATTCGCGGGCGCAAAAGAATAATCGGCATAATCGGCCATCGACAGGTCGTTTAAATAGTCTCCGAAAACCACGGTTTCGGAAGGCAGAATGCCGAATCTTTGCTGCAAAACGCCCACAGATGTTCCCTTTGAAACACATTTGGGATAGATATCGATCCATTCGTATGAAGTGACCTGAACGCAAACCCTGTCGTTATCGAATTTTTTGAAAAAAGGATAAATGTTCTTTTCTATATCATCAAAATACAGCATCGCAAATCTGATGACCTTTTCCGGTATGTTTTCGAAATTTGTCTCATACCATCCGGGATAGAATTTTAAGATTTCCTCCCTTGCTCTTTCCGATACCGCATTCACGTCTTCAACCCACTTTTTCTCCCTGCCGCAGGCTACCGAAAGAAGGTTTGGATGGGCGCGCATTTCTTTTATAAAAGGCGAATAATCTTCAAAAGAAAGGCCCTCTTCAAAAATCAGTTCGTCCCTATGTTGAATCCTGGCTCCGTTATCGGAAATAAAGGTCATTTCCTTCGCGAGGTCTCCGAAGGCTTTATAAAGTCCGTCGGGCGACCTTCCGCTTGCAACGGCAAATATCACGTCTTTTTTCTTCATCAAATCATATGCTTCACAAAAATTCGGCGGAAACTGGCTTTTTTCGTCCAAGAGGCAGCCGTCCATATCCGATACTATAAGTTTAATCGACATATGCGTGGGAATACTCCTTTTTAAGTCTCAATATTACCAAAAAACTCCAACAGTTTTTCATCTATCCCGGCAATCGGTTCATGACCCTTTACTTTGCCGTATAAAGCAATTTCGGTTATTTCTTCTTTGTCTTTTACCATATCGTAAAGTTTTGCCGGATCCGCATCAGGCAAAGTTATGCCGAACAATCCGCCGATTTCCACGCGTTCTTCCTTCGAGAAATAATCCGGTTGAAGCAAAAATTTCATGGCTCCGATATACGTAATGTCAAAAGAATCCAAGCCCAGTTCTTCCGTACATTCCCTTATTATGCATTCTCTGGCCGTTTCTCCTTTTTCAAGACATCCGCCGAAAACCTCATATCTGTTGCGCCATTTATTCCTGCCCAAAAGATAATCGTTTCCGACCCTTATAACAGCCAGGCAGTGTGTAAGCAAAGGATTGTCATTAAGGCTTGATTCATCCGTCTTGTCAATTGATATCAGAATATTGCCGTCCGAATCTTTACAAATATATTCTTCATAATCCATATCGATACTGTCTCCGATCATCATAATCCGCGGAAAATCCCGCTAAAAAAACATTGGCAATTATGCCGATTATGCTTGTCTTAATTATGATTTTGTTGCGATTGCCTGTTTCTTTCATTATTTCTCCTTTAATTAAATAGGGAAGTCGCTTGGACTTCCCTTATTGGCATCGTTTCAATACTGTAATCCACCATACCGCTCAGCCGTTATTTCATCAATAACTCTCTGTGTTGAAAGTATATTCATTCAAATCTGTAGATAAGTTCCTGTCCGCATTTGCGACAATTGAACTTCCCTTTAACGTGTTCTGCGGTCAATTCTCCGGAACCGTATTTTTCCTTGCAGACAGGGCATTCATAAAATGTGTCCATTTGTCGGACATCCCAATCCAGGTATGTCAAGCCAACCGCATAATCATGTGTTTCATAAACAGTACTTTCATTGTTTCCTACATTAGCCATTTTGAATCCCCCTCCTTATACCTTTTTTTATTATAAACTCTGTTGATACGGTTTGTAAATTGTATTCCGACCTCCTGTTTTAACGCATTACGGCTGAACAATCCGGTCGAAAAATCTTTCATTTTTGAATTCCTGCTGAAGCGTTATGTCAAAAAACACAGGATATCTATTTCGAAAAAAGATAGACCAGGATTATTGCGAAGAGAATGATAACCCAAATCGACACTGAAAATACCCTCTTAAGAATATTCGTATCGGTTTTACTATTATATAAAAAAAGCGTGCAATTGTCTTCCGGGTTTTGGGGATCATAGCAGATTTTCTGCCTTTTTTTCTCCCAAAAAGCATACGACCCCTCCCCTTGTCCCCGGTAGGTAACGCCATTGACCTCAAACTCATAAGTGACAATATATCTGTGGGTGGTAGTAGTTTCTCCGGTCTGCC
>JAGADU010000054.1 GCA_017613435.1 Lachnospiraceae bacterium | reverse complement strand
TGGTTAATCTTTCCAATACATCCGAATAATTATTACCAAACTTCATAATATTCGTAAGAGCCCTGAATCATTCCGTAAGAGATTAAGTTTCCGGGCTTTTCTTTTTCAAGAAGATCGATGAATTGCCGGACTTCGAGTCCCTGTCCGCCCGGAATCAAACCGAGGTCATCCGTTTCTTCCCTTAATGCAAAAACGTAAATATTGTAGTCATGAGGGCTTTCCGGGAAAGGACCGTCATATCCGCTTGTTTTGTCATATGCTCCCTCTTCGACCCTCGTGCATTCCACCGTTTCAAACCAATGCAGATGATTGTTCTGCTCGTCCAAATCAATCATAATAATCGCATACTGCGCGGCTCCTTCAACTTCTTCCCATGAAAGGCCGGGACTTAAATTTCCGTTTTTTGTGCCGCATTCTTTTTTCCATTCTCCGAAAACAAGACTTTCGCTTGATACTTCAAACGTATCGATCTCATCAATCGACAAAGCATCCGATAAATCCGAATCGCCCTCCAATATCTTTTTTGCCGAAAGATTGGAAATATGTTCGTATCCGTTTGCAAAATCCATGTAATCTTCGCCGTTTTCGGTCACAAGCTTCAGGGAAAAATTGCCTTCGTCGTCGGTTTTGCCCTCCGTGCATTTGAAAGAAACTTCCTTCACCGTATCCCCGCTTACGAAATACAAATCCCCGCTGCAATTCGTTCCGATTTTCGCCTCAAAAGGTTTCTCTTCGTCCTTAAACGCGCTTAATATATTCATATTCTTTTTAAAGCAGACGTACAATTCTCCCGTATCTTCTTTTGACACTCCCTCAAACCAATCGGAAATATCCCTCGAAGCATCGATTTTTTTATGCCATCCGCTTCCGCTTATTCTTTTGTTTTTAACAGTCCATTCGCTCCATTCGTTTGATACGAGTTTCCACTCACCGCCTTCTTCCTCGAAAACGGCATCGAATTTTACTGTCTGCGCCACCATTCCCGTAGGATTGACTATATCCGTTTTGTATGATACGAAATCCTTCACCTTACCGTCTTCGGCTTTTACATCGTGGGACAAAAGAACCGTTCTCTCATATGAATCCTTTTTAAGCTTTTCCGATATGACCTTCAATGGTACTTCTTTTTCGTATTCTTTGTACGTATCGTCGACTTTTATTATTCCTTCAAAGATAAAAGATTCTCTCTCTTTCGGTTCTCCTATTGTTATTTCCCTTGCATCAGGCTCTTCTTCGTCGGATGTAAAATTTACGGTTTCGTTTTCACTGACGCCGCATCCGAAAAACAAAAGAAGCGAGAGAATCAAAACCGAATATACAAAAAAATTGTGCATTCCTTTCTTTGTCATTGTATCCTCCTTATAATACACGTGTTATCTGTTACACATATATTACGAAAAGAAGATTTGTCGCCAAAGAAATAAATGCACAACTAATAGAAATATCTGCACTAAGAATTTTGCTTTCTGTATAAGGAAGGCGTGCAGCCGGTCTGTTTTTTGAATATTTTGGTGAAATAATTCGAATCCGTATATCCGACGCGTGCGCTCACTTCGCCTATGGGTATTTCCGTATTCGAAAGAATCGATTTGGCCATATCGATTCTTAAATCGACAAGATAATTAAGCCAGGTTTTCGATGTTTTCGAAACAAAAATCGAATTTAATTTGTTTCGGTTTATATTGAAATTTCCGGTAATGTCATCAAGCGAAATATCATCTCCCAAATGCTCATTCAGATAATCCGATATTTCAAGAAATATTTCTTCATCCTCCGAAATTTCTTTGTGTTCACCCTTTAGAGAGAATATGTATTTTACGTAGAAAAGAAGTTCCAAAAGAAAAGATCTGCTTCGGCAGGGCCAGAAGCCGTCATACTGAAGCGTCAGTTCCCTCTCCGTCAGTTCAATCAGATTTTTCACTCTGATTATTTCGTTCATGCCAAGAGGAAATATCTTGTTTTCAAGCCCTATCGTCTTGAAGAAATCACGAACGAGAAGATAATCCTGATATATTGTTTTGCCGAAAGTTTCCTCGTAAACATCGCCGTAAAGATCTTCAAGAGTGAATTCTTCCCTAACGACCGTCGGATTGAAATAAAGGATCCTGTTGCTTCCGTTTTTAACCGTTTCAAAACCCGAAACTTCCTTATCCGACAAAATAATAAGCGAAGGAGTTTTAACCGTATAAGAACCGGCGGCATCGCTTAATCTTATTTCGCCTTTTTCGTGAAGTATTATTTTAAATAACGTATCGTTTGTTACGTCTTCGGAAAGCTTATCGCATGTCTCGACAGCCATTAAAACGACTCTGTTCCAGTCAGGATTGTAACTTCTTGTATATAGATTCATAATTATTTCCTCTCTTGAAAAATTATATCTTTTAAAGAAGACTTTTACAATATAAACAAAAAAGGTCCGCCCGACATACGGACGAACCTTTGTATTTTTTAATTCAATCAGCCTTTTTCAAGAGCAAGGGTTCTTGTTGTAAGGTCGCATACTTCTGCGGGACCGTAGTACTGAATCGCACCGGGGAATGTGAAGCATGTTTCAACTGCCCACTCTTCACGATGAGCTTCGAAGTATTTGAAGGGCTTGCCGTCAAGTTCAACGAGAGCTTTTCTGATAACGGGCTTGTCTTCACCGTTTCTTCTTTCCATGTTCATCATCTTTGTGATGGGCATACCGCCTGCAACCCATTCTTCAGCGGGCTTAGAAATATTGGAAACCTTTGAAAGATATCCGGTATAACCGTAC
>JAGADU010000053.1 GCA_017613435.1 Lachnospiraceae bacterium | reverse complement strand
TTTAATTTGTTGTCTTTAGCTCTGTAAACATCTGACATTCCACCGGTGCCGATTAATTCCTGTATTTCATATCGGCCGCCGATGACCATACCAATCTTTACCATAAAAACCTCATTCCTGTTGCTCGTATACGATTAAAACCACGGATATATTGTCGCTGCCGCCGTTTTCGTTGGCCGTGGCGATAAGGTCCGAAGCAATTGCTTCGACTTCCTTTCCCGAGGTTACTATTTCGAGAATATCTTTGTCTTCTATCATATTGCTGAGCCCGTCGGAGCACATGAGAATAATATCTTTGTCTCTTAACGGAACTTCAAAGAAATCAATGTTTACATTACCCGTGGCACCTATGGCTCTGGTAATGATGTTCTTGTCGGGATGGTTTCTTGCGCTCACACGGTCGATTCCGCCCATGCGCACCATTTCTTCGACAAGAGAATGATCCCTTGTAATCTGAGTGATGGTTTTGTCTGCAGAAATAATATAAAGTCTTGAGTCACCAACATTCGCAACGGTTAAAGTGCTTCCGGATACCGTGGCAAGAACCGTGGTGGTTCCCATGCCGACCATATTCACGTCTTCCATTGCTTTTCTTCTGATTCGGGTATTTGCTTCGTTGATTGCATCGGAAATGGCCGTTACGGTCTTCTTACCCCTGCTTTTGGAACACATTTCGGTAATGGTTTCAACCGCACATTTTGAGGCGTAATCTCCGGCCTTGTGTCCGCCCATGCCGTCTGCAACAAGAAAAAGATTATCCAGTGCACCGAGTGGATAAACCGAAGTAAATACAAAATCCTGATTAAGTTGTCTGAGTTTTCCTATATCTGTTTTAGATACAGCCTTGATCACTACCTAACCCCCGGGCCTCTTCATTGTGTCTGCGCCTCAACTGGCCGCAAGCACCGTCAATATCCTTGCCCATTTCCCTTCTTATAGTAACATTTATCCCGTTTTTTTCAAGTTTATTTTGAAATGCAAATATCCTTGTTTTGTCCGATCTTTTAAAATCTCTTTCTTTTATCGGATTTACGGGTATAAGGTTTACATGACCGTTATGTCCGCTTAGGAGTTTCGATAATTCTTCGGCTTCTTTTTCGTTGTCGTTTACTCCCGCCACCAAAGCATATTCGAAGCTTACCCTTCTTTTTGTCTTTTCAAAATAATAATCGCAGGCTTCAAGGCATTCGTTTATCGAATAACTGTTGGCTATCGGCATCAGCGTACGGCGTTTTTCGTCGTTCGGAGCATGCAGCGACAAAGCCAGCGTAACCTGTAATCCCTCGTCTGCGAATTCTTTTATTTTCGGAACAATCCCACAAGTCGATACTGTAACATTTCTTTGAGAAATATTCAACCCTTCGGGACACGTTAAAAGTTTCACAAACTTTACCACGTTTTCGTAATTGTCCATGGGCTCTCCCATACCCATTACCACAACGTTTGAAACTCTCTCTTTTGTGATCCTTGTTATCTCGTAAATCTGCTCGAGCATTTCGGCAGCGCTTAAGCTTCTTACGAGCCCGTCAATGGTCGAAGCACAGAATTTACAGCCCATTCTGCAGCCGATTTGGGACGAAATGCATACCGAATTGCCGTGGTGATACTGCATCCATACGCTTTCGATGTAATTCCCGTCCTTTGTTTCAAAAAGAAACTTTTTGGTGGAATCGATTTTCGACTCGCTGATTCTTACGGTTTTAAGAGTCGTAATCTCGTAGTTTTCCTTAAGTTTCTGTCTCAGGGAAACGGAAATATTGCTCATTTCGTCAAAATCCGAAACGAGTTTGACATGGAGCCATTCGTAAATCTGTCTGGCTCTGAAAGCCGCCTCTCCGAGATTTTTTATTTCTTCATTCAGTTCGGATAATGTTTTGTTTTTGATTTCTTCCATATTGTCCGAAAGCCCTATTGCTGCTCATCTGACGCATTTCGTCAATTTTCCCGTCTTTTTAATATCGCAAAGAAAAATCCGTCCGAATCCTCTCTTCCCTGTATAAGCTCCATATATCCTTTATGAGCCGCCGTCTTAAAAGAATCGGGAACAAAGGAAAGTTCGGCGTATTCAAAATTTTCGCTCTTTAAAAATTCGTCAACCAAAATGCCGTTTTCCTTTTTGTTAACGGTACAGGTCGAATAACAAAGATACCCGCCCTTCTTTACGTACTTTGAAACATTGAAAAGTATTTTTTTCTGAAGTTCGTAAAGACTGTCAAAATCATTTTGCGTCAGTCTGTATTTGATATCCTGTTTTTTGCCGATAACACCGAGTCCCGAACAGGGAACATCGGCCAAAACCACATCGAAGGCGTGAGCGAATTCTTCGTTGTAAACCGAAGCGTCCGCAATTTTAACTTCTATGTTTGAAGTTTTGCATCTAACGATGTTTTCTTTTATTTTCGAAATCTTGTCTTCGGATATGTCGCATGCAATAATTTTCGATTCGGGAAATCTTTGCGAGAGGAAAATGCTCTTTCCGCCCGGCGCACTGCATGCATCAAGTATTTTTTCGCCGAAAGGAACATTTTTGCAAAGAAGGAAACTGCCGGTATCCTGAACGTAAATCCTGCCTTTTTTAAAAGAGTCGAGGTCATTCAGGGAACCGATTCCCTTAGTGCTTAAAAGTCTTTCGCAACCTTCGATTTCAGCGGTCTTTTCGCTGTTTTTCCCGATTTCCTCCCTGATTGTTTTTATCTCGTTTGAATCGGCATCCTCCGAAATTCTTATTTTGATGCTGTCGCTTTCAAGCGATTTTTTAAGCATTGTTTCCACCGTGTCAAAATCGTATTGCGAAAGCAGAAAATCACAAAGGAATTGCGGCATCGAATATGTTACGGAAAGATAATTTTCATCATCTTTTCCGGGATATTTTATATTATCCTTGTCTCTCGATATATTTCTTAAAACGGCATTCACAAATCCGGAAAGATTTGACAGACCCTTTTTTCTTGCAAGTTCGACGCATGTATTGACTGCGAGCGAATCGTAGGATTTCATGTAAAGAATCTGATATGTGCCCATCTCCATAATCAATCTGACGGGCTTTTTCATCTTTTTCGTCTCAACCTTCGAGTATTTGTCGATTACATAATCAAGTCCGATTCTTCTTTCGATTACGCCCTTTACGATGGTGCCGATCAGGGCTTTTTCGTTTTTGGGAAGATAATCGTATTTGTCGAGAACGTCTCTTAATACCGTATGTGACGCAGTATTCGATTTTTCGATTAACGTTAATGTTTCAAACGCCGTCTTTCTTATTTCGAAATCTTTATTCATATTTTGTCAGTCTGTCTTTGACATTAATCTTTCTGCCCAAAAGATAATCTTTTACGGACATTGCTTTTTTGCCCTGGGGCTGAATTTTTGTTACCGCAAGCAGGCCTTTTTTCGTCTGAACGAAAAATCTGTCTTTTTCGACCCTGCAAATCTCGCCCTCCGACATGCCGCTTTCTTCGTCAGTCGCATGCGCCTCGCAGATTTTGATGTAATTGTCGTTTAAAAGAGCATATGTTCCGGGCCATGAATAAAAGGCTCTGACTTTGATCGCTAGTTCTCTTGCTTCTTCGCCAAAATCGAGAGCACCGTCTTCTTTTTTGATCATTTTCGCATAAAAAAGAGGACCTTCGGGCTGGGGCAGGGCTTTTAATTCACCTTTTTCAAGAAGCGAAAGCGCTTCGACGATAAGATCGGCGCCAAGAGCGCTTAATTTGTCATGAAGGCTGTCGGCGGTATCTGTCTCTTCGATGGGAATTTCGCCTTTTAGAAGCATATCTCCGGTGTCCAATCCCTCATCCATCTGCATAATGGTTACACCGCTCTTTTTTTCGTCGTTTAAAATCGCCCACTGAATGGGTGCGGCGCCGCGGTACATCGGAAGGAGTGACGCATGAATGTTAATGCATCCGAAGCGCGGCATTTCAAGGATTTCCTTTGATAAAATCTGTCCGAAAGCCGCAACGACAAAAACGTCCGCGGGATATTTTTTAAGTATTTCGATATTCTCTTCTTTTTTGATTTTGTCGGGTTGAAAAACTTCGATGCCGAGTCTTAACGCTTCTTCTTTAACGGGAGAAGGAAGATAGAGTTTGCTTCTTCCCTTGGGCTTGTCGGGCTGTGTTACGACCAGAACTATTTCGTGTCCCGCATCATGAAGTTTTGTAAGTGCCGAAACCGCAAAGTCCGGCGTTCCCATGAAAACTATTTTCATACAATTCACCCCCGGTTATTCTTCTTGGGCAACATCCTGCAAATCGCCCTCGACCTTGTCGATGTAAAGAATTCCGTCAAGGTGATCCATTTCGTGAAGCATCGCTCTCGCAAAGAGTTCCTCGCCTTCTATCTCTTCCCATTCAAAATCAAGATTTCTTGTTTTAACCTTAACTTTCATGGGTCTTGTAACCACTCCGCATTTTCCGGGAACGGAAAGACATCCTTCGTTTCCCGTCTGCTCACCCTCGGTCTCAACCACTTCGGGGTTAATCAAAACCACGGGACCGTCTCCCACGTCAACGACGGCGATTCTTTTTCTTACTCCGACCTGGGGTGCGGCAAGTCCGACACCGTCCGCATCGTACATGGTATCTTTAAGATCTTCTATGAGTTCAAGGATTCTGGGATTGATTTCCGTAACCTCCTTGCATACGCATCTTAAGCATTCTTCCCCTTCTTCGCGAATTTTTCTGAGTGCCATATCAACCTCCTGTAATTTTCTAAAAACCGTTCATCGGATTAAAATCAAACATTACCGTTTCTCTCTCGAGATTGAATTTTTCGATTTCTTTTTCGATAAAATCCTTAATCGAGATAAGATTGTCGTAATCCAAACTCTTAATATATATAACTCTTCTGTATATATCGCATTTCTTTGACAGTGCGGCCGAAGCGGGTCCGATTTTTCCGATTTCGCTTCTTATAGGCATTTTGTCTATCATGTCCGAGATGACTTTCGAAAGCTTAACAACTCTTTTTTCTTCGTCTCCCGTAATCTGTATTCCCAAAAGATTTCCGATCGGAGGATACATCATCTGACGTCTGAACGTGATTTCGTCCTCGTAGAAAGCATCGTAATCCTGAGTTTTGGCAAATTCCACGGCGTAATGATCCGGCTGATAGGTCTGAATGACAACTTCTCCGGGATTTTCTCCCCTTCCGGCTCTTCCCGAAGCCTGTACAAGCTGCTGAAAAGCTCTCTCGCCCGCTCTGTAATCCTCGGCGTTAAGCGCCATGTCCGCAGCAACGATTCCCACAAGCGTAACGCCTTTGAAATCGTGACCTTTCACTATCATCTGGGTACCGATTAAAATATCGGCCTCTCTGTTTGAAAACCTCGAGAGAATCGATTCGTAATCTTCCTGTTTTTTCGTCGAATCCGCATCCATACGAAGGATGAGCGCGTAGGGAAATTCCTTTCTGACGAAATCCTCTATCATCTGCGTTCCTGCTTTGAATCCTCTTACCTTGTCGCTTCCGCATTTGGAACATATCTTCGAAAAAGGAGTCTCGTATCCGCAATAGTGGCATTTAAGATTACCGTCTTTGTGAAGCGATAAGGATACATCGCAATGCGGGCATTTTACTACTTCTCCGCATTCCCTGCACGAAACAAATCCCGATACTCCTCTTCTGTTCAAAAAGAGCATTATCTGTTCGTGTCTGTTTAACCTGTCCTCGATAAGATTATGCAACCTTCTCGAAAAAACGGATTTGTTGCCGTCTTTTAATTCTTGTCGCATGTCTTCGACATAGACTTTAGGGAGAGTGTTTCCCGTAAGCCTGTCGTTTAATCTGTATAATTTGTATTCGCCGCATTTGGCCCTGTAGAAGCTCTCAAGCGAGGGAGTCGCTGAACCGAGAACAAGTATCGAATCCGTCAGTTCGCACAGTTTTTTTGCCACTTCCCTTGCATGGTATTTGGGCATGTTGTCGGCTTTGTAAGAGCTTTCGTGCTCTTCGTCGATTACGACTATTCCGAGATTTTCAAAAGGCGTAAAAAGCGCCGACCTCGGTCCGATCATAATGTTCACGCTGCCTTCTTTGACCCTTAAATACTGATCGTATCTTTCTCCCGCGGTCATTTTCGAATGAATGACGCTTACCGTGTCTCCGAATCTGGCGTAAAATCTCATGAGATTCTGATAGGTAAGGGCAATCTCGGGAATAAGAAGAATGGCCTGTTTGCCTTCTTTTATCCTGTCTTCTATAAGACGCATATAGACTTCGGTTTTGCCCGAACCCGTGATGCCGTGAATAAGATAAGTGTTTCTCTCGCCCTTTCTTAAATCTTCGTTGACATCGTCGATGATTCGTTTTTGTTCTTCGGAAAGTTCGACCACTGTATCCGAAGGCTTTTCTATCTTAATCGGATTTCTGTATACGGTTTCTTCTTCGATGCGGCATACATCGTTTTTAACGAGTGCCGAAATCGTCTGCGACGAAACATTCATCTTGTTCGTTATAAACGAATACGAAATGTCGGAATATTTTTTAAGTTCCCTTAAAAGCCTCTCCTGTGCGTTTTTATGCTTGGATCCTGCAAGATCCGCAAGGTATTCGAGTTTTTCTTCGTCAAGAAGCGCAACAACTCTTTTTTTGACTTCCCTCTTAACGCTCTTTTTAACAGGCATAACCGTTTTTAAAGCGTTAATCTGCGTGGAACCGTATGTTTTTCTGATAAATGTCGCAAGCTTGATAAGATTCGCGTCCGCTTTTACGCTGCCCTTTGCGATACCCGCTATTTCCTTGGTTTTTTCGGGGCAGTAATCGTTATTCTCTTTTATGCGTATGACATAACCGTTAATCAGCTTGTTCCCCTGTCCGAAAGGTATTTCAACCATCGTTCCTTCCTCGATTTCGTCAATGAGGTTTTCGGGGATTTTGTATGTGAACGGTCTGTCTAATTTTTCATGAGATATATCAACTATTACTTCTGCGTACAAATCAATCACCAAATCTTAATTCTTCGGACATCTGAAAATGCCGTATTTAACTTTTCCGGAAAGTTTCGATACAAGTTCGGGATCTATGTCTCCGACGTTCAATGTGTTAACATGCGCGCTCGATACCGCGGACGCATATACGGCGCAATCGAGAATCGAAACGTTTTTCATAAGCGAATGTATAAGCGAGGAAAGCATGCAGTCTCCGCTTCCGACCGTATTGACCACTTCAACTTCGGGAGCGTTGCAGACGATAATCTGATCCTTTGCGTAAAGAAGCATTCCTTTGTCGCCGAGAGTCACGCAGATAATCGCTATTCCCGCTTTTCTTAAATCCATCAAATCTTCGAGCATGACGTTTTTAAAAGAGGCGCTCTCGAAAAATTCCTTAAAGCCCTTATCGAGTGCGGACAAATCGTATTTGTGATTCGTAAGCCCCTCAAATTCGGAGAGGTTCGGTTTTATCAAAAAAGGCTGATGCAAAACGGCTTCGGAGAGCGCGTTGCCGGACGCGTCAAGGCATACCGGAACTCCCGCTCTGTTTGCTATGTCTGTAAGGCTTCCGTAAAAATCATCGTTAAGCCCTATCGGAAGACTTCCGGACAAAACAGCCATATCGGCTTTTTTGATAAGATTCATGTAAAGATGCAAAAACATCTCTTCGCTTTTTGCATCTACAAGGTGTCCGCCTTCCAAAATTTCCGTAACCTTTCCGAACGAATCGATATAATTCATATTGGTTCTCGTTTCCGTGGAAAGCATTACGAATTTATTCGGCATGTTTCTTTGCTTGAGTTCGTCGAGAATCATGCGTCCGCATTTTCCTCCGACAAATCCGGTTACGAATACTTCCTCGCCCTGCAGCTGAAGATCGAAAGCCACATTTACGGCTTTTCCGCCCGCATGAACGCTTTCTAAGCTCGCGCGGTTGACTTTTCCGATATTGATTGTGTTTATTTTAAGCATCTTATCCACGGCCGGATTAAGCGATACGCATAAAATCATTTTGTCTCCGAATTATGAAAATTTATAGTCCCTGACGGTAAAATCCATGAAGGTGTTGTTTTTGTAAGTATTGACCGAAGGATAATACGAAACCGTAAGAAGAATATTTTTCGAAGCAAGTTCTCCTTCATATCCCTCGTAAAGAATCTTTGACGAATCTTCCCCGATTGCCCCGGATATGAAATCCTCGAATTCGTCCGCTTTTCTCCAAAGTTTCAAATCCCTCACTCTTCCCGACGAATCCCTCACGCTTAGGAAAATATGATTCTCACCCACTCGCCTTGCTTTCAAAAGAAGGAGGTTTTTTTGAGCGAATACGGGTGAAGAATTGCCGAGTCCGAAAGGTTCGAGTTTTCCCAAATCCTCTATGACCTTAAAAGATACGTAGCCGAAAGGCATGTCGGCGTCAATATAAAGTTTCTCGGTAAGATCTTCCTTCGTAAGATTCGAATACGAATTGAGTCTTCGGTTTAATTCTTCGAGATTTTCTTTTTTAAGGCTTAATCCGCACGCCGCCTTATGTCCTCCGAATTTGGATAAAAGATCGGCGCATTTTTGGATGTTTTCAATCATGTTGTATTCGTCTATCGAACGTCCCGAGCCCGTCAGCTCAGCGTTTGAATCCGTAAATACAATCGTCGGATGATAGTATTTTTCCCTGATTCTTCCGGCCACCAGACCGCATATCGCAACATGACAATTCGGAAGATACAAAACAAGCACGTTCGGAAGCACGCCGTCGGCGAAATTATTCTCGATATACGAGATGCCTTCCCTGACGCATTTTTCGGTTAATTCCTTGCGTTCGTTGTTTTGTTTTATAAGTTTGTCGCAAAGGCTTTCTCTTTCTTCTTCGCTCCCGCTTATAAAAAGACTGACGCAGTCATCCGCAACTTCTATTCTTCCCGCGGCATTGATGCAGGGACCAATTCGAAATCCGATGTCTGTCACGTTAACGTCAAAAGCCTTGGCGCTTATTTCGCATTTTTCGCAAAGTTTGTTTAATCCCGGATTCTTTGCGTTCTTTAAACGTTTCAAAACCCATTTGACAAGATTTCTGTTTTCGCCGGCAAGAGGCATTACGTCTGTAACGCACGCTATGGCCGCAAATTCGAGAAGTTCCTCTTTTATCGGCTCGAACACCGCATTGCCTTCAAAAAGCGCGCAAAGGACCTTATACGCAACCTGAGCGCCGCATATGTCGGCAAAGGGATATTCATTCGTACTCATCTTGGGATTGACGAGCTCCTTTACCTTAACCGGAACCTCGCTGTCCGTAACGGTATGATGATCCGTTACGACGGTCTCGATTCCCAAATCGTATGCCAGGTCGATTGCGGCCCTTGCGGATATTCCGTTGTCGCATGTGATTAAAAAACCGATTCCGTCTTCATGCGCTTTTCTTACTATGCTTTCGTTGATGCCGTACCCGTCCAAAAGTCGGTTGGGAATCACAAAATCGCAGGATAAGCCGAACAGGGTCAAACCCTTTAACAGAATCGTTGTCGCGCATACCCCGTCGGCATCGTAATCTCCGACTATTCTGCATCCTAGATTCCTTTCTTTCGCTTCTTTTATTTTTGCAACCGCTTCGTTTATGTTCGGAAGTCCCTTATGGGAAAAGCAGTCCGAAATATCCGTATCGAGGAATTTTTTCATGTCTTCGATTTCGGTTATTCCTCTGTTGACCATTATTCTTACGGCTACTGGATCTATGTTCAGTTCTTTTGAAAGCTTGTCGTAATCGGCGGCTTTTCGTAGAAGAATCCAATTTTTCATTTAATCGCACCGAATATTTATTGTTTAACCTTAATGTCAAAAGAAGCCTCGCAAAAGCAAGGCTTATCTTTCTTAAGGCAAATCGTCTTCGTCTTCGTTGTCTTTGGGCACAAATACTTTTCTTAAGAATACCCATACGGTTCCTGCGAGGCATACCGAAGAGTATGTACCGCAAAGGATACCTATCATAAGAGGAAGAGCGAACTCTTTAATCGAAGTTACACCGAAGATGTACAAAAGGAGTACCATGACAAATGTCGTCAGCGATGTAAATATACTTCTCGAAAGAGTCTGAGTTATCGAATCGTTTACAATCTGCTTTACGTTGAGCACGTTGTCGGGATTTGTTTCCTCTCCGGCTCTCTTTTTCTTTCTTCTCGAGCCGAGCGATTCTATTCGCAGCTGCTCTTCTTTTAATTTCTCTCTGATTCTGTCGAAAATAACGATGGTTGCGTTTATCGAATAACCGACTATCGTCAGCATACAGGCTATGAATGTGGAGCTTACGCTTATTCTTGCGACCGCATAGAATGCCACGACGATAAGTACGTCATGAACAAGACATGCGATACTTGCCACACCGAATCTGAAATCCGAGAAACGGATCCAGATATAAATGAGCATGCAGAGAACGGCAATCGAAACCGCAATCAGGGATTCCTTTTTCATTTCCGAAGAAATCGTAGCGGAAATCGTTTCGGATTCGAACGAACCTTCTACCGCATCGAATTCGTTTGCGAGAAGATTGTTGAGTTCGTCTCTTTCGTTATCTTCAAGGCTTCTTGTCTTAATGATAATCTGATTGCCGCCTTCGACTTTCTGTATCTGTACGCTACCGTCCTTTGTGATGTCTTCCACGCGGGGAGTGATTGTTGCTCCGATTTCATCGAGTGTGTAGTTATCGCTTAATTCGACGCATGTCGAAGTACCGCCCTTGAATTCGATCGAGTAATTCAATATGTTGCCCGTCTTGGCGGTATTGATACCCATGAATACAAATCCGCATAAGATAAGAAGAACCGATACGATAACGAATATATGTCCCTTGCTTAAGAAATTGATGACTTTTCTTTCCTTGCCGATACCGTAAAGTTTAAGATTCGTAATGCCCATTGCCATGAATCCGCGAAGGATGAGTCTGGTGATTACAAGTGCTGTAAACATCGAAAGAACGATACCGATTGCAAGAGTCTGCGCAAATCCCTTAACGGTACCCGAACCGAAGAACATAAGTACGAGGGATGCGATGAGTGTCGTAATGTTTCCGTCGATGATTGCGCTTAAAGCCTTTTTGAAACCTACATCCACGGAATCTTCAAGAGTCTTGCCCTTTGCAAGTTCTTCTCTGATTCTCGCGAAAATGATAACGTTTGCGTCAACGGCCATACCGATTGAAAGAATGATACCTGCAATACCGGGAAGGGTAAGCGTAATCGCTTCGTTAAATACCGAAAGTATAACCACAATCATTACCGTGTAAAGCGCAAGCGCAAGAACGCTGGCGAGACCGGGAATGAAATAGACGCCGACCATGATTAATGCCACAAGGATAAGACCGATTGCGGCTGCCTTTACGGATGTCGAAACCGCTTCCGTACCAAGCTGTGCGCCGACGATATTGGATCTTAATTTCTGAAGCTGCAGTTTAAGAGCACCGATACGGATTCTCGAAGCAAGTCTTTCGGCTTCTTTCAAATCGTTTGTACCCGTAATGATTGCTTCGCCGTTTGTAATAACAACGGATACTCTGGGAACGGAAATGAAATTGCCGTCATAATAAATGGCAATCGATTCGCCTCTTGAATTTGCTCTCTGTGTTGCTTCCGCGAATTTCTTTGTACCTGCATCGTTGAAAGAAAGCGCAACAACGACTTCCTTTCCGCCTGTTGAGGAATTTTCCTGGGTTCCGGCTTTGGAGTTCTTTACATCCGAACCTTCAAGAATGATGGAACCTTCTTCCTTAAGCTCATCAATGCTCTTTAAAAGCATATATGAAACATTCTTCTCTTCAGCCGAATCCAAATCGTAAACAACCACGTTTCCGTCTTCGTCGAGAAGCGCACTCTGAGTGGTTTCGTCGTATTTAACGGCCATGTTGTCGCTTATGTAATAGAATTTGTTGAATTTCTCGTCAATAAATACCGTCTGACCGTCTGCGGTAGCCTCATAATAGTAGTTGAGGTTGCCCATCTCATCGGTCTGATATATAAAATAAAGCGAACCGGGTCTTCCGAGTTCTTCAAGTATCGCGGACGCATCGGAAACTCCGGGGATTTCGATTGTGATTCTGTCGTTGTTTCCGCCTTCCTGATAAACCTGAGCTTCGGTCGAATATGTCTCGGCTTTGTTTCTTAATTTCTCGATTGTATCGGCCATATCTTCCGATGTCGGATTTTCTTCTCCGACTACCTGATATGTGATACTCAAACCACCCGCAAGGTCAAGACCCTGTGATATGTTTCTGTAACTTCCGGCCTTCTTTTCGCCGACACCGTTTAATCCGACATATCCCAAGCCGGCGGTGATAAGCAATATAAGAACCAAAGCAATAATTCTTCCTATTCTGCCTTTCATTTCCAAAACCTTTCTTTTTGTATATTATTTGCGATATTAAAACATTCGTAACCGTTTTACCGCATTATTTCGCACAATACAATATTATGCCACAAAAACCTTCGAAAGTAAATACTTCCGAAGGTTTCCGAATCGTATGTTTTATGTTGTTTTTTCAGGCGTTTGAAAGCGGTGTTTTCAGTTCTTCTCCTCTTCGCCGCTTAAAGTGATTTTAACGGACAGTATCCTGTTCCTCGTCATCTTTAATGCTTTCAAAACGGTTTTGTTTTCAAGTTCGACACTCTCCCCTTCTTTGGGAAGCCTGTCAAGATTGTCAATCATCAAACCGCCTATCGTATCGTAATCCTCGCTTTCAAAATCGGTATCGAGCGCATCGTTTAAATCATCGAGTTTGACATTGCCCTGAACGATGTATTCAAGGTCGTTGACTTTTTTGATGAGTTCTTCCTCGTCGGAATCGTATTCGTCCCTGATTTCGCCGACTATTTCCTCAAGAAGGTCTTCAAGCGTTATCATGCCTTCGGTATCGCCGTATTCGTTTAAAACAATCGCGATATTGTTTGACGAAAGTCTCATCTGCGCAAGCAGATCCGAAGTGTTTTTGTATTCGTATGTGTAATACGGCTCTCTCAAAAAATTCGATATGTCAAAACCATCCGGATCTTTTACAAAAAGAAAATCCTTCATGTTTAGGATACCGATTACATGTTCCTTGCTGCCTTCGTACACGGGAAGTCGCGTATACATGTTCTCTTTGAACACATTCAAGATTTCCCTGTATGAAGCATCGACGCTCACCATCACCATGTCGATTCTCGGAATCATGATGTCCCTTGCTTTCGAATCGGACAAATCGAAAAGATTGATAATCATGTCTTTTTCCTTCTCTTCGATGACTCCGTCCTCATGCGAAGTGTCGAGAATCGTCCTTAAATCCCCTTCGGTAATCGTCGGTTCATCCTCTCTTTTTTTGATTCGAAGAATCTTCATGATAATCAAAGAAGTTTTGTCGAAGAGGAAAATAACCGGAGTGAATACGAACAGATACGCAATGAAAAAATAGGAGTAAAAAAGAACCACTTTGTCGGCATTTATTTTCGCCCATTGTTTGGGAACGATTTCACCGCATAAAAGGATGACGATCGTCAAAAGTCCGGTTGCGATCGAAACCGCAAAAGAATAACCGCAAAGAAGCGCAAGCGTGGTGGTTAAAGACGATGCGACAATGTTTACGATATTGTTTCCTATCAGAATTCCGCTTATGAGTTTGGAATAATTGTCGAGTATTTTAAGCACCGCTTTGGCTCTTTTGTTTCCCTCGTCGCTTAATGTTTTAAGCCTTATTTCGTTGGCGCTGTTAAAAGCGGTTTCCGCCGAAGAAAAGAACGCCGAAAGAATCAACAGTATTACTAAAATTATAACTTTGAGTATTATATCCACGAATATCCTCACAAAAATATTATGAGTAATATTATATTTAAAATGAGTTCCTTTAACAAGTTATATTTAATTGCACCCCGACGGTTTGTCCATCATCATTGACATTTATTTTTAATGGTTTAAAATATAATTATAGGGGAATTTAATATGGTTAAAACAGTACGAAGTATTATCAGACAATCGAATAATATCGTATTTTTGACCGGTTTGGGTTCCGTTGTGGAATGCGGCGGACGGGATCTTTGGGATTCGGATATTTTTTATTCCATAGAAAAGAACTATAAAATGTGTCCGGAGCAGCTTCTTTCGGCCGGAGAATATTCTTCGAGAAAAGAGCGCTTTTATGAATTTTATAAAAAAGAAGTTCTTTCGTATCTCCCAAAACCCGATGAATCATATGAAATAATCAAAGCTCTGGAAGACGAGGGCAAACTACAGTCCGTAGTTTCCTTCAACATATTCGGTCTCGAAAAACTCGCGGGTATCGAAAGCGTTGTTGAAGTAGCCGGAAGTGTTTACAACAATTACTGCCCCAAATGCAAAAAAACTTTCGACGTTGATTATCTTCTTACGTCCCGTTCCATCCCGGTATGCGACGTATGCAAAAAAGCGTTAAGACCCAACATAAGGCTCCTCGGCGAACGCGTGGACAACGATTTGTACACGGAAGCTGCGATCGAATGCTACAAAGCCGACACGATTATCGTTTTGGGCGCCGATTTGGCAAGTACCAAAGTCCAGTACGTTACCGGTCATTACAAAGGCTGCAATCTCATTTTGTTTGCCAATGAAGAAAAATACGGAGACCGTTTTGCGGATTACGCAATGTACGGAAACATAAAAGACAATTTAAAAGAGGTTGTTAAATAACAACCTCATTTTTATGCAAATATGTGTAAATCCTTAATTAAATAACCTGTCTTAAAATGTATTTGTCTTCGAAATTTCCGATGGGAATCGGTCTGTCGTAAAGGAATCCCTGCATCGAATCGCATCCGAATTCGTATACGATCTTTTCTTCGTCCTTTGTTTCGATACCCTCGCAGACGATATCCATTTCAATCTCGTTAAGGATGCGGATAAGTCCTTTGATGATATCCATTCCCTTTTTGTTGTTAAGGGAATTCTTGATGAATCCTTTGTCGAGTTTAATGATATCTACGGGAAGAATTCCGATAAGGTTAAGAGATGAATATCCGGCACCGAAATCGTCTACGGAAATCTTGAATCCGTGCTGTCTTAATTTTTCAATCTTGTCGATGATGAGTTCGGCTTCTTCAAAGAATACCGATTCGGTTACTTCGAATTCGACGTAATCGGGAGAAAAATCATATTTCTCAAACTCTCTCATGATATCTTCAACAAGCGAATCGTGGTAGAAATGAAGCTTGGAAAGATTGATTGATACGGGAACCACCGTTCTTCCTTCGGCGAGCCATTCGTGAATCTTCTTGAACACGTATTTCATTACATACCAGTCAAGATCGAGAACCTTGCCCGAATTTTCGAGAACCGGAATAAAGATTTCGGGAGGAACTATCTGTCCGTCATCGTCGATAAGTCTCGTCAATGCCTCGGCTCCTCTTATGCCGCCCTTTTTAACGCTTATCTTGGGCTGCATGTATACAAGGATTTCTTCGTTCTCAAGAGCTTTTTCGAATATCGGGATAAGTCTGGATTCCGCTTCCTTCAATACCTGAAGCTTTTGCGTATAGAGTGCGTAAGGAACGGTGTAATTGCCTTTAACGCTTCTTCTTGCAATATTCGCTTTGTCGATGATGGAAGTAACGGGCTCGTCGGTATCTTCTACAATGCACACACCGATGTTGAGGTGAACGGATGCTTTTGAATAATCTTTCTTGTGTGATTTGCAAAAGTCTTCTTCGAGTTTTTTGAATCTTTCTTTTTCAACTTCCCATGTGTTTTTCTTGAAAGCGAATAATCCGAGTACGTGATCGGAATAAGGTCTGCAGGCCACAACGCATTCTTTCTGGGACGTAATCGCTTCCGCGAGATCCTTTATAAGCTTGTCGCCGGCACCGTAACTGTAAACTCTGTTTATATATTTGAATTTGGAAAAATCGGCAGAAATCAAAACAAAAAGAGTTTCGTCCGAAGCTTCCCCTATTCTTTCGGACGCAACTTGTATGAAATCATCAAATAAATATAATCCCGTCAATTTGTCCTTATTATCCATAATAAACTACCTCATTTTTGTATCAAAGATTTATTACGAATCATAATTACAAACATCCGTACTTTCCCCTACATAGTCATTATATATAAATAATATATATATGTCTATGTATATATGTGCCATAAATGACTCCATCTTTTTGGTGCATTTTGTCCTTTTTTTATCCCATACCGATTTTATCGGGTTTTGCGGGCACAATAGCAACAGTAAAGGGGGTCGATTTCATATTTTTCGAGTTCGGCTTTTACCTCATTTGTTGAGGCGTCAACAATCTCCATTTTCTCGAAATTTTCGTAAAATTTCGAGAAACCTTCGCTTATTCCCTTTCCCGTAAGTTTGGCATAACTTTCCTTGATGCACCAGACTTCGATAAACCTTAAGGTTTTGTCCGCTCCCGCCGCCTCGATATAGTCGTTGTCCCTCTTTTCGAAAAATCTTTTGGCTATGTCGGCTCTGATTTCTTTTATCTCCTGGATGTCAACTCCTATTTCCGTGTCTGAAAGCGCCAAAACGCAGTATTCTTTGGAATGCGAAATGTTAAAAAAGACCTTTCCTTCCCTGTCGTAAGCTTTCCCGTATTCGCCGTAAAAAAGAGGGAATTCTTTGATATTTTCCTTCTTGAATATTTCAGGGTCCTCTATCAGATTTATCCGTTTGAATTCTTCGTTCCGATATCTTTTCGCAAAAGAAAAAAGCATGAGGCGGCCTGCAAGGGACATTACCCTGTCTCTTTTGTATTTGTATTTGTCCAGACGTTCTTTTTCCGCACATGACAAAAGGGACACCTTATCAAGTAAGATGTCCTCAATGTCGCTATTGTTTTTAAACACGAATAATTTTGTCATTCTAATATTTCAGTTCTTGTGCATAGAAATTCCTGAATTCGGTAAATCCCTGCTTTTCAAGCGTTTCCTTCTGGAATTTTTTATTTTTGTTCATTCTTGCGATAAGAACGGTCCTGCCCTCGTTTCGAAGCGCTGCGGCTTCCTTGATGATTTCGCCCATTCTCTCGCCTTTTATGTCTTTTTCAACCAAAAATGCGGTTTTGCCTTCGGTTCCCGGAATTTTAAATCCTTTTTCGAGCATTATCGTAATGATTCTCTCAAAACCGATTGAGAATCCGCAGGCAGGAGTGTCGTTTCCGGTAAATTTGCCGATCATGCGGTCATACCTTCCGCCGCCCGCAACCGAGCAGTTAAGTTCTGCCATTTCAATCTCATAAATGGTTCCGGTATAATATCCCATTCCGCGAACGAGCGTGGGATCGAATGCCAGTTCAAAATCCGCTGTTTTGGCGGAATTAACGGATTCGAAAATCTCTTTGAGATTGTCAATAACGCCCTCTTCGATAACCCCGTCGAGTTTGTTTGAGAGGTAGTCGAGTGCACCGATATTTGTCGAATCGTTATCGTTTTTCATTTCGTCGAAAAGAGAAAGATATTTTGAAACAATGCTTTCATCAAAGCCGTTTCCGATCAATTCTTCCCTTACTCCGTCAAGGCCGATCTTGTCCATTTTGTCGAGAATTACGAATACTGCATCGGTTTTGTCCTCTTCAAAGCCCGCATATTTTGCCATGGCTTTTAAGATTCTTCTCTCGTTTATCTTAACTTTGAAATTCTTAAATTCCAGCTTCGAAAGCAATGTCGTTGTTGCAAGGATAAGCTCGATTTCGGCAAGATTTCCGCTCTCGCCGAGAATGTCGATATCACATTGCATAAACTGGCGAAATCTTCCCTTCTGAGGTCTTTCCGCCCTGAAAACATTGCCCATCTGCAATGCCTTGAAAGGAGCGGGAAGGAGCGCCTGATTGTTGGAATAATATCTTGCGAGAGGGAGTGTCAAATCGAATCTGAGTCCCGAATCCGCAAGATCGTTTTCGCCTGAAGCGTTTTCGATATTGAGCTTCTCTCCTCTTTTTAAGATTTTGAAAACAAGCTTTTCGTTTTCTCCGCCCTGATTGGAGCAAAGATTTTCGATATGTTCCACGCAGGGAGTTTCGATATGCGTGAATCCGAACGATTCATAGGTCTTTGTGATCATCGAAATGCAATAATCCCTTATCGCCATCTCCTCGGGTAATATATCTTTCATGCCCGTTACGGGCTTTTTGGTCAAACTCATATTTTTTCCTCGTCGTATATTTTTATAATCCCGTCGAATAGGGATTGTATTCTCTCTCGTGTCCTATTGTCGTAAAGTCCTCGTGACCGGGATAAACCTTTGTATCCTCGGGAAGTTTGAGGAGTCTTTCAACAGACTTTTGAAGTTCGGCGGACGAACCGTTTAAAAGATCCGTTCTTCCGACACTTTCCAAAAAAAGCGTGTCTCCGCTGAACAAAACTTTGTCTTCTTCGAAATAAAAACAAATGCTTCCGGGAGTATGTCCGGGAGTCGTTAATATTTTGCACTTCATGCTTCCGATTTCGACCGTATCGCCTTCGGAGAGTTCATAATCAAGTTTAATGCTGATATCTTTTCTGAGATATTCGGTCGAAAGATTAATCGAAGGATCCAGGAAAGCATTCGAATCCTCTTTTCCGCCGTAAATTTTCGCTTCGGATAATTTTACGACACCTTCGACGCCGCCGATATGATCGAAATGGGCATGGGTAAGAAATACCGCTTTGATGCTAAGCCCTTTTTCTCTCAATCTTGTTACCAAAAGTTCGCCGTCCCTTGCGGGATCGATGACTATGCAGTCGTATTCGCCTTCTTTATGCACGAAATAGGTATTGTTACCCAGCATGCCGAGCGAAAGACAGCCCACTTTTAATTCTGACATTTTTTATAATCCTTATGTTTATTTTGTTCTTTCAACTTCGATTACGCCTTCGATGCCGGATAATTTGGCACAAAGACGGTCAAGTTCTTCCTTGCTCCTTATTCTGAAAGAAAGACGCATTGTCGCCACACCTTTCTTTGAGATATTCGTGTGAAGCATGTTTATCAGAGTATCCGCCTCGGTGAATATCTTTGTTACATCATAAAGAAGACCGGTTCTCTCGTTTGCGAAAACCGTAATTTCCGCAAGATAATTGTCTATAATGCCTTCGAGAGCTTCTTCCTGCCAGTCCGCAGTGATAATTCTCTGACGGTCTTCTTCGCTTAAGACGTTCGGACTCATGTTGACGCAGTCTCTTCTGTGAATCGTAACGCCTCTTCCTCTTGTGATAAATCCGATAATATCATCGCCCGGAATGGGATTGCAGCATTTGCCGAATCTTACTTCGACATCGTTTGTACCGTTTACGGTAATGCCGTTCTTCTGACCGCTCTTGTTGAATTTGATCGAATTGTTTCTTATCGATTCGAGAACTTCCTCGTTGGTGTAAACCTTCGGATGGTCCTTCTCGTACATCGCAATGATTCTGTTGATCGCCTGGCCTTCTTTTATTCCGCCGTGACCGATTGCCGCAAGAAGCGCATCCCAGTCCTTGAAGGAATAATTGTCAAGAAGCCTTTTTTTGTAATCGTCGTTTAAAATTTCGGTCAAATCGATGCTGTTCTGTTTGCAGTATTCCTGAATCTTTTCGCGACCTTTAACGATATTCTCGTCTTTTTGCTGTCTCTTGAACCACTGATTGATTTTGTTCTTTGCCGAAGTCGAGCGGACTTTCTTTAACCAGTCACGCGAAGGTCCGTTTGAATTGTTGCTTGTGATGATTTCGACAATGTCGCCGTTTTTAAGCGTATAATCGTTGCCGACATGCACGTTGTTGACCATCGCGCCGACCATCTTGTTTCCGACATCCGTATGGATTGCATACGCAAAATCGATGGGCGTCGACCCGCTCGGGAGTTCGATTGTTCTTCCTTTGGGCGAGGAACAGTAAATATTCTCCGAAAAGATATCAAGGTCATCATGAATAAGGGATAAGAATTTCTCATTATCCTCTTCCTCGAGACATTCGGTCAAACTTCTTAACCAGTCGCTCTTTTCGACCTCTTTGGCGGAAACCTTCTTTCCGTCTGATTCTTCTTTGTATTTCCAGTGGGAAGCGATACCGTATTCAGCCTCTTTGTGCATCTCCCTCGTACGAATCTGTATTTCGAAAGGCGCCTTGGCATCCGTGGTGTCGAATACGGTGGTATGTATGGATTTGTATCCGTTCTCCTTGGGATTGGCTACATAATCCTTAAAACGGTTGTTCATCGGTTTGAAGTTCTTGTGAACATAACCGAGAACCGTATAGATATCGTCTTCGTCTTCAACGATAATTCTGACGGCAAAAAGATCGTAAATCTGATCGAGCGTTTTGCCCTGATTTTTCATTTTGCGGTATATACTGAAAAGGTGCTTTACACGTCCGTCCACTCTCGCATGAATATCCGCATCGTCCATGATTTTTTTGACTTTCACAACGATGTTTGCGATATAATCCTCACGCTCTTCCTTGGTGAAGACCATCTGATTGACGAGATTCTCGTAAGCTTCGGGTTCAAGATATTTAAAAGACAAATCTTCGAGTTCGACTTTGATTTTACCGATACCGAGTCTTTGTGCAAAAGGGGCGTAAATTTCCATCGTCTCTTTTGCTTTCTCATACTGCTTGTGAGGAGGCATGTGTTCAAGCGTTCTCATGTTGTGCAGTCTGTCCGCGAGTTTGATGATGATAACACGGATATCCTGTGCCATGACAAGGAACATGTTTCTTAAATTTACCGCCTGCTCCTCTTCTTTCGAGGAATAATTAAAGTCTTTTGTGACCTTGGTAACACCTGCAACAAGCTTTGCGACTTCGTTTCCGAATTTTGCTTCTATGTCGGCGGTTGTCAAAACCGTATCTTCGACAACATCATGCAAAAGACCCGCAATGATGGTTTCCTTGTCCATCTGAAGATCCGCAAGAATTATAGCCACGTAAAGAGGGTGAATAATATAGGGTTCCCCGTTCTTTCGAAGCTGATCCTCATGCGCACTGTATGCGAGTTCATACGCAGCCCTGATGGATGAAAAATCTTCCGAAGGATGGTAATCGCGGATTCTCTTTAAGAGGTCCTGATACAATACGGCAGGCTCTATGTTCGCACCGATATCCTCGATACGACCGTAGTCGATAATAAAATCGTTTTGAACCAGATCTTTTTTGTTTACAGCCATATTATTACCTCCTTCCCGAATTATTGATACCTTTTTAGGGCGTTTTTTGTCATTGAAAAATTTACATAATATTATATATCAGTTTTTGTAATAATTCCATAAAAATTTATCAGAATTTTTAAGGAAAAACATACATGATTTTTATAAATTATGACAATTTTCCCTCATGATAAGCAAAGAGCAATTCTTCCAGGTCGTTAACCTCTTCCATGAGTTTTTTTCCGTTGTCGGTATCGCGCACATACATTCTTTCGTCAAAATCCATGACTTTCAAAGTATCCGAAAGTATGTCTGTTTCACTTGTTATCGCCTTGGCTTTCGATTCGAATTTCTCGTGCTGAACAAGCCACATTCCGTGCGAATCGATTGCCAGAGTATAGCCCGCCATACCGGTCTTTTCATGATAGGCTTTCGAAAAACCGCCGTCTATCATAAGCACTTTTCCGCCGGCTTTAACAGGTGTCTGACCGTTCTTGATTTCGACCGGAACATGACCGTTTATGATATGGGAATATCTTCCCGTTGCGCCGAATTCCTTAAGAATCGCCTCTGCCACTCCCGCATCCTCTTCGATAAAAGAATAATAGGGGTCCTTTTTTTCTTTATGAGTCTCTTTGGCGGCAACAAAAAGTCTCTCGAAAGTAGTCATTTTGTTTCTGCCGTACAAAGGCGATTTCGGACCGCACCAAAGATACCAGAGGATATCTCCGCCCTTGGTTTTTTCTTCGGAACCGATCGGCGAAAAATAAGCCTTTCTCGCATAATCTTCAAGCAGTTCGTACAAAGATTTTCCATAAGTATCCTTACCGCAGATTGACGAATGCGCGAAGGTTTTGTCCTCGTTTAAAAGAACGCATCCGTGATACAAAAGATTGCCGTTGTACACTCTGTACATCGCACCTTTTTTGTAAAGAAACTTAACGTGCTTTTTCAGTCTTTCCGAATGCATGAAAGCCTTTACCAGATGCTTTACTATCATCTCTTCCCCTGTATTCAATTTGAAGGGATCGTCCTTTGAAACCGTAGGAAAATCGCAGTCAAGCATGGGATATTCGACACCGTTAATGTTTACGGTTTTTTTGTCGAAATCGATTTTGTCCAAAAGGAGCTGATCGTCCATTTCGAAATCCGGATTGTTCTTTATAAGTTCGCCTTCGAGTTTAAACTGTATGATTGTGATTGCCTTGTACATCCTGCTTTCGATTTCGGATGCATTGATGAATTCACCGCTGCTTGTTTCTTTTAATCTGAATCTGTCGCAATTGCTGTCTTTATATGTTTCCATCGCAAAAGTCGCAAGGGGCAAAAGGTTTATGCCGTAAGCGTCTTCTATAACCGAGAGATTTCCGTATCTTGCCGACATTCTTATAACATTCGCAATACATGCGGGATGACCCGATGCCGCACCCATCCATACGACGTCATGATTGCCCCATACCAGATCTACGCTGTGATACGAGCAGAGCGTATCCATTATTTTCTGAGGTCCGGGACCCCTGTCGTAAATGTCTCCGACGATATGCAGATGATCCACGACCATTCTCTGAATAATCTCGGAAAGCGCAATAATTATATTGTCGGCTTCCTTAACTCTGATGATTGTATCTATTATACTTTTGTAATATTTTTCCTTATCGTTTATTTCCTGTTTTTCGGTAATAAGTTCTTCGATGACATATCTGTATTCTTCGGGAATGGCTTTTCTTACCTTAGATCTTGTATATTTGCTCGAGACGCAAATAAGCACGTCCACGAGGTCTCTGATAATCTCCCTGTACCATTCGACGGTATTGAGGCCCTCCGCTTTTATCATTTCAAGTTTTTCCTTGGGATAATAAATAAGCGTCGCAAGTCTCTTTTTGTAATTTGCATCTTTCTTTTCTCCGAGAACCATATCGATTTTACGCTTGATGGTGCCGGAGCCGTTCTTTAAAACATGCTCGAACTGTTCGTATTCTCCGTGAACATCCGTAAGAAAATGTTCGGTTCCTTTCGGAAGAGACATTATTGCTTCAAGGTTAATGATTTCCGTAGCGGCGTCTTCAGCCGAGGGGTATTGTTTTGCCAGTATTTTCAGATATTTGTTTTCCATGTTTACCTCTCAATATTTATTTAAAAAGCGATTGTTCAAACCAAAATACCGGGCTTCCTTTTGGAAACCCGGCACTATTATAACATATATCGGCCGTTATTTAATTCTTTTATAAACCCGCGAGTTTGAACGCTTCTTCAATGGGAACGGGTTTGCCCCAGACATAACCCTGGATATAATCGCATCCGATGGCTTTAAGCGTTTCGACCTGCTCGAGGCTTTCAACACCCTCGGAAATAACTTCGAGATTAAGAATATGTCCTATCGAAATGATTGAAGCAACATATTTCTTCGAAGCATCGTTGTCGTTCATGACATCGATAAACGACTTGTCAATCTTTAGCATGTCTGCAGGGAATTTTTGAAGATACGAAAGCGAAGAATAGCCCGTGCCGAAATCGTCTATCGCAACCTGCATTCCCATCTTCTTTATTTCTTCAATTCTCGAAAGCGCTTTTTCATCCGAATCGATCATGATGGATTCCGTGATTTCAATCTTGAAATCACGTGTGTTAACACCGGATTTTTCAAGGAGGCCCTTTATTTCCTCGATAAAATCGTTTTTCATAAGATGACGTACGGAAATATTGCTGCTTATCTTTAAGTTGTTTTTGCCGTCCGCATTGACTTTTGACAGGAAATCCGCCGCCTGTGTCAACACCGAATTATCGACCTTGTCGATAAGACCCGCTTTTTCGGCAACGGGAACAAATTCGGCCGGCGATATAAAATTGCCGTCCTCATCCTGCAGTCTCGCAAGCGCTTCGAAACCGCATAAAACATGATTCAAATCAAACTGCGGCTGAAGATACGTAATAATCTGATTGTTTTCCAACGCAACGCGCAGTCTTCTTTCTATCGCAAGATAACGTTCCGTTTTTAAAAGTTCGGGAGTGAAGTGAAGGACCTTGTTCGCGCCGCCCTTTCTTTTTGCTTCGTGCAAAGCCGCATCGGCGCATGAGAAAAGAGCGCCGGAATCCGGAGCATCATTCGGATACTCGGCAATTCCGAAACATGCATTCATGAAGAAATCACAATTTAATATCATGATTTTTCTTTCGAGTTCCTTCTCGTAAAAATCTATCGTTTTATAAATTTCTTCTTCGTTTTCGTAAGAACGGATAATAAGCGAAAATTCGTCGCTGCCGAGACGTGCGACAAAATCATAAGTTCCGGTTTCGCCCGAATCGGCAAGAATTCTCCATCTGTTGGCGATTTCAATAAGCATTTCGTCGCCTGCTTTGTGTCCTAAGGTATCGTTTATCGTTTTGAAATTGTTTAAGTTAACGGATACGAGTGCGAATTTCTCTTTTTTTCTGATCAATTCACCCATCAGCATCGAACACGCATATCTGTTCGGAAGTCCCGTAAGCATATCCGTCACTGCAATTTCACGCATTTGTTCCTGATATTTTCCGATTCGTCTGTTATTCGCAAATATAAGACTTACGGCAATAATCGTAACCACATTTGTAAATATTCCCGGAATGCTCGTATAACTGTGTCTTACGAAAAACGAAGCACACATCATCGGAAACTGTGCAAACAAAAGTACCACGGAAGTAAAAAATCCGAGTCTTCTGAACAAAACAACAAGAAAGATAACGCAAATATTCGCAAATGATGAATAAACACCCGTAAAAACAGATACCGGAACCGGATTGCCGAAAATCATCCATACTTCATCCGATCTTGTTGTTTTCACGGTATATAAAATAGCCAATGCGTGCAAAATAAGCAACAAAACATAGATACTCTTGGATATTTTCTTACTTGCGGAAATACTTTTCAGAGTATCGTTTATTTTTCTTTTTCGTATGTGTTTCTTTGAATTGTCTCCCAATTGAACACCTACCGTTTTCTCTAAAGGGCATACTGTTACAAATATTTATATCGGCTTTTTTAAATGAATTGTTAACCGCTTTGATTATCTTTAATTTTTTCAAAGCAGCGGATTTAAAATAAAAAAAGTCCGACGCTTCAAAAGCGCCGGACGTAAGTTTAATTAAACAAGTATCTTGCAGAAACTCTTTTTGCCTTTCTTTACGATGAAGTCGCCCGCTGCGATTTCTTCCCTGGTGTATGCTTTCTTAAAGTCCGTAATCTTTTCGTCGTTTACGCTGCATCCGCCCTGTTCGATGGTTCTTCTTCCTTCGGAACGTGTGGGAACAAGTTTTGCTGCAACAAGAATCGAAATAAGGTCTGCCGATCCGTCCCTGAAACAGTCATCCGTAAGTGTGCAAGAAGGCATGTTTTCAAGGCTTCCGCCGCCTGCAAAAAGTGCTTTTGATGCTTCTTTTGCCTTATTTGCTTCTTCTTCGCCGTGAATCATCTTTGTAAGTTCGAAAGCAAGAATCTCCTTTGCTTCGTTAAGCTTTGCGCCTTCCCATGAATCCATCTTATCGATTTCTTCAAGAGGAAGGAAAGTAAGCATTCTGATACATTTTAAAACATCCGAATCCGCTACGTTTCTCCAGTACTGGAAGAACTCGTAAGGAGAAGTCTTTTCGGGATCGAGCCATACGGCACCTTTCTCGGTCTTACCCATCTTCTTGCCTTCCGAGTTAAGAAGAAGCTGGATAGTCATGGCATATGCGTCTTTGCCGAGTTTTCTTCTGATAAGTTCGGTACCGCCTAACATATTCGACCACTGATCGTCTCCGCCGAACTGCATGTTACAGCCGTATTTCTGGAAGAGCATATAGAAATCGTAGCTCTGCATAATCATATAGTTGAACTCAAGTAAAGTAAGACCTTTTTCCATTCTCTGCTTGTAG
>JAGADU010000052.1 GCA_017613435.1 Lachnospiraceae bacterium | reverse complement strand
GTATTGGCCGAATTCCGGTGTTTGGCCGTCTGTTTTATCATAATTGATCTTTCCGTCTTTGGTATTGTAAGAGACCACTCCGTCATCTCCGAAAAGAACAAAAGCATCCGTTCCGTCGCCAACAAAAGAACAATAAGAAAGATCGCCGGAATAATCGGCAGACACCAGCGGACCGTCCGAATCCTTGGAATACAATGAGAAGGAACCCGAACTGGTATTGCAGTAATTTTCGAGAAACAGGCCGTTGCTGCTGATATTTGTTAAAGCCGAAAAATCGCATTCTATAAGAGGTTCGTATTCAATGGATTTCTTTTGGTAAAGAGAAACGTAATTTGTATCTTCAAATGAAACAAAAAGCTTGTCTCCGGCTACGGAAAATTTTTCGGGCTTGATATCCGGTTTGACATAAAAATAATTAAACGGAAAAAAAGTATCGTATTCGGGCGAGGTTTTATATACTAAGAAATCACCGGTATATACTATCACACCGTTTTGGATACTTCTATAAATGTTACAGACATTGTATGGAGTATCATACGAAAAAACGGTATTTCCGTTATTAATGTCAAAACATGAAACGGTTTTTGAGCCTGATACATAAAGGTAATCGGAATTAGAACTTAACACCATATAACTCAGTTGAGTCTCTGTTTTCGTGGTCCATTTGGTTTTGCCGGTTTTGGTTTCAAGCGATATAAGTTTATGATTAAGCAATGAATTTTTGTCTGTGTAATCAAAACCGCATATATAAACGGAATCTTCATGGACGACCATGGAATTGCATTTTTCTAACGGGATTTTATAATGAGATATGCTGTCGGATTCGATATCGCATACGGCCATGTAAATTTCACTGGAAGCCGGTAGTGTGTAAGCGGCATATAAAATGTTGCCGTCATCGGAAAAGTCAGCGCAGTAAATATAAGGGTTAAGAATAGAAGTATAATCCAACTCGGAGTATGCGTGTGCATATATGCATTGATAATCCGTTAAATCGTATATTTCTATTCCGGAAGAGGAAAAGAGTATGAATGTTTGATTAGAATTGAACAGATAAAGATTGCCTTCATGTTTCTTCGAAACCATTAAACTCTCAAATAAAGCTTCTGGGTCATCGGGATCCGGCGTGTCTTGGGTATCGGAATTAAAAGGATCGGGAAGGACGGTTTCGGTATCGGTTCGAAAATCATATTTTATGATTGAACCGTCATAATTATATAAAATTGTGTTTTCGTCAGGCACAATATAACTGTGCTCGTTATCACCGAAATGGTTTTTGTTTATTTGTCTGGAAAACAAGTCTTCTCCCGTATCGGTATCCCAGATGTGGACGGTCTTGCCCTTATCCAAAGTTGCAAGCAATTTGCGTTCGGGGGACATTTTTGTGACGTCTATGGGTAATTCGGACTCAAAAGTTCTTATACCTACATACTGGTCACGTTCAGGATACAATTCCAGAGCTTTAATCATATAACGTTCCGTTTCGGAAGAATAGGGATAAGAAGTATCTTTGGATGATGATGGCATAACCTTTTTCAATGCATAAATTGCATCAAGTTTTCTTCCGCGTTTCATTAAAGTATCAACGTAGGAAGTGGTTGCTTTTGCCAAGGAAAGTTTTGCTTCGGTGTATTGAGACTGAATCAAATCGTTTTGAGTTTTAATCTGGTTACTTTGTTCGATGATCTCCTCATTCTGTTTTCGGATTTCGTTATTCTGTTCCATAATCATGTTTGACTGATTCATGATTTTAAACATCAAACCGAGACAAACAGCGGAAAAAAGCATGAACGAAGCGGCTACGGTACTCATAATCGAGAGAGTGCGTTTCATTTGACGTTCTTTGTGACGCTGCTTTAAATCATCGTAATTTAGCCCGAAAATTGATGCGCATAATCTCAATACGACATCATTTAAGGCTTTGTCCATTTCTTTATAATTCTTTCCTCTCGCATCGGCAGCAAGAGGCTCGAAATAGTGGTATCTGGTTTCTTTTGTTCCGTCGGGATTGGTTACTTCATAAGCTTCTTTGGTTAAAGCTTCGGGGAAGGATTCCTCGGGTTCACCTTCTGCCAAAACGGCAAGGACATGGTCTCTTCCGTGAAGTTTAATGAATGTCTCAACTTCTCTTCTGCACCATTCGGATTCGGGCAGTCTGGGAGTACAGATTACAATCAGATATTCCGAGTTTTCCAAAGCCATATTAATAGGATCGCTCAAATTGGCCGAAAGAGGAAGTTCATCCTGGTCTCGGAATACACGCTCGATTTTTTTCTTGCCGTTTGAGGCAATAACGTTTCGGGGAAGCCTGAAGGCTTCGAGTTTTCTGTGAAGAGTAACTGCAACATGTTTGTCGAGTTCGCAGTGTCTGTAACTTATAAAGGCATCGTATTTGGTTATTTCCATATTTTGATCCCTCAATCCCGGTTAAGGATTGTATCCTTTCAAAAACTTAAATGAGCTTTTTGCGCTCATATTTCATTATACCATAAAAAACGTCCGATATCATCCGTTATGTCCGTTTTTGAAAGAGGAAGAATACTCACTGATGGTTGTTTAATACTCTTTTGAAGAGTTTCCGATTCCCTGTGACAGGCTCATGAAGGCGCACGTAATACCTCATCCATGCCGTGATACCGCTTATTGCCCACACGAAACCGGTTGAGAGCCATATGCCGCTTACGCCCATGCCGAGCATGCTTGTCAAAAGGATCGGAATCGTGAATCTTCCGATTACTTCGATAATACCGTTGAAAAGTGCGAAGAAAGCATCGCCCACGCCAGTCAAGACGCCTCTTACCACATAAATCGTTCCCAACATAAGGTAGAAAATGCTTGTGATTCTAAGACCCAGGGCACCGAGTTCGATAACTTCGGGATCCGTAACGAAAAGACCGGTAAGGGCTCTTCCGAAAAATTGCATTACGATAAGCATTACCAAGGAGATTATTGCCATAATAAGAAGACCTTTTTTGTATCCCGCGAAAACGCGGTCTTTTTTGTTTGCGCCGTAATTCTGCCCGCAAAAAGTCGCAAGCGACGCGCAAAGGGTCTGGTAGGGCTGGTGAACAATCTGTTCAATCCTGCTTGTTGCGGTAAATGCTGCCACGACAACGGTTCCGTAAGCGTTTACTACACGCTGCAGAGCCATAGTGGATATGGCAATAAGCGCAAACTGAAGCGACATGGGCACGCCCAGACGCAGTATTTTGAAAATCATGGATCCCGAAAGGGATATATTTTCTTTTTTCAGTTTGAAATACTGATTGAATTGTACGGCATACAATCCGCTTCCCACAACCGATGCGAACTGTGCGACAACCGTGGCGATTGCGGCACCCCTGATTCCCATGTCGAAACGGTATACGAAAAGCAGATCGAGCAGGATATTAAGGATTGTCGATATGATCAAAAAGATCAGAGGAGACACCGAATCTCCGAGAGCGCGAAGCATCGAAGCGATGTAATTGTACATCGACACGAACAAAAGTCCCATGCACATAAAACGTACATACATCGTTGCGTCGGGAAGGATGTCCGAGGGGGTACTTAAAAGTTTAAGCAGCAAAGGAGCGCTTACAAATCCGAGTGTTCCGAAAACGATGGGGACTATAAGCATGATAAAACCGGTGTTGAAAATGCAGTTTTTGACTTTTTCGTCGTCGTGTGCCCCGTAATACTGCGATGCGATTATTCCTCCTCCGCTTCCTATTCCGTTGCACAAAGCAAAGAAAAGAAACGATATCGAGCCCGATGCTCCCACTGCGGCGAGCGCCTCGGAACCTACAATGCGTCCTACGATTATCGAGTCGGCGAGATTATATATCTGTTGGAAAATATTTCCGATAAGAGCCGGAAGCGAAAACAGCAATATGTGTTTTACGGGATTTCCCTTTGTCATATCAGTTGTGAAATCTTTCATAATTCTCCTTTTCGGCATTTCCGATTAAGATTCAAATTGTGTGTTTTTGTCAAATGTAATATACTTCTCTTTAGGGGAGCGTTCTTCTTAAAATTCGACTTTCGATTTATCAGATTTTGTTAAATCCCACGGATTTTTTTCACGACAAAAATTGATATTTTACATGTCGGAATATAATAAGAAGTCAAATAAATTGAATGATATTATGGTAAAAGGGTTTGTATTATGGATTACAGCAAATACGAGAAGTACGATTTTGACGACAACAGTGCTTTTAACATGTTTACGGGGGCGGGGGACAGAAGTTACAAGAATCATTGGCACTCATACGGCGAGATAATTCTTGTGGGACCGGGAGATACCAACATATACAAGGTAAATCAAAAAAGATACAGCCTCGTCGAAGGCGATTTTGTGCTTGTATGGCCCATGGAAATGCATGAAATAGTTGATGCCGACAGAAAAGAAGCGCTGGTTATCCAGTTCGGAAGCGCTTTTATGAATTCGCTTTTCGATTTGCAGCGAATCATGCATTTTTACAGAAATCTTCATGTTATATGCGTTAACGGGCATCCCGAGCTTGCGTCAAAGCTCAAAGTCACGTCGCTTAAAATGAAGGAAATCTTTTATTCGGACATGCCGGATAAGGAATTGAGATGCTGCATGCTTCTTATGGAATTTATGCTGATTCTCGATGAACACAAAAGCGAATTCGTACCCGAGATGGATTCGGGTGCGCATAACGGATATACGGACGATGTAATGCGCCGGATGATTATGGTTACGGATTACATCAAAAACAATCTTACCGCGGATGACCTTTCCCAGGGCGCGATGGCCGAAATGGCAGGCATAAGCAAAGATTATTTTTCGAGAATATTCAAAAACGTAACGGGAATGAATTACAGCAAATGGCTGAATATGATAAGGCTCGAGAGGGCCACGCAGCTTCTGACGCAAAACGATATGACGCTTACGGAAGTTGCGATGCTTTCGGGATTTCAAAGCATCCCGAGTTTTAACAGGGTATTTCGCGACGACAAGGGCATGGCCCCGGGCGAATACCGCAACTTGTTTATAGGAGGTAGGGATTATGAGCATTGATTTGAGTATCATGCCCAAACTCGGATTCGGACTTATGCGTTTGCCCGAGAATGACGGCGTGATTGACCATGAGCATGTTTGCAGGATGGTTGATGCGTACATGGAAGCCGGAATGAATTATTTCGATACCGCATACGTTTATCACGGAGGCAAATCGGAAGTAGCGGCAAGAGAAGCATTGGTTAAAAGATATCCGAGAGAAAGCTTCATGATCGCCACCAAACTTCCGGCATGGGAACTGAAAAAGCCCGAAGACATAGAGAGGGTTTTCGAAGAACAGTTGCAAAGAGCCGGAGTCGATTATTTTGATTTCTATCTTTTGCATTCGCTTGAAGACGGTTCGAATTACGATACATATGTAAAATACGACTGTTTCTCATGGGGATTGCAAAAAAAGGCCGAAGGAAAAATCAAACATTTCGGATTTTCATTCCACGGCAGTCCCGAACTTTTAAAAGAAGTTCTCAATCTTCATCCCGAGGTTGAATTTGTTCAGATTCAGTTAAATTATCTCGACAGAACAAACCCCGTGGTCAGATCCCAGGAACTTTACGAAATTCTTCACGAGAGAAATATTCCGATTATAGTCATGGAGCCCGTAAGAGGAGGCATGCTTGCATCGATGGCTCCCGAGATTGAAGCAAAATTAAAGAAGAGACAGCCTGATAAATCGGTGGCTTCGTGGGCATTGAGATTTGTCGGTTCGCTTCCCGGCGTAATGACAATTCTTTCCGGAATGTCAAGCGAAGATCAGATGAGAGACAATCTTGATACATTCCTTAATTTCGAGCCCCTCGCAAGCGACGAATTCGAAATCATCAACGATGTTACCAAAGACATTCTGAGTGTTCCGCAGATCGGATGTACCGCCTGCAAATACTGTTGTGACGGCTGCCCGATGCAGATAAGCATTCCGGACGTCTTCAGAACGATCAATACGCTCCGCCGTTACCCCGACGACTGGAGATCGAAAAACTTCTATTCGGGAGTCGCTTCAAGAGGAGGAAAAGCATCCGACTGTATCGGCTGCGGTCAGTGCGAGAGCGTTTGCCCGCAACATCTTCCGATTATCGAACTCATGAAAGAGGCGGCAGACATTCTTGACAAGCCGCAGGAGTAATTTAAGCGGCAGTTGTGGTATAATTATTAAGTGAAACCAATACGGCAGGGAGGATTCAGGTATGGATATAGCAGCTTTATCGATGGCAATGTCCAATCAAAAGACCATGGAAGCGGTTGGAACCGCAATGCTTAAGAATTCGCTTGAATTTCAGGAAGACATCGGAAAAGAAGTCGTGGAACTGATTGATTCCGCGGCTTTGGAAAGAAGTGTTAATCCCGCAATCGGACAGAATATTGATTTTTCGGTATAGATAATATAATACTTTGGAGGTAAAACAATGGCCTGTTTTTTGGTGCCCGGTACTGAGGCAATAGTAACTACGATTGTTACCGCAGTCGTTAAAAAGAAAGAGAATTCCGAATTAAAGAAAGCATCCTATGAAGGAAAAGACGTTTCGGAAAAGATAAACACACGTTTTTCGACAAAACTCGGATGGCTTAACAAGATGCTCTGGGGCGGAAGCGCGCTTCTCGCGTTTGAGCATGTTTGGCACGGTGAAGTGATTCCCGTATTTCCTTTCCTTACGGCCGTAAAGGACGGTGAAGTCGGCGGAATGCTCGCGGAAATGGGTACTGCCGGGGTTACGATGGCAATCCTTGTAACCGCCGCATGGGCAGGAATGGTAATAGTTTCCAACGTAATCGAAAAGAGAAACGTTAAGAACACCGAATCCAAGGAGGTGGAAGCATGACACTCCTTATTACGGTTTTCGCTGCAATCATCACCACATTGATC
>JAGADU010000051.1 GCA_017613435.1 Lachnospiraceae bacterium | reverse complement strand
TTTTTGCCCGACACATCGGCCTTAACGATCGATACAGACAAAAAGGAAGTCACGCTTGACAAAGGCGATGCGTTACCTTTTGACAAGGTTTGCGTAGCTGCGGGTTCAACGCCTTTCGTTCCTCCCTTTGAGGGGCTCGACAGTGTGGAAAAGAAATTTTCTTTTATGACTCTTGACGACGCCCTCGGTCTTAAGGATGCGATTACTCCCGATTCGAGAGTGCTCATCGTGGGCGCGGGACTTATCGGTCTTAAATGCGCCGAAGGCATAAAGGACCTCGTAAAAGAGATTACGGTATGCGACCTTGCGGACAGAATTTTGTCAAGTATTTTGGATAACGAATGTGCCGCAATCATGCAAAAGCATCTTGAAGCAAACGGAATCAAATTCATGCTTTCGGACAGCGCGACAAAGTTTGAAGCAAACAAAGCCTATATGAAAAGCGGCGCGGAGGTTGAATTTGACGTGCTTGTTCTTGCAATCGGTGTACGCGCAAACATTTCGCTTGTAAAGGATTTGGGCGGAGAAGTTAACAGGGGAATCGTGGTCGATACAAGGATGGCCACATCCGTAAAAGACATATATGCTGCAGGCGACTGCACCGAAGGATATGATGCTTCGATCGGTCAGAACAGAGTTCTTGCGATTCTTCCCAACGCCTATATGCAGGGCTTTACCGCAGGCGTAAACATGGCGGGCGGCGATAAGGAATTTAACAATGCCATTCCCATGAACTCCATCGGATTTTTCGGATTGCACGTAATGACTGCCGGAAGCTACGACGGAGAGCTTTTTGAGGAAAAGAGCGAAGGGGTATTAAAGAGATTTTTCGTAAAAGACAATAACCTTATCGGATACATGTTAATAGGCGAAACACAAAGAGCCGGAATCTACACTTCCATGATAAGAGAGAAGGTTCCTCTCGATACGGTGGATTTCGAACTGCTCAAAAAAGTTGCCACTACTTTTGCATTTTCGGGCGAAAATCGTAGAAAAAAGTTTGGAGGTGTGGTATAAAAATGATGATTGATGCCAAAGAATTGGGTTATAAAGAAATAAACGAAAAACTTCGCGAATCCGGAAAAGAATGCGAAATAAACGAGTGTCTCGGACAGCGTTTCATCGCAGCCGGAATGTCCGACAAGAACATCAAAATCAAAGGTGTTCCGGGCAATGCACTCGGCGCATATTTAAACGGTGCGAAGATTGAGGTTTTTGCAAATGCTCAGGATGCCGTAGGCGATACGATGAACGAAGGCAAGATTGTCGTTCACGGTAACATAGGCGATGCTGCCGGATATGCCATGAGAGGCGGCAAAATCTTCGTCGAAGGCGATGCGGGATACCGTGCGGGAATCCATATGAAGGCCTATAAGGAAAAAATCCCCCAGATGGTAATCGGCGGATGTGCCGGAAGCTTCCTCGGAGAGTATCAGGCGGGCGGAATCATTACGGTTCTCGGACTTGATGCCGATAAGCAGGACAAAAAGATTGTCGGATTCTTCCCCTGCACCGGAATGCACGGCGGAAAGATGTATCTGAGATCTTCCTGCGAAGATATCAAATTCCCCGGACAGGTTACGGTAAGCCATGCCAACGGAAAAGACCTTGATGATTTGAAATCAATCGTTACGGAATACTGCGAAGAGTTTAATCTTGACGCAGACGAAATTCTGGATACGGAATTTACGGTACTTACACCTGACAGCAAAAATCCCTACAAACAGATGTATGTAGCCAATTAAATAAAATCGAATCGAAAGGAACAGGGGTATGAAATATTCTAAAGAAGAAGTTATGCAACTCGTGGAGGAAGAAGACGTAAAGTTTATAAGACTTGCGTTTTGCGATGTTTTCGGAAGACAGAAAAACATCTCCATTATGCCGGACGAACTGCCGAGAGCTTTTAAATACGGAATCGCTTTCGACGCATCGGCCATCGAGGGCTTCGGAGACGAAACAAAATCCGATCTTTTAATTCATCCGGATCCCGAAACGATTACATTTCTTCCCTGGAGACCCGAACACGGCAGGGTTGTGAGAATGTATTCGAATATTACTTATCCCGACGGAACTCCTTTTGAATGTGACAGCAGATCCCTTTTGAAAAAGGCAGTAGACGATGCCGCAAAGGAGAGCCTTGCTTTTTATTTCGGTGCGGAGCAGGAATTTTATCTTTTCAATCTCGACGAAAAAGGCAGACCGACCAAGGAGCCCTATGACAATGCGGGATATATGGATATCGCTCCCGATGAGAGAGGCGAGAACATAAGAAGAGAAGTATGCCTTACTCTTGAACAGATGGGTATTCGTCCCGAAAGCTCGCATCATGAAGAAGGCCCCGGACAGAACGAAATCGATTTCCGTTATTCCGACGCCTTAACCGCAGCAGACAACGCCATGACTTTCCAGACCGTTGTCAAAACCGTTGCGGGCAAAAACGGTATTATCGCGGACTTTTCGGCAAAGCCCTTAAAAGGAAAACCCGGTAACGGTTTCCATATCAATATTTCCGTAAAACCCAATGAGGATGACGGCAATTTCAATTACGTCCTCGCGGGTATTCTCGACAAAGTCGTTGATATGACGGCCTTTCTTAATCCTACGGAAAATTCATATGACAGATTCGGCGAAAACAAAGCTCCCGGATATGTTTCATGGTCCTGCCAGAACCGTTCGCAGTTAATAAGAATTCCGGCGGCAGTCGGAGAATACCGTCGTATCGAACTTCGTTCCCCGGATCCCACGGCAAATCCTTATCTTGCTTTTGCACTGATTATTTACGCAGGAATTTACGGTATCAAAAACCGTCTTCCTCTTCCCGAGGAATCAAATATCAATCTTTATAAAGCCGATGAAGAGACATTAAAGAAGTTTAAAAAGCTTCCGTCTAATTTTGATTCGGCAAAAAAAGCCGCAGCAGCAAGCGACTTTATCAAGGAGCATATTCCTTCCGAAATTCTGAACGAATACATTAATTAATGTATGTTCGTTTTTCATTTACCAAATTCGGAAAGGAGGAGATGCAATGGGCTTGGAAGAGCGCGAATACAGCGTCCTTGTTGTTTCTGCCGCGGAAAAATTTAATAGCGTTATGTCGGAGATGCTCTCCGAATCCGGATACAGACAGGTAACGTTCGAGTCGGGAATAAACAGCGCCAAAAGAGCATGTTCCGAGAGGTCGTTTGACTTCGTCATTGTCAATTCTCCGCTTCCCGATGATGTGGGTACGAGATTTGCAATCGATGTCTGTGCATCGGGCGGTACCGTTGCGCTCATAGTCGTACGTGCGGACATATTTGATGAAATAAACGAAAAAGTTTCAAGGCACGGTGTTTATGCGTTAAGCAAACCGATGAGCAAACCCATAGTCGAAATGGCCTTAAAATGGATGGCGACATCGAGGGAAAGACTCAGGAAAACCGAGAAAAAGGCGCTTTCCATAGAAGAGAAGATGGAAGAAATCCGTTTGGTGAACCGTGCGAAATGGCTTCTCATCAGCGAACTTAAAATGGATGAACCCGGAGCGCACAGATATATCGAAAAACAGGCCATGGACCGCTGCGTAACAAGACGCGAAGTTGCGGATGAGATAATCAAAACCTATTCGTGACAATTCAAAAGAAAAAATAAAGGTGTCGGAATTTCCGACACCTTTTTGATTAGTCTTCTTTTACGGTTACTATCATGTTTTCAATTGCATCGCGAAGAATCGAATGATGTATTACGAAGTGAATGTTCGGATGGTTGCTCTTGGAAATAAGCGCCCATTTGTCGCGAACGATCGTAATCTGAATGTTTTTGAAAGGATTGTTTTTTGTTTTTATCAAAGTATAATTCGGATGTTCCTTTGCAAATTCTTCGGTCTTTTTAAGATGTGCTTCGTACATCTCCCATGTGTAATAAATTTCTTTCGAACAGAATGATTCGGTCAAAAGAAGATAGGGCTTCTGCTCTTCGAAATTTTCGCGGTCGATGTAAACAATTTCATCGGTAATCGTATGATTTTCAAGTATCTTTTCGAATGAATTCTTTACGGCTCTGTGGTACTGGAGCATGTAATCCGTTTCGGTCTCGCTCAAATCGTTTTTAATAAGGATCGAGAGCAGCTCGTCGGCATCGAAAGTGAAGATCGGAAGAGATGTGTAGCGGTGAATGATGCCCTTCGGACAGTTCATGCAGGAAGGCAAAAACGACGCGAATTCTTCCATTTCCTCAAAACGGTATATTTTCATCAAAGGAAGCGCTTTGCTTAAGAGATATTTGTTGTATTCCTTGTACATTGCGACTTCTTCTTTTTTTCTTGTCAGATAATAATGCCCCTTGTCGTGATGCCCCGTAATGCATTCGCCGACCATTGCGGCATCGCCCGAAGTGTAATGCAGATGACCGTAGACTTCGCTTGTTTTTTCCTTAAGATAATAAGGATTTACCTGACCCGTCATATAGAGAGGAATCCAAGCTTCGAGGCCGAGCATAAGTTCCTTGAACGGGCGGTTTAAATTGTGAACCATGTTTATCTGAAGGCCCTTTTTCAAAATCACGGCAATTCCGAACATCCATTTCTTTGCGAAATCCGAATTATCCGCAAAATCTTCCATGGGCATGTCATTGCACATCGTTACGTGTTCCATTGATTTGGAAAACGCAGTCGCTTTGAAAAAGTCGAGCTCGCCCTCCGCCATTTCCTTAATACCGTAATAATTCTTGTGCGAACTGATGTAAAAAGGAATATTCGGAACTTTTATGTCGTTAAAATGTATTGCTTTGATGTAATCGTCGAGATTGAATTCGTCGAGCTTTTGAAGGAAAGCGGTGGGATCGGGCTTAAAAGCGGTATTGATCATAATGTCGGATTCAAGCCAGTCGTTCAAAGTATTGAAATAAGAGGAATCGCTCTTTATGGTTTCGGAGGGAATTCCTATGAGCGATGCTACGGTTTCCCTGTCCGAAACCGATTTGTAATGCTCGACGGTATATCTTGTAACCTTGTTGATAAAAGAAGGAACGTCGTAGGGCTGTCTCTTGTTGGCGCGAACCCTTGAAATATATGAAGGGTCGTAATTAAGAGCATCCGCAAGATCGGACGCGTTAATCTTAAGAGAGTCTATCAGATTATTGAGTTTGTTGGCAGTAACGGAAAAATCTTTTTCCTCGAGCGAGGATGCAAGATTGTTGTATATTGTGTTCTCGTCGGGAATTTCCACACCTTTTTCATCCGCGATTTTTACAATCGAGGAAGCAAGAATGCGCAGAATCTCTTCATTTTTTCCCGCAGAAAAAGGAACTCTTTCACCCGAACGGTAGCGGCTGATTGTCGCATTTGAAAGCGTTGATTTTTCGGAAAGTTCTTTTGAGGTGCAGTCGAGAATATTTATATAGTCGTTTAATAAATCAGAAAAAGACATAATATATACCGAAGTACAAATGCATTTGTACTTTGGATGCCCCCTATCCCTACATATTGATAAATTCAACTTTTACAGAATTATGTAAACCGAAATAAAAAAACGGCGGAAAACATAATCTATTCCCCTCACCCGTATAATATCAGAAAATCAAAGGTTTTACAATTATTTCTTTTATGTTTTAAAGACTAAAAAAGGACAATTTTTTCAGTCAATGACAAAAACGGAAAACGCTTTATTATGTCAATTCATCGACGATATACTATCTGTAAGCATCAAAAAAGATTTTAATTGTGAGTTTGATGCAAGGGGAATAAAAAGTATATAGAAATAACAAAGAATGCAGACGGGAGAACCCGTCTGTTTTCTTTTGCGTGCGAAAACTTTGCTTTTTATGAAGGATAAAAAAACGATTTTGTTACTTTTGTCGGGTATTTATGATATAATTTCATGGATTGTATCGTTTTTAAACGATATGAGAAAAGATTCCGAAAAGAGGAAACAGTCATATGAAGATTACGGATATTTACAAGAACAAAAAAACGGTTCTTTCTTTTGAAATTTTCCCTCCCAAAAAAGACGAGGAATTAAACAATATAGATCCGACGCTTGAAATACTTTCGGATTTGAAACCGGATTATATTTCGGTTACTTTCGGTGCGGGCGGACATGCGAACAACAGCAAGACGATTTCTCTTGCCAAAAGAATCAAAGAAGTGTATCATACGGAACCCGTTGTTCACCTTACGGGTCTTTGCTACGACAGGGAAGAAATCGATTCGTTCGCCAAAGAAATAAAGAATGCCGGCATTGACAACATCCTGGCTTTAAGGGGCGATATCAATCCCAATATTCAGGCCAAGAAAGATTTTCCCCACGCTTCGGATCTTATCGCATATCTTAAGGAATCATATGATTTTTGCATTGCGGGTGCATGTTATCCCGAGATTCATCCCGAATCGAAGGATCGAATCGAAGAGATGAAAAATCTCAAGAAAAAAGTCGATGCGGGTGCGGAAGTGCTTTTGTCGCAGCTTTTCTTCAGCAATAAAACATTTTACGAATTTACGGAAGTCTGCCGTATCGCGGGTATGGATGTTCCCATTACTCCCGGTATCATGCCGGCGCTTAATGCCGCTCAGATCAACAGGATGGTAACGATGTGCGGTGCGTCGCTTCCCGACAGTTTCAAGCGAATCATCGACAGATTCGGAAACAACAAAGAAGCTTTGTTTGATGCGGGAATGTCATATGCTTTAAGCCAGATAATCGACCTTCTCGCGCATGATGTCGACGGAATTCATCTTTATACGATGAACAATCCCGTTGTTGCCAAGAAAATATGCGAGGGCGTTAAAAACATCGTTAACGCGTAATTATCAAAGATGGATAACAAAGAGATTTTCAACAGAATATTTCCCACTGCCTGCCGCTATATGAGGGTCGATCCGCTTAAGGTTGACGAAGGATTTAACGACAAATCGTTTAAAACATTCGAAACGCTTATCGATAATGTCCGGTTTAAGGGACAGCATGAATTTATAAGCGTTACGGATTTGATGAATATAGACAGTGATCTTACGTCTTCGTCCGAGGATTTGAGCTTTTATCTCGAAGGATGCAAAGAGGTTGTCGTATTTGCGACAACGCTCGGCGTAAACGTGGATTCGTATTCCAAAAAACTTCAGGCAAACGACATGGGAACGGCAGTCATTTACGATGCGCTCGCTTCCGCGCTTCTTGAATTCATGACCGACGAATACGAAGACGGATTAAACCTCGGCGCCCACACTTTCAGATTCGCGCCCGGGTACGGAGATATTCCGATTCAATTAAATTACATAATCATAGATGCTCTTTCGATTTCCAAGAAAATCGGCATCTACAAAGCATCTAACAATATGATGCTTCCGCAAAAATCCATGATTACGTTTTGCGGAATGGGCAAAGAAGTGGCTCCCACCTGCGCTCACTGCATCAGACTGAACAACTGCTCTTTGAGAAAAGAGAATTTAAGATGCTACAATTCGTAGAAAGGATAATGCATGCTTAAAGACTTACTTGGCAAAAAAACACTTTTCTTCGACGGTGCCATGGGTACGCAGCTTCAGGCTAACGGACTTTCAATCGGTGCCATTCCCGAGGAACTCAATATAGACAGACCCGAGCTGCTTGTGATGATTCACGAGAATTATCTCAAAGCCGGTGCCGATTTCATTACGACCAACACATTCGGAGCGAACGCCCACAAAATGAGCCGCGCAAAATATCCGAATACCGAAATGATCAAGGCGGCGGTTAAAAATGCTGATATCGCCAGAAAAAATCTCGGCAGGGAAAACGATTCGTATATAGCGCTCGACATCGGACCCATCGGAGAACTGCTTGCCCCCATAGGCACGCTTTCTTTTGATGACGCATACGAGCTTTTCAAAGAACAGATTGTTTGCGTAAAAGACGATATCGACGTAATCATTTTCGAAACCTTCGGAGATCTGTACGAACTGAAAGCCGGCGTTCTTGCGGCAAAGGAAAACTGCGACAAGCCGATATTCGTGTCGGTATCCTTTGACAAGAGCGGACGTACTTTAACCGGTACCAATCCCGAAACATACATAAACGTTATGGAAGGTCTCAAAGTCGATGCCATCGGCGTAAACTGCTCGCTCGGTCCCAAAGAACTCGAGCCCGTTATTCTGACTTTGCTTGAAAAATCGCACCTTCCGGTATTGATTCAGCCAAACGCCGGTCTTCCCACATTAAAGGACGGCAAGACCGTATTCGAACTTACGCCCGAATCATTCATTGATGCGCTTCAAAACGTAATAAACGAGGGAATTGCCGTTATCGGCGGATGCTGCGGTACTTCTCCGGAATTTATCAAAGCCGAAAAAGAAAGCTTCCCCGAGTTTGTAAAACAAAGAGAGGTTCCTTTGAGAACCGCGGTTTCGTCATCCACGACCACGGTCTATCTTGACGAAAGCGTCAGGGTCTGCGGCGAGAGACTTAACCCTACGGGCAAGAAAAAACTCCAGGCGGCTCTTCGCGAGGAAAATTACGAGATGCTTATTTCCGAAGCAATCGCTCAGGAAGATGCCGGCGCGAGAGTGCTCGATGTCAATGTGGGACTTCCGGGAATCGATGAAGCGGCCGTAATGAGAAAGATCATTCCCATGCTTCAGGAAGTGGTTTCAATCCCCCTTCAAATCGACTCTTCAAACGCCGATGCCATTGAAGCGGCGTGCAGAATATATAACGGTAAACCGTTAATAAATTCGGTCAACGGAAAAGACGCTGTGATGGATGCGGTATTCCCCACGGCCGTTAAATACGGCGGTGTCGTGATAGGTCTTGCACTCTCGGAAGAAGTTCCCAAACTTTGCGAAGAGAGAGTCGCAATCGCCGAAAAAATCATCAAAAAAGCGGAGAGTTACGGTCTAAACAAAAAAGACCTCGTTATAGACTGCTTAACGCTCACGGTATCCGCGCAGCAGGCGGAAGCGAGAGAAACGCTCAAGGCTCTGAGAATGGTTACCGATATGGGCCTTTCTTCGACGCTCGGCGTATCGAATATTTCGTTCGGCCTTCCGAACAGACCTCTTATCAACAGAACGTTTTTAACGCTTGCGATGTACAGCGGCCTAAAGATGCCGATCATCAATCCTCTTGACCGTTCCCTCATGGACTGCATCGATGCGTTCAATGTAATAAGCAATGTGGATGTAGGTTGCGAGACATATATTAAAAATCAGGAAAATGTTGTTGTTCAGACCGTTACCGTCACCAAAACCGCAGGAAGCGAGGGCGGCGCATCCTCTCAGGGAGGCGCGGCTTCTCAAAAGGATGTCGGTTTTTGCATAGCAAAGGGCCTTAAGGATGAAATAACCGCGGTTACGATTGCGGAACTTGAAAAAACCGATGCCATGGATCTTATTAACGCAACGATTATTCCCGCACTTAACAAGGTCGGCCGCGATTACGATTCGGGTAAGATTTTCCTTCCCCAGCTCATTCAGGCCGCAGAGACCGCCAAGGTTGCTTTTGCGGAAGTGCAGAAACATTTTACCGTAAGCAGCGAAAAGAAGGGTCCCGTTATCCTTTGTACGGTCGAAGGAGACATTCACGATATCGGAAAGAATATCGTCAAGGTCGTATGTGAGAGTTACGGATATGAAATAATAGATCTCGGCAAAGACGTTCCGGTTGACAGCGTTGTTGACGCATACAAGGAATACAAACCCAAGGCAATCGGATTAAGCGCTCTCATGACCACAACCGTTGAAAACATGAAACGTACGATAGCCGCGCTTCGCGCAAATGACTGCGATGTTCCGATTCTCGTCGGCGGTGCCGTTCTTACGGACGAAATAGCTAAGGAAATCAATGCGGATTATTATACCGAGGACGCGATGTCGCTCGTAAATCTTTTAAAAGAACTGAATGTTTAGGAGACTGAAATGAAAATAAAAAGATTTTTGTTGCCTGCAATACTTTTTGCAATGTTTGCGATTTATACCGTCTGCGTCAAATTTGTTGACGTTGCTGCGATAGGCCCCGAAGGCTCCGAAGTGGGATTCAGCGCAATCAACGGATTTGTTGCGGGAATACTCGGATACAACAAACTTTTTTACACATTCACGAAACTGATTGCCGCCGTGTCCTTCCTTTATATTGCGGCATTTGCGCTGCTCGGGCTTATATCCCTTATAAAAGAAAAGAGCTTTGCGAAAGTTGATTTTGCAATTTATGCAATGGCTGTGACATATATCATTACCGCACTTTTCTATCTTCTTTTTGAAATCGTAATAGTCAATTACAGACCGGTTATACGGGACGAAGGACTCGAGGCATCCTTCCCTTCGTCGCATACAATGCTTGCGGTAGCGGTGTTCGGTTCCGCAATCGTATATGCAATCTTTCGCATTAAGGAAGATTTGATCAAAAAAATCGTTATTGTCGTAAGTGCACTTCTCGCAGCGGGAATGGCACTCGGCAGACTTATAAGCGGCGTTCACTGGTTTACCGACATTTTGGGCGGTGTGCTCCTGGGATGTGCGATCGTTTCGCTTTATATGGCTTTTGTCTTGAGCATTAAAAAGGAAAAGGAATGAAAATATTACTTGTTGAAGATGACATGAATCTGGCGGTGGGACTTAAATACTCGCTTAAAGAGGAAGGCTTTGAAATACGGCACGCCGAAAGCCTCGGCGAAGCAAAGGATATATTTTTAAACAACAAGACGGATTTGATTCTTTTGGACATAATGCTTCCGGACGGTGACGGATACGATTTTTGCAAATGGGTCCGCGAGAGGGATTCGCGCATACCCGTAATTTTCCTTACAGCCATGGAGCAGGAGGAAAGCGTAGTAAAAGGATTCGGGCTCGGAGCAAACGATTATGTGACCAAACCTTTTCGCGTTGCCGAGCTTGTGGCAAGAATAAAGGCTCATTACAACAGGTCCGAAAACGATTATTCGGACGATGTTGCAACCATTTCGCTCAAAAGATTCAAGCTTGATCATTCTCGCCTTTGCGTGTGGAAAGAAGGCGAGCGAATCGATCTGACCCCGACCGAATACAAAATAGTCAGGAAACTCGTCGAAAACCTCGGAAACGTTGTTTCGAGGGACGAACTCACCAAGAGTCTTTGGGAAAACGCGGGCGAATTTTTGGATGTGAATACGCTTTCGGTTCATATTAAAAGAATCCGCGAGAAATTGGGTGAAAACGATAAGGACGGCTGTATCCGCACGATTCGCGGTGAGGGATACTGCTTTGTAAACGAATAAAGATAAAGATTTGGAAAAATCTTTGGAGGAAACATGATTTATTTTGAAGAAAAAAAGTATTTCGCCGTGGTTTTTTTAACAACAGCCGCAATTGTTACTGCGGCTTTTTTTCTGCAAAAAAGCCCGTGGATTATCATAATTTTGCTGGCTTTGGCGCTATTGATTGTCAGTTTTTCGGGCGCGTTTTTTATAAAGAAAGTGTATAAAAAAGCGATAAAAACGGAGCAGCTCCTCGATGAAGTGATTTCCGACGAAAAGACCGAATCGGAAAAAGATTACATCGAAAAGGACAGTGTTTTTGCGAGTATTTTTGAGGAAATAAGAGAACTCAAAAAGATAAGGGAGAGTCGCGAAGAAGAGAAAAACAGGGAACTTTTATGGCAAAGAAATCTGATGAGCGATATTTCGCATCAGATAAAAACCCCTCTTGCTTCACTGGAAATTTACACGGATATTTTCAGAAAAGAGATGGGAGATGACAAAGAAAAAAAGGAACTTTCCGATCGCGCCGTTGAGGCAATCGAGAGAATAAGATGGCTTGTTACCGGAATGCTTCAGATAGCAAAACTCGAATCCGGCGCATACAGAATGGAGAAAAAAACAATACCCATAAGGGAGACAATCGACAGGGCAGTATTTATGCTTAATCCGATGTTTAACGAGAAAAACATCAAAGTTCATTTGGAAGAAAAAAAGCAAAACGACGGGGAAATTCTGGTTTCGCAGGATGGCAAATGGCTGGAAGAAGCTTTTACGAACATACTTAAAAACGCGATAGAATATTCCGACTTCAACGGACAAGTGGACATAATGATATCCGATACTCCGATGGCGGTGAGTGTTGAAATCAAGGATTACGGGGAGGGAATTCCCGAGGAAGAAGTTCCGAAGATTTTCAATCGTTTTTACAAGGCATCGGGTCAAAGGGAAAGACGAAAAGACAGTGTCGGAATCGGCCTTAATCTTTCAAAAGAGATTATTAAGGCACACGGCGGCACCATTACGGTTGAGAGCAGAACGGGGGACGGCTCGTACACCAGCATTTACACAACGTTTCTTAAAAACAGCCGTTAGCAATCTTACGGTTTCTTAAGATGACTTTCCGAAAACTTTTTTATAAGATTAAATCGTAAAAAAGAAACAGGAGGGTCATATGAGTTTCGTCGAAGTTAAAAACATAAACAAAATATACGGAAAAGGTGAAGGCAGCGTTAAGGCTCTTTCAAATGTTTCTTTGTCATTTGAAAAAGGAGAATTCGTTGCCATAGTCGGAAGCAGCGGATCGGGTAAATCGACGCTGCTTTCTTTGCTTGGGGGCATTGATTCGCCGACCGGGGGCGAAGTTATAATTGACGGCGAAAACGTTCACAAAATGAAAGCCTCCAAGAAAGCCGAATTCAGAAGAAGAAAAATCGGTTTTATTTTTCAGGAATACAATCTCATTCCCGTTCTTACCGTGGATGAAAACATTGAAATGCCGCTTCGTCTTGACGGAATACGATTAAGCGAAAACAACATGGATAAGCTTCTTGAAATGCTCGGGTTGCAGGAGAGAAGAAACCATCTTCCCGAACAATTGTCGGGAGGACAGAAGCAGAGAGTGGCAATCGGCAGAGCATACGCCCATCATCCGGCACTCATACTTGCGGACGAACCTACGGGAAATCTCGACAAGGCAACGGGTCTTGAAATAATGGCGCTTTTGCAGGAGTCCGCGAAAAAGTTTTCACAGACGATGATCCTTGTTACACATGATGAAAAAGTGGCTGCGATGGCGGACCGAATCATTACTCTCTCGGACGGAAAAGTTATAGGAGACGTGGTCGTTAAGAATGTTGTTTCGGGGGAAGAAGGATGAGTTACTTTTTTGCGCTTTCTTTAAAATACATGAAAAGAAACAAGACCAGAACTCTGTATTCGGTGTTCGGAATTGTTTTGACTTTTATTCTTTGTTTCGTTACCATGACCGTCATTTATTCGGTGTGGGAATACTCTTTTCTGGATTCGTACAAAAAGAATCCTTATGAAATATTTTCGGGATACTGCACGATGGAAAACAATCCTCAAAATCATTATCCCAAACTCAAGACGATTCCCGATTTAAAAGATACCCTCCAAAAAATATCCGCCGATTCGAGAGTGGAAAAAATATGTCTTTTAAGAGCAACGGATGAAAAAGAAATCGGTATCGAAGAACTGAAAAAAAGGGATGTTGTAAGAATACTCATAAAATTAAAAGATGTCCGTCGGATAATCAAATCGGCGGAAGAAATAAGTGCGGATTACGAAATTCAATTTGACGCTATCCGCGACGCGCTCATCTACAACGGTCAGGACGATTCGGCTTTTACGGCATTCACAACCTGTGTTTTGCTGATGATTGCCTCAATCTTCGGATTGCTCTCGGCTTTTATTCTTCGAAACACCATGACGATTGCGGTAACCGAAAGGGTAAGGGATTACGGGGTTTTCAGATGTATCGGAATGACCGAAAACCAGCTGAGACTTTTGCTTTTTGCGGAAGGTATCACGATGTCCGTAATCGCTTCCGTACTCGGAGCGGGAATCGGATTCGGCGGTCTGAAACTTGCCGAAGGTTGGATCAAGAGCACACTGGAATTAAGCGATGGTTTTACTTTTGTTTTTTACCCTAAGGGTGCTGCTTTTACGGTGGTTCTTTGCGTACTGGTAACGCTCTTTTCTCTGATAGAGCCTTCGAGAATGGCAGGCAAAGTTACTCCCGCCGATGCGCTTAAGGGTATTTATACGGCATTTGAAAAGAACAGGGCGATAAGAAAAATCGACAAAAAAGGCGGTATTCTCGGAAAGCTTTTCAAAACTCCGGGACTTTATGCGCAAAGAAACATTCTTCGCCGAAAAGGCGGAAACGCATCCGTATTTTCTATAATGTTTTTTTGCATCGTTTTTATTCTGACCGCAATTTCTTTTACACAGACGGTTTCGCACTCGGTTAAAAGTTTCTTTAACACATGGGATGTGGAATATTCGGAAACGGTCAGCAGGTCGGATGGAGAATACCATGATCTGAGCGTGTATGACGAAAAAAAAGACAAAGCAATAATAGAAGATCTTAAGAACACGGAAAATGTTGAAGATGTGCTTCCTTTTATGATTTCGGAATATGTCGTAAAAACGTTTTCGCCGTTTTCGTATGATGAAAAAATCCGCGAGATCGAAGACAGAACAACCTTTTTGGTTGAAGTGGGATATACAAAAGAAGATATAGAAAAAGAGATAAAATATCTTACCGAAGGTGCAATCGACTATGATGAAATGGTGGCAAAAAACGGTATTCTTGTCTGCAACACATGTCCTAAAACGGAATATAAAAATGCGGGATTTTCGCAATCCGGCAAAAAAGTCGATGTAAAAATAACTGATTTCAAAGTCGGCGATACCGTAAAAATGCTAAGCGTAAACGGCTCTGCAAAGGCCAAGAAGGTTTTTACGGATGCTCTTTTGGAAGCGGCACGAAAATACGAAATCAATGCGTATAACAATTCAATCGGCGAAAGCGTACCTTTTGACGAAGCGGGTTACGGAAGCATTTTTCTGAATTATTATGATGATGCTTCGATTGACAACGCCGCAATAATAAAAGAAATCATCGAAACGATAAGACGTAACGGATATGATCTTCCCGAAGACATCGATGAGAACACTCCCCCGGTTTATATACTTGAAGCCATGAAGCAAATCGAATTTGAAAGAGGGGAAACCGAAACATATACGGTTATGGGAATAATCTCGGGAGACCTCGCGACAGGGGACAGATTTACGGATTCATACGGCAATTACATTCGATTCGTTTATCCCATGGAAATTTTAACAAGAAGGGTCAAGGAGATATCGGAAGCCGAAAAAGAAATGGGAGAGCCCGTCAATTCGGAAGGAATGGTTTATACCAACGGAATGCAGGGAATTACATACGGCTCGTTTTTGAGAAGTGAAATAGGCGTTAAAAGGACCCGTCCCGAAAAAGTCGATACATTCATTCGCAATTACGCCCAAAAAAACGGCTTAATGTATTGCAATGTATACACGGATATAAAGGGAATGGAAAGCGATTATGCGGATACGTTCAAGGTAATGAAGATTATCAAGGTGGCGGCCGTCATGTTCGGAGGATTCGTTATCCTTGTATGCATGATACATATTATCAATTCGCTTCAGGCGAATATGAGGCTTCGCAAAAAAGAAATGTGGCTTTATGATGTTGTCGGAATGAGCACGAAAACCAAATTCGGAATGCTTTTTATCGAATATGCTCTTTCGACCATCGCGGCTTTCGTTTTCGGATGCATCGCTTCGTTTTTCGTCAGTTTCTTTTCAATCAAAAAACTTTTGGATATAACGGACAGCTTCACGTATTCATGGCCTTTTGGGGTATCAATCGCCATAGGAGCGGTCTTGATTATCGTCCTCACGGGCGTGATCGGGCTTGAAATAAAAAGACAGGAAGCATAATAAAAACGGCAGATTGCTCTGCCGTTTTTTATGTGAAAATTATTTATCTTCTTTGGACTGCATGTCGGAAGTGACTTTGTAAAGATCCATCTCGAAATCCTGACGGTTTTTCTGATAGATGGTCTGTAAAATCTGTCCGGCAAAGAACGACTGGATTGCGGCTATTACCGAGAAGCCGCATACAATCAGCGTGGGGAATCTCGGAACAAGGCCGGTTTGGATAAATTCGATTATAATCGGAACCATGAATCCTGCGGCCAGCAATACGAGGATGAGGGATATCAGACCGAAGAACCTGCCGGGTTTGTATGTTCTGTACAATTTGAAAATCGTACGAAGAACCTTGAAACCGTCCGAATATGTGTTGAGTTTTGAAATGCTGCCTTCCGGTCTGTCGCGATAATCGATAACGACATTTTCGACATACATGTTCTTGTCTACCGCATGAATGCTCATTTCGGTTTCTATCTCGAATCCCTTGGAAAGAACGGGGAATGTTTTAACAAATCTGTAACTGAAAGCCCTGTATCCGGTCATTATGTCTTTTATGTTGCTTTTGAAAAGACTGTTGATGCTTGCGCGTACAAGAGAGTTTCCGAAATTGTGGAAAGGTCTTTTGTTTTGCTGAAAATATGTAGAGGAAAGTCTGTCGCCGACTACCATGTCCGCGCGGTCGATCAAAACCTTATCGGTCATTTCCTTTACGTTAGTGGCGGGATAGGTATCGTCGCCGTCAACCATGATGTAGCATTTGGCATCAATTTCAGAAAACATTCTTCGAATGACGTTGCCCTTGCCCTGCTGATGTTCGTAACGAACAATCGCGCCGGCTTTTTTGGCTATCTCATCCGTCCCGTCGGTGGAATTGTTGTCATATACATAAATAACGGCATTCGGAAGTGCCGTTTTAAAATCCGTAACAACCTTTTCAATTGTTTTGCTTTCGTTATAGCAGGGAATAAGTACAGCTATCTCGTCCATGTCAAATCCTCCGAACACATTATACCTTTGTTAATCGTTTGTGTCCATTCTATACTTCTTTGAGTTTGTTAAGCTTGTTGATATTGGCAATAACAACGAGCGTCATGGATTTGTCGAGAGGGACGCTCGGATCGATGAAGGTATTGATTTTTTTGTTCTGAATGATGGCAACGACATTGATGGAATATTTTGCACGAAGGTTAAGCTCGATAAGGGATTTGCCTTCCCATTCGGGACGAACGTCTATTTCCACCATGGAAGCGTCTTTTGAAAGTTCAATCATATCAACAAAACCGGAACTCAAAAGGTTTTTGGCCAGTCTCGTGCCGGATTCTTTTTCGGGGAAAATTGCCTTGTCCGCACCGACTTTGGTTAATATTTTGCAATTCATTTCGCTCGAACATTTTGCGATGACTCTTTCTACTCCGAGTTCCTTGCAAAGCATGGTGGCCATAACGCTGGCTTCGAGGTTGTTTGCCATGGCAACTATAACAACATCGATATTTTGTATTCCCAATTGTTTTAAAACTTCGATATCCGTAATGTCCGCGCATTTGCAATAGGGAAGATCGACGATGGCAGCGTTTACTATGGCTTCATCGATGTCCACGGCGAGAACTTCAGCGCCGCTTTTAACCAATTCGCGGGCTACGGCTTTTCCGTAACGTCCGAGTCCGAATATCGCATAAGTTTTCTTTTTCTTCATAATAATGAATCCTTTCGTTAGCCGACGCTTATCTGTTCCGTCGGGTTCTTAATCGCATTGGGAGAGTACTTCTGGGTGTTTAGAGCTATAAAGAGCGATATGGGACCGACTCTTCCCAGATACATGGTTACTATAATAACTATTTTTCCAAAGAAATTGAGTGTCGAAGTAAAGTTTCTGGTCAAACCGACCGTTGCGGTTGCGCTTACCGTTTCATAAAGAATATCAAGGATATCGGCTTTGGTGGCAATGCATAAAAGAACCGTAGATATCGACATTATTGCAAAAGAAACGAAGAATACCGCTACGGATTTGTTTACCGACTGCTTGGGTATGGATCTTTGCAAAAGAGAAGTTTCTTCTTTATTTTTTATGGTGGATATGGCGGATGCTATAAGCACTGCAGCGGTTACTGTTTTGATACCGCCCGCGGTACCTGTGGGCGAACCGCCGATAAACATGAGAATCAGGGAAACAAACGATGAAGCGTTGGTTAGATTCTCCTGCGGAATACTTGCAAATCCCGCTGTCCTCGTGGTTATGGACTGAAAAACAGCCGCCATGATTTTTTGCGGAATAGTGTATTCTTTGATTGTGAGCGGATTGTTGAATTCGAATATGAAGAAAAGAAGTCCTCCGCCCGCTATTAATATAAGCGAAACCAGAATGGCGAGTTTACTGTGAAAAGTAAGATCCTTGAAGCATTTGAATTTTTTCTTCGGGAATTCTTTGAGGACTCCGATAAAATCCCACCATACGATATATCCGATACCGCTGATGATAATGAGCATCGAAGAAGTGAAATTAATCATCGGATTAAGCGTATAATCGCAAAGACTGTTGTCGGAAATGATATCGATTCCGGCGTTACAGAATGCGGAAATCGAGTTAAAAACGGAGATCCATATTCCCTTCAGGCCGAACTGCGGGATGAATACCGTCATATATAAAAGAGCACCCGTGCCTTCGACGATGAATGTTCCTATCAATACTTTTTTGGTAAAATCGATGATGCCGGATAACGTATTAAGATTAAAGGCATCCTGAATGAGCATTCTGCCCTCAAGACCGATTCTTTTGTGAAATCCGATCATGATTCCGGACATGACGGTAACGATTCCGAGTCCGCCGATTTGGATTAATATGAGAATGACTATCTGTCCGAAAATGCTCCATGTGGAATAGGTCGGAAGTGTAACCAGACCGGTTACGCAGACTGACGTCGTGGCAGTGAAGAGTGCATCTATATAGGAAACGCTTACTTCTTTTGCATGGCTGATCGGAAGTACAAGAAGAACACTTCCCACAAGAATGGCCAGCAGAAAGAAAAGCATTATTCTTCGTGTAGTTGAAAGGTGATGCCGCTTTTTCATCAGATAACGTTCCTTATATAAAAATCATTATGATTTTAACATTTTTGGGGGTTTTTATGCAACAAATGACAAAAAGTTCGATTATTTTAAATATTTCTTGACACTAAAAGGGTCTTTTTATATAATATTTCGTGCGAGTCTTTCCATTTATGTCGGAAAGAATGTGTTTGAAACGTTGACCGGCGGCCCGGACATCCGACGGTTTGACAATATAAATGCATATGCCTTGATGCGGTGGATGGAGACCGTTTCGGGGTCGAACTTATGGAGGAAATAACAATGAAATCTTATATGGCAAGCCCTGCTACCATTGAAAGAAAATGGTATGTAGTAGATGCTGAAGGCCAGACACTCGGCCGTTTGGCAAGCGAGGTTGCTAAGGTGTTAAGAGGAAAGAACAAACCCACCTTTACTCCTCACATTGATACAGGTGATTATGTAATCGTAATCAACGCAGAGAAGATTACAGTTACAGGTAAGAAGATGGATCAGAAGACATACTTCAGCCACTCAGATTACGTAGGCGGTGAGAAGATCGTTTCTCTCAAAGAGAAACTCGCTAAGCATCCCGAAGAAGTAATCGAGCATGCAGTAATCGGTATGCTTCCCAAAGGACCTTTAGGAAGAGAAATGTACAAGAAGTTATTCGTATATGCCGGACCTGATCACAAGCATCAGGCTCAGAAGCCCGAAGTATTAACATTTTAAACCTGAAGTTCGAATAGGAGGATAATGATAATG
>JAGADU010000050.1 GCA_017613435.1 Lachnospiraceae bacterium | reverse complement strand
TACATCCGCGAGGCAGTTTTCGTACTTGGTTTCTTTTGCGGGATCGTTTAAATCTGCGAGCTTAACTTTAAGGTCCGTGTTATTGCCGTTACAGCCGACAACATGAATGTAATCTGACTTATCCAGCGTGTCGATTAAAGTCTGCTGGATAGCCTGATATGTGTCCACGGGAAGTGTGTTAACTGTAATTATCTCTTTTAGGATTTCTTCGTAATTTCCGATTGCGGGAACGGGCCATGCAATGATCGTAAAAGATCTCTCTTCTCTCTTTATATACTCGTTGGTAATCTCCGCACTTTTTCTTCTGAAGTCCGTGATAAGCTCCTGCTTTTTTGCGCCGTATCTTGCCGCGTGAATGCATTCTGAGGGCACAAATGAATCTTCGCCGAATATTTCCATGCATGCAGGGCCTGCCCATTCTTCGGCTTCCTTCTTTAATTCCTCGTATGCTGCTTTAATACCCTCAATTCTTCTGGTAACAAGATGGCCGTTTAATACGAGTGACATATCTTCCTTATGATCCTCGTCAAACTGTGGATTTGCAAGTCCGCCGTAATAACCGGGCTTAAAGATGCCTGTTCTTGAAAAGATGTCATACCCTGCTCTGTAGATTACGCTCTCAAGACCCATGGTTCTGAACTGCTTTATTGCTTCGCAGGCAACTCTCTCAAAGCCTAATCTGTAACGGAGATTGACTGTCTTTTTCTTTGACAAATCTTTCTTAGAAACAACAAAACCTTTTTTGAACCCTTCGGTGTATGTTCTGCTCATTGTCTCGACTGTTTTATCATCAAGAGCAGCTATGGCTTTAAATGTTTCTTCTTCGCTCTTTCCGACATATTCGCCGAATGCATAAAGAGTTCTTATATCCGACAAATCATAGTTTTCGATGATTTTATTTGCGTAAGCATTGTCGATTGTAAGCTGCTTGTTGATTCTCTTTAATGATTCGTCTTCCGTATAATCAAATACATAATAGTAAAGGATTTCGCGTAGCTCTTCTTCTTTTATGGGCGCGCCTTCCGCTAAAAGAACATTTCCGTACACCTCCAAAAGAAGTTCCATACGGATAACCAGTTCTTCAATATCGCACTCAAACACATAGGGAATCATACCGAAGATTTCGGCGAAAACAGCCGATAAAATGCTGCCCACCTCGCCTAAGGTTTCATATGCATAATCAGGATTTAGGTATGATTTCTTATAGTTCTCTGCGTAGATTTCTCCGTAAAGAAAATCATTTCTCTCCCTTAATTCTTCAAGCGATTTGTTGCCTATCGGACCATTAACCTTGATGTCCTCGTAGATATCAAGGAGACCCTTCACATATTTAGAAACAGAAACGAAAAAAGGACCATAATTACCCAGTCCTTCCGCTTCCGTAATGATTTCTCTGATTCTTTGTTTGGATAATTCGTATCTTTCCGTCATTGTTCTTCCTTTATCCTATCATTCCCAGTCCGTAAACATACATCAGATAAATAAGGTTTATTCCCGCGATTGCGGTACCGATATTCGAGAAAACATGATAGACGTTTTTCTGGAAATACGTCCTTATCGACAAAACAATCGCCGCAAACGAAAAGAGCGCACAAAGAAAAGCGCTCTGTCCGAAGCGTACTTCTATATTGCCCGCGGTATTGTACGAAACAATGAGCAGTATAATGAGCGTTATGAACGAAATAGTCGAAAGCACGACACTCATAACGGAAAGCGGAGATATTTTTTTGTCGGTGAATTTGTAATTCGCGTTCGGAAATTTAAACATTTATTTACCCGTATCGGTTTATTTTGCACCGTATTCTTCGTAATATTTGTCGATTGCCGCCTTAATCGTATCGTCGATGATGATTTCGCCGTTGATTTCTTTGTTGTACAAAGCGTTTGTAACATCTTCCATTGAAACGATTGCGGCCGTGTTTATTCCGTAAGTTTCCTTAATTTCGTCAAGCGCGCATTTTTCGGTATTCAAGCCTCTTTCCATTCTGTTAAGGCTTACCATGAGACCGATGATTTCAACATCCGCCTGAGCTTTAATGATGGGGAAAGTTTCCTCGATTGATTTGCCGGATGTGGTAACGTCTTCGATGATAACCACTCTGTCACCGTCTTTTAATTTGGAACCGAGAAGTATTCCGGTATCGCCGTGATCCTTTATTTCTTTTCTGTTGGAACAGTATCTTACTTCCCTGCCGTATAATTCGCTGTATGCGATTGCGGTAGTGACCGAAAGGGGAATTCCCTTGTATGCGGGGCCGAAAAGCACATCAAAATCGTCTCCGTAAACATCATGAATCGCTTTTGCGTAATATTCGCCGAGCTTTTTTAACTGATATCCGGTTACATATGCGCCGGCATTCATAAAGAAGGGGGATTTTCTTCCGCTTTTAAGCGTAAAATCTCCGAATTTGAGCACTTTGCTCTCAACCATAAAATCAATGAATTCTTTTTTGTATGCGTCCATTCCAACCTCCGAATTTTCTTTTCAAACAACAAGATTTTAACATATAAAAGCCTCTTTTAAAAGACTTGTGTAAATAAAGATGAAAATACCGAAGTCCCGCCGAAATTGATAAAAAAAGCCGAATATTGTATAATATATGTAACTATGCATTAATTAACGAACAAAAGTGAGGACAAAAATATGAGTATGAACGATAAAACACAATATAACGATATTCCTCCAAAACGCAAAAAAAGAAAAAGTTCCGCCGGATACATCGTGGCAATAGTTTTGCTGAGCCTTATTACGATCTCTTCGCTCCTTGTCGCATACCAGAGCGTTAAATTATATAAAGATTCTCTTGTAACGGAAACCGAGGAAGAAAAAGAAATCATCATAACATATACGCAGGACGAAGTTGACGCAATGATAGCAGAGGCAAGAGAGGACGCTGCGGCTACAGCTACCGCAGGATACAGGGCAGAGCTTAAGGAAACCGCCGAAAACAGCAACGGTATCGTAAGCATGCTTCGTAAGATGTATCCCGAATATTTTGTTTATTACAATACGAATCATTACGAATTCGCCGAAATAGACAGAACCATTCCCCAGGCAAATTTCCTCAATGAAAACATCATTTCCAACGAAGGTTTTCTCGAATACAAGGTTGACGGTCAGACACAGTCGATAAAAGGTATCGACGTTTCCAAATTCCAGGGAAACATCGACTGGCAGAAAGTTGCCGATTCGGGTGTCAAATATGCCATTATCCGTCTCGGATTAAGAGGCTATGAAACAGGCAAAATCGTTACCGACGAAAACTTCCACGCAAATATTCAGGGCGCAACCGATGCCGGAATCGAAGTCGGAGTTTATTTCTTCACTCAGGCGCTCAATCCCGCCGAAGCAAGGGAAGAAGCCGAATATGTTATAAGCGAACTTCAGGGATACAATGTTACATATCCCGTTGTTATAGACGTCGAAGATTTGTACAACGAAAAAGCAAGAAGCTACAATCAGTCAAAAGAATCGAGAACCGAATGTGCCATTGCTTTTATGGATGCAATCGAAGCCGCAGGATACAAACCCGCCGTATACGGAAACCTCAACACTTTTACCAAACTCGTACAGGTTGAAAAACTCGGCGATTACGACAAATGGTTCGCACTATATGACACTTCCATCTATTTCCCTTACGAAATAACCATTTGGCAGTATTCCGACAAGGGAAGAATCGACGGAATCGAAGGCGATGTGGATTTGAACATCACCTTTCCCAAGAACTGATTTGATGCTATAATACTTTGTTACAAAACAAGACATTTTGTCAAAAAGGCAGGAATAAAAAAATGGAGTACGTAAAAAGCGAGACAAAACATTCCAAAACCGCATATCGTGCCCTTACAATTTCGGGATTATCGTTTTTATCGGCTGTTTTCGGATTGGTTATTTTTCCCTTCTTTCTTTCGCCGATTGCGATGATTTTTTCCCATCTGTCAAAAGGAAGACTTAAAGCAAGACATTTCGCTGCCCAGCTTGCTACGGTTATCGCGATTCTTGCATACATAATAAATATCGGAATGATAGCTTACGGTGTGTATACGTTCCAAAACGATGCTTACGTAAGAAACAGAGTCAATACGATGTTGGAAAATGTTTACGGAATGTCTCTTGATGAATATACCGAAATGATCATTAACGAAACAAAGGTTATGCTTCCCAATCAAAAAAGCGAATGATTATGGACGGAATCAAATTTTATTCTGATTTTATCAATTTCAATCCGCAATCGGCTTATCCCGCGGAAAACGTAAATGCCGCAGGCGAAAAAAAGGAAACCGATGGTGTTGAAAAAGCGGGCAAAACCGAGGAGGCGCGCGAATGCCAGACCTGTAAGAACCGCAAATACAAAGACGGTTCCGACGAAATGGTATCGTTTAAATCCGCTGCCCACATTTCGCCCGAAGCCGCTTCCGTAAGGGTTATGGCTCACGAAATGGAGCATGTTTCAAACGCCTATTCCAAAGCCGAACAAAGGGGCGGCAAAGTCCTCCAGGCAAGCGTTTCCATCAAAACTTCCGTCTGCCCGGAATGCGGAAGAGTTTATGTGAGCGGAGGCTGCACAAATACCAAAATTGCCTACTCAAACGAAGAACAGCCCTATCAGAAGCAGCTTAAAGCCATTTTGGATGATGCGCTTAAGGGCTCGAATATCGATATTAAGAAATAAGGGAAAACAAATGTCAGACGCTGTTGTCAAAACAAGATCGAACAAAGAAATAAGAAGTTACGCAAGGGAACGACTTTTGGGAAATATGTTTATCCCCTGCATGATTACGCTCTTTTTCTTCACCGTGAAAAATACTTTTGAATTGCTGATGCAGCTCGGTGTTATAGGCTCCGATATGTTATCTTTTATTTTTTATGTTTTTCTTTTCATTACCGTCAATTCGGTTTTTGGATTGATCCGTTGCGGAATCACACGATTCTTTCTCTCTTTCGTAACATCAAAAAAAGCAAACCCCCTGAACGCATTTACCATTTTCGGAAGTTCCACGGAAGTTATCATCTCAGCATCTTTCATGCTTTCGATAATAAGCATCCTCGTTCAGATGCCCTATCTCGTGTATTCTTTCTTCTTTGCGGATAACACCGTTCAGAGTCTGCTTATAGCTTTGATTATGATGCTTGCGGGAAATATCGTTATTTTCTTAATCGATACATATCTTTTCCCGATTTATTTTGTAATCTGCGATTATCCCGATATGCGTTTGCCCATGGTTCTGATAATGACTTTATCGCTGATGAACAAAAAACAATTTTTCAAATATCTGTCATTGCAGATTTCTTTCATACCCATGTACTTTCTGGGATTTATCACATTGGGAATCGGTCTTTTGTGGGTCGTTCCCTACGCTTATACTTCCTACGCATATTTCTATGAAAATCTGTGCGAGGAATATTTGCAAAATCAGGTTAATTCCCAAGACTCTTCCATTTAAGATAAGCATTTATAAAAGGATCCAAATCTCCGTCGAGCACTGCGTTTGCATTGCTCGATTCTTCGTTTGTTCTCAAATCCTTAACCATCGTATAAGGCTGCAAAACATATGATCTTATCTGACTTCCGAAGCCGTTCTCGAGAACTTCTCCTCTTATGTCGTCTAGCTTTGCGGCATTGGCTTCTTCCATCAGTATAAGGAGTTTGGCCTTTAACATCTGCATTGCCTTGTCTTTGTTCTGGAACTGGCTTCTTTCGTTCTGACACTGTACTACAACGCCCGTCGGAAGGTGTGTGATTCTTACCGCGGAAGAGGTCTTATTGATATGCTGTCCGCCTGCACCCGAAGATCTGTATGTATCGATTTTCAAATCATCGGGATTGATTTCAACCTCGTTATCGTCGGCAAGTTCCGGCATTACGTCAAGGGATGCAAAAGAAGTCTGTCTCTTGCCCTGCGCATTGAAGGGAGAAATACGCACGAGTCTGTGAACTCCCTTTTCGCCTTTAAGATAACCGTAGGCATTGGGTCCGTTAACCTGCCATGCCACGGATTTTATTCCGGCTTCGTCGCCCTCGAGATAATCGAGTACTTCCACCTGAAATCCTTTCTTTTCGGCCCATCTGGTATACATCCTGTAAAGAATGCTTACCCAGTCGCAGCTCTCCGTACCGCCCGCTCCGGCATTTAATCTTAAAATCGCATTGCATGAATCATGTTCTCCGGATAAAAGCATGGAGATTCGCATCTCTTCAAGTTTGCTCTTGAATTCCTCAAATTCTGCCGCTATATCATCTTCCATGCCTTCTTCTTCGGCCGCTATATCAATCAGATCGAGAATATCCGTATACTGGTTCTCGAGATTTCTGACATCTTCAATCGACTGTTTGAAAAGTTTGCATTCCGTGCTTAATCTGTTTGCACGGTCCACATCGTTCCAGAATGTCGGCTCCTGCATTTCGCGCTCGATTTCCATTACTCTTTCTTCTTTTCTTTCGATGTCGCAGGATAATTTTACCTGAGAAAGATTGTCTTTAAGCGATATGAGTTCTGATTTTATATTGTCTAAAAGTACCACTGTTTAACCTCACTGATCGTCGTCTCTTACCCATACTTTCGTCTTAAGTCCGGCATCCGTAATCGATGTTTTGCCCGGTTTTTGGGCATTGCCGCTTACCGTGTTCTTTGCCTTGTTTTCAGGACTGATATTTACTTTGGGCATATCCGATTCTTTTCTCTCGAAATATACCGTAGACTGCTCGGTCTTTGCCTCAGTCTTGTTCATGTTCTTCTTTAAATCGTAAATGGTAGGTTTGGCCTGTGTATTTGCCTGAGGCTGGGGCGCGCTTTGAGGGGTCTTAACCGGATTTGCGTTTTGGGGTGCATAGGTCAAAGGAGTGTCTTTGACGTACTGTCTGACCTTTCCTTTCGGAGCACTATCATTTCCGTTTGATTTTTTCTTTGTAGCCGCCGAAACAATCTCGGATTTTTCTTCCTCTTTCTTTTCGGTGTTTTCCGCCTTGATTACTTCGGCTTCCTTCTTACGTTTCTTTTCCTCGTTAAGCGATTTGTTCTTTGCTCTCGCAGCCGCCATTTTGTCGACAAACGCAAACGAAATATGGAATCTTCTGACCGCGATATCGTAAAGGAAAATGAATGCCGCAAGGATCAGCAAAGGTAACCAGAGATTGAATCTTGCCTTTACGAATTCCGGAATATGTTTAAATACTTCATCCGGCTTGTCAATGAACACGCCGCCTGTCTGAGCCGCGAATTCGTCAAGGAGCGTATTCTCGGGATAGAATTTGTATTCAAGCGAATACTGCATGATTGCCGCGGTATTGATTGAACTTACAATATCTTCGCCTTCGCGCTGCTGAATGTTAATCGTATAGATACCCGTATCCTTGGTGTCTACGGTTGCTTCGTAAATTCCGGGTTTCTTGGGATCGAGTTCCACTTCCACGGGATTTCCCTCTTCATCGTATACGATGGCAATTACCTTGGTATTTGCGGAATAATCCTCCGTAGTATATGTAACCGTGGCTTTGTTTCCTTTTTGCTCGACATTGGCATACGAGCCTTCCATACCGTTGTCTTCGGAAACGAGTTTAATCAGATTATGCCATAAAAGAGGAGTGTATTCCCATGTCGAATATTCTGCGGACCACTCACCCGAAACATCGGATGTCCAGGCCACCGTTTTGCCCAAACCGTACTGCCAGTAGGCAAGAACGGGGTCTCTTTGGTCGGATTCGAGAAGTTCGATGCTTCTCTCCTTCTTGGTTGTCGCAACATATCCGTAAAGTTCAGGAAGACCCTCTTTCGTTACATCTCTGATAATCTTGTCGTTACTTGTAACCGTGGGAGTAAATACTTCGTTTACAAGGTAAGTATTCGAAGCAAGGAATACTTCCTGCGCAAAAATTCTCGGGAGATCGGTATCCGCATTCGAATAGAAAATTCTTCCGTTTCCTTTGGTTGCAAGATCGTTTAAAAGTTCATCATTGCATCCGGTGCCGATGGCAACGCAAGACAATGTGATTCCGGCTTTGTTTAAAATCGTTATAAGCTCATCATAGCCTTCGTTGTAATCCTGACCGTCTGTCAAAAGGATAATATGCTTAATCATCGCATCGCAGCCGTTAACGTCTTTTATCGCGGCCTGCAAAGCGGGATAAATACTTGTACCGCCGCCGCTCGGAATCGATAAAATCTTATTTTCGATTTCATCGGGATCTTCAACATTCTGAAGCGTAACTACTCTCGAATACGAATCATCGAACGCAATGACTTCGACATAATCTTCGGGTCTTAAATATTCAACTGCCGATGCTGCGGCTTTTTTTGCCAGATCGAGATTGGTTTCCACTCCGTCTCTGTCATCCATCGAACCCGAATGGTCGATAACCATAACCATTGCCATGGATGGAATTTCGTTCTCGGGATTTAAATCCATGTAAACAGGAGACATGTCTTCGAGTATCGTTCCCCTGTATCCGCCGAGAGCATATGATGAAGAGCCGCCGGTGATAATAAGTCCGCCGCCGTTGTTTTTCACGAATTCATTGAGAATATCCAAAAATCCGTCACGAAGATCGCTCTGGAAAACATCCACTAAGACAACAGCCGAATACTCCATCATCGTAGGCATGTCAAGGGGCACCGTACCGGGAGATACCACGTCGTACGAAACGTCTATGGAATCCATTATCTTTCTGTAGTTCTTGGAATTGCCCTCTTTTCCTTCGACAATAAGCAAAGGAAGCTGTGTTTCGATATTCGTGTAAGTCGAGAATTCGTTGTTGACCGAAACCGTATCTTTTTGAGCTTCGACTACAACCTTATATGTTTTAAGACCTTCATCCGATTGGGTATCGGCGAAAATATACTGATTGGTGCCTTTTTGAAGATGTACTTCCTGCTGTCCCTTGAGGGTTCTTCCGGCATAAAGTTTAACAGTCGCATCACACGCTACATTGCTTTCGACTTCGACTTCGATATTGAATTTTTCGCCGATTGCAACTTCGGTCGGAACCGACAGATCCGATACGTAAACCTCGTCGGAAATGTTTTCTTCAATCTTTTTGATTTCAAAAGAACAGCCGCTGGCTATAACGTCGGAAGCGACGCTCTTTAAAATACCTTCGTTTTCGTTTCCGTCGGTGATAAGCACAATTCTTCCCGCAGAATCCTTGGGAAGCTGGGAAATAGCCGTTTTGACAGCCTCTTCGAGATTGGTTGCTCCGGTATTTACGTTCGTGTGGAAATTGGAAAAAATAAGATTTTCCGAAACCAGCTGTTCGATACCTGTATCTTCACCGAATGCGATTACGCCGATATTATCGCTTTTTTTCTTGTTTTTGACGGATTCGTTTACGAAAGAAATGATTTCCTGTCGGTTTTCTCTGACCGAATCGGAAACATCCAAAAGGTAGATTGTAGTCGTGCTTCTTCCGGTAATTTTAATACTCAGTCCCGCAAGAGCAAAAATAAGCGCAAGAAAAAGGATAGCCCTTATAACTATCTGTCCGAGTTTGCTTCCCTTTTCTCTTGTAAACATGAATCGCTGTGTTATCAGTAAAAACAGCGCTGCCACCGGTATAAGCAAAAGATACCAGGGATTTTCAAATGATATAGACATCTTTTTTCCTCTTAACTATTTTCTGAGACTGAATATCCATTCCAAACAAAGGAGCAACAATGCGAGAATGATGATGAAATTTCGCAGGTTGAAGATTCCTTTGACTTCGGTAACTACCGTTTCGTCACCCGTTACAAGCATTGAAGGATGCGTGTCTATCCTGCTTTCGGTAACGGGGAAATTGACAACGAATGTATTTTTTTCTTCATTGTTTCTTACGGTCTGGGATACCGTGTATATTCCGAGTTCTCTAGTATCGGAATAATTGTAACGGTAATCCGATAGATTTACGACTTCCTGATCGGGTTTTGTGACACTCGGAAGTTCGCCGTCGATATTCGAATTGATCGGCACCGCGTCACCGCTTGAATAAACGGATTCGGAAATAATGCCGCCGTTTATGCAGTCGTTTACGAGATTGTACATAAGAACAGGGTATTCCATGTAAAGAGGGAAATCCGAATTGTGCAGATCGAATCCGAGCATTGCATAGGTTCTTCCCTGTTTTTCTCCTATAAAAGCTATATTAGCCTTGCTTCCTTCGCTGTTTCCTTCCGTAGCCAAAAATGCCGTGGCATAATCGGGAACTTTGTATGAATAAGTATTTCCGACACCGAAAGAAAGACCGTCCAGATATTTGGTAGTCTTTGATTCGAGTCCGTATACGATTCTACCTTCGTCGATATAATCTTCAATGGGTGCTATTTCTTCGCACTCGCATCCAAACATTATGATATTGCCCTGACTCGGCAGGGTTTCGGGTACCAAACCGTCGAAAATATACAAATCGAATTCCTGCTTCGTGAAATCGCCGAGACTTGCGATATCTTCTGACTTGGTAACCACGATACCGGGAATAAGATTGAGTGCCTTTTCAAGATAAATATTTGCCTCGGTCATCAAAAGAACCCTTCTTTCGCTTCCGTCCGAAAGCACGTCATAGCAAATATTGTCTTCATCACAGGCATCTTTTCCCGAAATCTGCGCACAAAAAACCGTTCCCTCGAGTACGACGTCTTCAAAATAAACGACCTCGGAGGATTCGGCTTCTATTTCAACTTCTTTTGTCATCAAAAGATTCTCGCCCTGATAAATGGATACGTCCCTCTTGACGTCTTCTTTTGATGAATTCGAAACCTTTACAAGAACACTTAATTCATCGCCCTTAAAGCCGTGACTGACATATTCGATCGCAACGTTTCCGATATCGGAATAAACATCCACCACCATTGCGTCGAGATTCGCGCAATCAACGCTTGTGTCCGTAATAATAATCGTCTGCAGACCTTTTGAATCGATTGCAAGCGATTTTGCGATGTCCACTCCCTCAGAAGCATCGCCGGGATAATACGAACATTCGATGTTTTTAATCTGTTCGATGACTTCGTTTTTGTTTTGGGACTTTGCTGCCAAAAGGACGGCATTTTTGTCCGATGTGATAAGTGATATTTCCGTGCCGTTTCTTAATTTTTTGACATAGCTTATCGCTTCGTCCTTGGCTTTTTCGATTCGGGTTTGATTTTCGTCATACATAAAATTCATGCTTGCGGATGTATCGATGATAACGCAGGCTTTGCCCGAAGAAACAAGACCCGACAGAAAATAAGGGCTCGTAAGTGCCGCGATAAGCACCAAAAGCGTTATTATCTGAAGAATCATAAGCCAGTTCTTTTTAAGTTTTTCCCACGGTGTATTGGCTCTGTCGTTTTTGATCATCTCACTCCATAAATAGAGCGATGACACTTTCTGTTCCTTCGCCTTTTGTTTCATCATGTACATGATCAGAATGACGGGAATCAGTATTACAAACGCAAGAGGCCATAAATGAGTAAATTTCATTTAAGTTTCCTAAACCTTTTTTGCAAGTTTTGCCAGCGACGAGAAGAACAGACTGTCGCAGCTGTCGGATGAATTGACGCGAATATACGTTGCGGAATATTTTTTGCAAAGATTCTCTGTTTCGTTCAAAAATCTGTTAAGAGATTCTTTGTAAGTTCTTATTGCGGTCGCATTGAACGATACGCGAAGGCTTCCCATATCTTCCGAATCGAGAAGATTAAGCGTACCCTCGTATCTGGGGTTTACTTCTTCCTCGGAAAGAACATGTATCACGACAACATCCTGTTTCTTGTATTTAAGATATTTGATGGTATCGTCGAGTTCATCCGTATATCCGTCCGTAATAAGGAATGAAAGACCTCTGTTTTTGAACTCTTTTTCCTTGATGCTCTTAAACAAATCGTTAGATCCGCCCATCGGCGCCTCTTCGATGAATTTAATGCATCTTATGAACGACTGCATTCCGGAATAACTGCCCGCGGTAACAACATGCGAATCTTTCAATGTGTTTATATAAAGCCTGTCACCGTTTTCAAGAACTATGTAGCTTAACGCTCCGGCAATTCTTTTTGCGCAGACTTCCTTTGATTTTTCGCCGAATTTCATTGATTCGCTGCAGTCGATGAATACCTGGAATACGCCCTCCTTTTCTTCCATGAAAAGTTTTACGAATAGTTTGTCGAAACGTCCGTAGGCATTCCAGTCAATCCTTCGGATGTCATCACCGAGCATATATTCCCTGAAATCCGAAAATTCAACGCTGTTACCTTTGGAATTACTCTTTCTTCCGCCGGCCTGACCGCTAGCCATGGTCAGCGCAATGCTCATTCTCAATGTATGAAGTTTTTCATAGAATTCAGTATTAAATATCTGTTCCATCTTGTTTATTCCTTGGGAATTCCGGAAATAACCTTCTTAACAATCTGATCCGTTGTAATGCCTTCTGCCAAAGCTTCAAACGAAAGGATTACTCTGTGGCGAAGTGCGGGAAGCGCAACGCTTTCAACATCCGCAAACGATACATTGTATCTGCCTTCAAGCAAAGCTTTTGCCTTTGCGGTTCTGAAGATTGCCTGTGCCGCTCTCGGAGACGCACCGCATGCGATGTACTTTTTTGCGATTTCGTTTGCGCCGGGAACTTCGGGATGAGTTCCTATTACAAGACGAAGGGCAAAAGCTTCTACTTCTTCTGCCATCGGAATATCATTGACATACTGTCTTATATTCATGATGTCGTCACCGCTTAATACGGGTCTTAATTCAACCTGATTGTTGGTAACGGTAATATCCATGATTTTCTTAAGTTCCGCAAACGTGGGAAAATCGACCTGAATCTTAAAGAGGAAACGGTCGAGCTGTGCTTCGGGAAGGGGATATGTACCTTCGTTTTCTATGGGGTTTTGTGTCGCAAGTACCATAAAAGGTTCGGGCAAAGGATATGTATTGTTGCCGACCGTTACGGTATGTTCCTGCATGGCCTCAAGAAGTGCCGACTGAGTCTTGGGTGTGGCACGGTTAATTTCATCGGCAAGAAGAAGGTTTGCAAAAATCGGTCCTGCCTGGAATTCGAATTCGTTTCTTCCTTCTTTCTTTACTATGATGTCTGTACCGGTAACATCCGCAGGCATAAGGTCCGGAGTAAACTGTATTCTCGAAAACTCCAAATCGCAAACCTGCGATAAAGCTTTGACAAGCTGTGTTTTCCCGAGTCCCGGAACGCCTTCAAGAAGAACGTTACCGCCTGAGATCAAAGACAGAAGAACCTGTCTTATTACTTCTTTTTGACCTATGATTGCCTTGCCGATTTCGGCTTCGGCTTCATTCATTTTGGCAATCATTACCTTCAATTCCTGTTCGCTTGCGTTCATTTTGTTTTCCTTTCAAATGTATTAATTTAAATTTGAGAAATAATCCTTAACCATGTCCTTCATCGTTTCGGGAATGGAACTCTGGTTCATATTGTCATAGGCTTTTTTTGTATAATCGCCGACAACCTGATTGTAATTCTTCTTTTCGCCGGACCATACATATGCATTGGGTGACTGTGACATCTTCGACTGTCCGTCTTTGTTTGCCTGTCCGGTAATGCTTTGATTGGGATCGAGGTTTTTGGGAATCATAAGGGTTTCGTTTCCGTCAAGATCCAGATTCTTTTCTTTTCCTGTCTTGGAACCGGTATCCCATCCGCCGCCGCCCTGGCCGCCCTGACCCTGCAGACCGCCCTGGCCCTGCTGACCGCTCTGGCCGCCCTGACCCTGCTGTCCGCCCTGGCCGCCCTGGCCCTGCTGTCCGCCCTGGCCTTCCTGACCGCCCTGGCCCTGCTGTCCGCCCTGGCCGCCCTGACCTTCCTGACCGCCCTGACCTTCCTGACTGCCCTGGCCTTCCTGACTGCCCTGGCCTTCCTGACTGCCCTGACCTTCCTGAC
>JAGADU010000049.1 GCA_017613435.1 Lachnospiraceae bacterium | reverse complement strand
TTTGGATATAATAGTCGTTGCGAGTTGAAAAACCGCATATCGGGGTGTGGCTCAGTTTGGCTAGAGCGCTGTCTTAGGGAGGCAGAGGTCGCAAGTTCAAATCTTGTCACTCCGATTTTTATTTTTACTGTTGTTTTACACATGATTATGTTATAATAATCATGTGTATTTTTTTTATACGCGTAAAACGGCCGAACGGTCGCAATATATGTATGAGGAGAGGGGTTATGGAAAGCAAGATTCTTATGGAAAGCGGAACTAATGAACTTGAAGTTCTCGAATTTACCATAGCGGGCAATTCGTACGGGATTAATGTTGCCAAGATAAGAGAAATTATCAATTATCAGGAAGTTACGCCTATTCCCAATTCACATCCGAGTATCGAAGGTATTTTTATGCCGAGAGATACCATGATTACGGCGGTAGATCTTTCAAACTGCCTGCAGCTCGGGGAAGGAAAACCCGGCGGTCTTTTCATCATTACGAATTTCAACAAACTTGACGTGGCATTCCATGTTGAAAACGTAATCGGTATTCACAGAGTTTCGTGGACTCAGATCATGAAGCCCGAAACAACATTGTCAAATACGAACGACGGCATTTCCACGGGAATCGTTAATATAAACGGAAAACTGATAGTAATCCTTGATTTCGAGAAAATCGTTTCGGACATCAATCCCGAAACCGGTATTAAATTCTCCGAAATCGAAGAACTCGGCGAAAGAAGAAGAAACGATATTCCGATTGTTTTCGCCGAGGATTCGGCTCTTTTGAAGAAACTCGTAAAAGAATCTCTGATAAAAGCCGGATATACCAATGTAATGTCTTGCGACGACGGACAGGAAGCGTGGGACATAATTTGCGATGCACAGCAAAAAGGAATAATCAACGAAGTCTGTCAATTGGTGATTACGGATATCGAGATGCCCAGAATGGACGGATTCAGGCTGTTGAAACTTATTAAGGACGACAGCAAGCTCAAAACCCTTCCCGTAGTTATCTTTTCCTCTCTCATCAATGAGGAAATGAGAAAGAAAGGTGAAGCGCTCGGAGCGGATGCACAGCTTTCGAAACCTGAGATAGGAAATCTGGTAAGAGAAGTGGATGCATTGGTTAACCGATAAGAATCAGCCGAGATTAATTCTCGGCTGTTTTAGATATTATTTGATTCATTAAAGGAGATATCGGATGGCTTCTGACGAAGAGATTTTCGACAAACCCGAAAACGAAGACGCAATCGAAGACGAAATTGCCAAAATGATGGAAGAATTCAATTTGGGCGATGAAATCCCGGGCGTATCCGAGTCCGAGGACTCGGACGAAACGTTATCGGAGTTTGGCGCAGGCAATCGCGAAGAATTTATTAATATAGACGAGATTGATTCCCTCGGCCTTTTGGAAGAATTCCCTTCATCTGACGAGGAATTTCCCACGGAAGAAGTTCTTGACATGGATGAAATCGATGCCATTCTTTCCGACATTTCCGATGTTCATCCCGAGAGAAACAAGAGTGCAAAAGAGCTTGAAGACAGAATAGCCAAATACGAGGAAAACCCCGAGGCTGCGGAAGAAGCTCTTTTGGAAGAAGCCCGGGAAAACGAAGATACCGAAGAAACAGGAATTGAACCTTCGGAAGAAATATCCGCTTCGGATGATTCCGGCTCTGATCAAAACCTTTCGGATGATGATTTTTTGAGTACTCTCGAAAATGTAGAGGATCTTTTGGCCGAAGTTGAAAACAAAGCCAGGGAAGAAGACGGGAACAGCAATGCCGAAATAATCGAAGGTCAGGATGCCGACGTTGACGAAATAAACGATATTCTGAAAAAGTCCGACAACAACGAAGCCGTAAACGACGATCTTTTATCCATGATCGAAGGACTCGACAACGTTGATAATTCCGAATCGGAAGGAATGTTTGACGACGATTCGAAGGAAGAGACAGAAGAAGGCAAAAAAGAAAAGAAAGCAAAGAAGAAAAAGAAGAAAAAAGCCAAGGGCGAAGCCGAAGCGGAAACAGAAGAAGGAAGCGAAGGCGAAGACCTTGAATTTGAAAATAAGGACACGAATGAAAAGAAGGGATTCTTTGCCGGACTTTTAGGCTTTATTTTTGATGAAGGCGACGAAGAAGCCGAAGAAGGCGAAGGAACCGAAAAGGCCGAAGGCGAAGAAGCCAAAGGCAAAAAGAAAAAAGACAAAAAAGGCAAAGGAAAAGGCAAGGGCAAGGGAAGCACACCTGCCGACGAAAATGCCGCAATAGAAGCCGAACTCGAAGAAGAAGACAAGAAAGCCAAAAAGAAGAAGAAAAAAGACAAAAAAGACAAGAAACCCGCAAAGGCTTCGAAACCCAAAAAAGAAAAGAAAGTCGAAGAAGAGGAAGAAACAAAATCCGGAATCAAAAAGCCGGGTATCGTTGTCAGCATGTTCTTTTGCGTAACCGTGCTTGCGATAGTTCTTCTTGCGGCAGTTGCGGGACCCAAACTCATAGCGAGAAAAGAAGCTGCGATTGCTTATTACGAGGGCGATTACGAAACCGCAAGCAACAAACTCTACGGATTGAAATTAAACAAATCCGACGAATTGATTTATCGCAAATCGTCGCTTTTGTTCAGGCTCGAACTCTTCCTTGAAAAGGCGGATGCGTACGAGATTTCCGGTGACGATACAAAATGCCTCGATTCCCTTTTTGCGGCTTATTCGGAAGCGGAAGAAATATATCCCGTTGCGAAGGATTTGAATATTACCGAAGAGGTCGACGTATTTAAGGATAAGGTCGTAAAAAAGATAAAAGACAAATACGGCTTGTCACGCGACGATATAGCGATTGTATGCGAAATGAAACCGGTATATTACACCATAGCGGTTGAAAATATAATTGCGGGCAGGGATTACAGGGAAAATACCCCCGAAGCGATTAAAGAAGATACGAATGAGGCTTTTGACGTCGAAGAAAACGAAGAGACAAAAGAAGCCGAACTTGAAGATCTTCTTCCCGAAGAAAAACTCATAAACCGGTAGGAGGCTTAAATGATTGCAATAATTGATTACGATGCCGGAAATATAAAAAGCGTCGAGAAAGCAGTTTTGAAACTCGGATACGACTGCGTTATCACAAGAGACAAAGAAGTGCTTAAAAAAGCCGACAAACTGATTCTTCCGGGAGTCGGCGCATTTAAGGATGCAATGGACAAATTAAACGAATACGGGCTTACCGAAGTCATAAAGGAACTCGTGCTGGATAACGGTAAACCGTTACTCGGAATATGCCTCGGATTACAGCTTCTTTTCGAATCGAGCGAGGAAAACCCCGGAGTCGAGGGACTGGGCCTGTTAAAGGGCAAAATCGTCCGTATTCCCGAGGGAGACGACAGAAAGATTCCGCATATGGGCTGGAATTCTTTGTATTTCCCAAAAAAGAGCATTCTTTTTGACAAGGTGGTTAAAGGAAGTTTTGTATATTTTGTCCATTCGTATTACCTTGAAGCCCAGGACAAGAATATAGTGGCCGCAACATGCGAATACGGTGCCACAATCGAAGCTGCCGTTGAATGGGGAAATATTTACGCCACGCAGTTTCATCCCGAAAAAAGTTCTTCGGTGGGCATGAAAATACTGAACAATTTCCTGGAGGCATAAATGCATACTAAAAGAATTATCCCGTGTCTTGACGTTAATGCCGGACGCGTGGTTAAAGGAGTTAATTTTGTTAATTTAATAGATGCCGGAGATCCCGTCGAATGTGCGCTCGCCTATGACAAGGCAGGTGCGGACGAGCTTGTGTTTTTGGATATTACGGCAAGCTGCGATGCAAGAGATACCGTCGTTGACATGGTAAGAGCCGTTGCCGAAAGCGTTTTCATTCCTTTTACCGTCGGCGGAGGCATAAGAAGCGTCGATGATTTCAAAAAGATTTTAAGAGAGGGTGCCGACAAGGTGGCCGTCAATTCTGCGGCGATCATGGATCCGACACTTATAGCGAGGGCTGCCGACAAATTCGGTTCGCAATGTGTGGTTGTCGCCATAGACGCCAAGAAAAGAGCTGACGGAAGCGGCTGGAACATTTATAAAAACGGCGGAAGAGTCGATATGGGCATCGATGCCGTCGAATGGGCTCAAAAAGCCTGCGAACTCGGTGCCGGAGAGATTCTTTTGACCAGCATGGACTGCGACGGAACCAAGAACGGATACGATATCGAACTTACAAGAACGATTGCCGAAAGGGTATCCGTACCCGTAATCGCATCAGGCGGAGCCGGAACGATGGAGCATTTCAAGGAGGCTCTCACCGACGGAAAGGCGGATGCCGCACTCGCTGCAAGTCTTTTTCATTTCAAGGAACTGGAAATCAGAGAAGTCAAGAAATACCTGGCTAACGAAGGAATACCCGTGAGGTTATAAAAATGCCGCCTATTCAGGGAGAGTGGGAAAAAGCCCTAAAACCGGAATTTGACAAAGAATATTATATAAATTTATACAAAAAGCTGATTGAAGAATACAGGCATTATACCGTTTTTCCGCCCAAGCAGGACATATTCAACGCGTATCACCTTACGCCTCTTGACGATGTCAAAGTCGTTATTTTGGGTCAGGATCCCTATCACGATGTCGGACAGGCGCACGGCCTTTGTTTTTCGGTGCAAAAAGGCATAGACATTCCTCCGTCCCTGAAAAACATCTACGAGGAATTGCACAGCGAACTCGGCTGCTTTGTTCCGGACAACGGTTTTTTGGAAAAATGGGCTTCTCAGGGCGTTTTTCTTTTAAATGCCGTACTTACCGTAAGGGCTCACAATCCTCAGTCCCATCAGGGTATCGGATGGGAAAAATTCACCGATGCGACAATAAAAATCCTTAATGAACAGGACCGGCCCATGGTATTCATGTTATGGGGCAAATCGGCGATTTCCAAAAAAGAGCTTTTAAACAATCCGAAACATCTGATTCTTACCGCGCCCCATCCTTCGCCGCTGTCGGCATACAGGGGATTTTTCGGCTGCGGACACTTCAAAAAAGCCAATGATTTTTTAAGGGAAAACGGACTTGGGGAAATAGACTGGCAGATAGAAAATATACAATAATCTTTTTCGGTCAAAAAGTGTCAGAAAAAAAGGGGTTAACTTAATAATAAAGTTTGATTTTTGACACTATAAAGTATATAATAAATAATGGTGTGGGTTTTATGGAAGATTCACCCAAACTGACATTTTGGGGAGGCATTCATGAAAGAATTAATGATAATGTATCATCCTGTTAAGAAGGAGATTCGTTTTCTGGCCAAGGCAAAAGGCGAATTCGTGGAGATTCCTTATGCCATGTGCCCCTGGCTCAATCAGTACGGGCCCGACAACGGCGAATTCTTGCTTCAGAATCACGGAAATAAATTCTTTGATGATATTTGGGAACAATTCTTAAGAGATAACGTTAACCTTGTATTCAAGGGTACCAAGGTTGACTATGATGACTTCGTAAAGAAAGTCAGAGAATACAACAAATCCGTTTCGGAGGACAGATTTAAGGTAAAGCAGTTTATCGAACTTCCTTCCGTTACGGACATTTATACTGCAATCGCGGACTTCTGTGACGAAACGCTTTCGACATTCGATACCGAACTTCAAAATTCCGATATCAGAAAATCTTTTGTCGAAAGAAAGACGGAATTCGAATCCAAAAAAGCAAAACTTAACAATTCGGATGTAAACCTTTGCCTTGTAGGTACATATTCTTCGGGTAAGTCCACATTTATCAATGCGCTTATCGGAAAGAGAATCCTTCCCGAGAGTATCAACTCCGAAACGGCAAAGATGTTCAGAATAAAGAACTCCAAAGAGCCTTCGGTTTCGTTCGTTATCAAAAGAGGCGATTCCGACAATTCCGTAATTGCCAATATCGTATGGGATGCGGAAAAGAAGAGATTTGCTTTCCATGCGGACGGAGAATGCGAGATTACTCAGGAAAAGATCAATTCCGAAGTAAACTCCGCGCTCATGTTCAGACTTCAGCAGCATGAACAGCTTTATCAGGTTCTTAAAAAATTAAACGACATTCCCAATTCGGGAACGGACGAGAATGAGGAATACATCGACGGAATCATCGAAGTAAGTTTCCCCATCCCGCTTGACGAAAACATCAACTTTACGTTTTACGATACACCCGGTACGGACTCCAATTCCAACGAACACCTTCTCGTACTTCAGAAGGCGCTTGCTCAGCAGACCAACTCGATTTTGATTGTTCTTTACGAGCCGACCAAGATGGAAGGTACCGGAAACTCGATTCTCTACAACCTGATCAATTCAAGCAACAGAGAAAACGAGGCAACAACCATCGACCTTACGAGATCGCTTCACGTAATCAACCAGGCCGATACCAAATCCCTTACGGATCTTCAGCTTTTGAAGAAAAAGAAAGTCGAAGTTACTCTTAAGGAAACCGACAAGATTTACAACGAAGAGGCACAGCAGATCGACCTTTCGAAAGAAAGACTCTTCTTCGTATCTTCGAAGGCCGCATATATCGCAAAGGCCATCGGAAACAACGTTGATACCGAAGATGAAAGAAGATGGCTTGCCAATCACAAGAATGAGATCAACAACGATCCCGTTGACGATCCTTTCAGAGTGGACAATATAAAAGTCGATGTAGATACCGGTATGTATTTCAAACTTGACAAGCTTGCGCGTTCCGACAACGAAACAAAAGCTTTGATTAAGGATTGTATCGACGAATTAAAGAAATGTCAGAATCCCGAAGACTCCAGTCTTTATCCGATTCTCCACAGAATCTACGTCAACTCCGGTATGTATGCGATTGAAAAAGAAATCATCCAGTACGGCCAGAAATACGCACTCGCCGTTAAGGCCAAAGGTCTTTACGACGGCATCAAGAGCGTCGTTGATTTTATCCGTGAAGACTACGAAGTAATCGAAAATCAGGCAAGACTTTCGAAAGAAGAAATCGAAAGAAACATCAACACCATGAAGACAAGCATGGTTAAGGATATCGACGAAGCATATGCCGATTACCTTCAGAACATGACTACCGAAAACATGGTATTCCAGATTGACGATATCAACCAGCTCTACACGGTAATGGGTAACCGTCAGATTCAGGCGGGTAAGATTGCTGACAAGATGAAATGGATTGCTCTCCGTCCCGAAGTATTCGAAGAGAAGAACAACATCATCAGAAACGAACTTAACAGATACCTTCAGGAAATCGACGATAATTACAAAAACAACCGCGGAAGAATTCTCATTCAGCAGATTGACGAACTCAAGGGTATCATCATCAAGAAGATTTCCGGTTACAAGGGAATCGACGAAGAGATTATCAAGAGAATTACGAACGTTGCGGACACGCAGGTTCCTCCTTCAAGTCTTAAGGCTTTGAAGATGGATGAATATATCAACAAGCAGAAGGCGATTTTCATCTTCTCCACAAATGATAAAAAGTCCTACAAGAACGACGTTGAAACGATGTTCGCAAATACAACCAAGGTTCAGTTCGATTCGTATATCGAAGAAATAACAAAGGTTGCAATCGATAAGACCGCGGAACTTGTTCAGGAATTCAAGAACAATATCGATATCATTTCCGCCAACCTCGAACTTCTCATCAAGGACGAGGAAAAAGCCAGCGCAGAACAGGCTAAGGCAAAAGCGGTACTCGATCTTGTCGAAAAGAAGGATAAAGAGCTTAACATGAGAATCTGGGGCGAGGATAAAGAAGACAAGCCCATCGATGTTAACGATACCGATCTCGAAGACGAGGGCGAAGAATAAAACAATATAATAAGGGGGGTCAAGAATTTGACCCTCTTTTTTTATGCCCGGCATAAATATTTTTACCCGACATATAATCAAAAGGAAATCAAAATGTGGTGGATTTTGCTTGTACTTCTTTACGGACTCCTTAAAGGCGGGAGAGAAATAGTAAAGAAGAAATCGCTTGAAAAGAATACCGTTATAGAAGTATTGATAATATATACGCTTCTTTCGTTCGCGTTTGTGCTTCCCGGAATCAAAAACGCCCTCGAGGTGAATTATCTTTATCTTCTTCCGATAGCGTTAAAATCGTTTGTGATATTCGTGGCGTGGATTTTGTCTTTTAAGGCAATCAAACAGATGCCGGTAAGCCTCTACGGCGTCATAGATCTCTCGCGCGTCGTATTCGCTTCGGGACTCGGAATCATAATTCTTCACGAAGAAATGACTCCGACGACGATAATCGGTTCTATTCTTGTCTGCATAGGCGTTCTTTTGTGTGAGAGAAGAAAGAATTTAAAAGACGAGAAGGTAAGCTTTAAGATAGTATGCTTCACGATGATTTCCTGTCTTTTTAACGCGATTTCCGGCGTAATGGATAAAATACTCACCAAACATGTTACGAGCACGCAATTACAGTTTTGGTATATGCTGTTTCTGGTGTTGTATTATATAATATATATAATCGCCACGAAAGAAAAAATCCGCATAAAGAGCGCGATTAAAAACTATTGGATATGGATACTCGCGATTATGTTTGTAATAGGTGACAAGGCTTTGTTTATAGCAAACGGCATGCCTGAGTCGAGAGTTACCGTCATGACGCTCGTAAAGCAAAGCTGCTGCATTGTAACCATTCTTGCGGGCAAATTGATATTCAAAGAGAAAAACATCGGATACAAGCTCGTATGCGCCGCAATCATCATCACGGGCATAGTTATCGCCGTATTGTAAATTAAGAGGAAAACAAAATGAAATTCGTAATTCAAAGAGTTACAAAAGCGAGTGTTGTCGTCGAACAAAAAACGGTAGGTAAAATCGATAAGGGATTTCTTGTACTTATCGGCATAAGCGGAAGCGACACAAAGGAAATTGCCGACAAAATGATCAAGAAAATGCTTGGTTTAAGAATATTTGAAGACGAAAACGGCAAAACAAATTTATCGCTTGAAGATGTGGGAGGAGAACTCCTTTTGATTTCGCAGTTTACGCTTTATGCCGACTGCAAAAAAGGCAACAGACCTTCATTCACGGATGCGGGTGCGCCCGATATGGCAAACGCAATGTACGAATACATAATCGGTGAATGCGAAAAGAGCGGCAAAAAGGTCGAAAAAGGAATATTCGGAGCCGACATGAAGGTTGAACTTTTAAACGACGGCCCATTTACAATCGTGCTTGATTCGGCACAGATAATGTAAATTATTTAATCGAAAACGGATATGGATAAAAAAGAATTAAGAAAAAAATATATTGAAATAAGAAAAAACATAAGCGAAGAGTCAAGAAAAGAACAGTCGGACATGATTGCGAAAAAACTTATCGGACTGATTGAAGAAAACGATTTCGATTCGGTATTCCTTTATGCTCCCAAAGAATATGAAACCGATGTTCTCGGGGTTTTTGAAGCATGCGGGGGAATACCGTTTTGTTTTCCGAAATGCCAAAACGGCTCGATGGATTTTTACGAAGTCGACGATTTGAACAAACTTGAAAAAGGCAGTTTCGACGTGATGGAACCGAACGGATCATGCAAGGCTTTCGAATATTCGAAGGATAAAAAAATCCTTATTGCCGTTCCGGGTGTGGCATTCGACGAATCGGGTTACAGAATAGGCTACGGAAAAGGTTTTTACGACAGATTTTTCGAGGAAAAAAAAGATTGCGTTTTTTTAAAAGCAGGAGTTTGTTTCAGAGAATGTTTCATAAAAGATGTCATGCATGAAGCGAATGACGTTCCGGTTGATTTTGTACTTAAAGCATAAAAGAAAATTACGGTTTTTTAACAGGTTTTTTATAGAATGTTTCGTTGAAAAAATAGTGGGAAAATGATAAAATAAGATATGATGTGAGGTAATTTTACTTCAGGTATCGAAGGGGGCAAAATTTAATATGAAACTTCATTTTATCGGGGCGGATCACGAGGTAACCGGAAGCTGTCATTGCCTGGAAGCATGCGGAAAGTGGATTCTGGTTGACTATGGTATGGAGCAGGGTATTAACGTTTACGAAAATGCCGAACTCCCTTGTGCTGAGAGTGACATCGATTATGTTTTTCTTACTCATGCACATATTGACCATACGGGACTTCTGCCTCTTTTATATTCCAAAGGATTCAAGGGCAAGGTTATTGCCACCGAAGCCACAAGGGACCTTTGCAGCATAATGCTTCGAGACTGCGCGCACATTCAGATGCAGGAAGCTGAATGGAAGAGCAGAAAAGCCAAAAGAGGCGCAAAGGATTTTGACGTAAAACCTCTTTACACGATGGAAGACGCGGAAGGAATAATCCGTAAAATCCTTCCTTTTGCATACAATGCCCAATACGATCTTTGCGAGGGCATACAGTTCAGATTTACTGATGTAGGACATTTGCTCGGTTCGTCGAGTATCGAAATCTGGATTACCGAGGAAGAAGAAACAAGAAAGATTGTATTTTCCGGAGACCTCGGAAATGTCAACGATCCGATTTTGAAAGATCCTTCGTTCACCGAAGAAGCCGATTATGTCGTAATGGAATCGACATACGGCGACAGATATCATGCGAAAGACAGACCCGATTACGTGCTCGAACTTGCCGATATTATTCAAAAGACGTTCGATCGCGGCGGAAATGTGGTAATTCCTTCTTTTGCGGTCGGCAGAACGCAGGAAATGCTTTATTTTCTGAGACAGATTAAAGCGGAAGAACTTATCAAAGGACATGATGATTTCAAAGTATATGTGGATTCGCCCCTTGCGGTGGAAGCAACGGAAGTATTCCAGAAGAATATTTACAACTGCTTTTCCGAGCAGGCGATGGAACTTGTAAGACAGGGAATCAATCCCCTTCTTTTCCCGGGTCTTAATCTTACGATTACATCGGACGAATCCAAGGAAATAAACTTCGATTCCGAACCCAAGGTAATTATTTCGGCATCGGGTATGTGTGAAGCGGGTCGTATAAGACACCATTTAAAACACAATCTTTGGAGAGAAGAATGTACGATTCTTTTCGTGGGTTATCAGGCCGTAGGAACGCTCGGAAGAATTCTTGTCGACGGAGTGGACGAAGTCAAATTATTCGGCGAACCCATTGAAGTCAATGCGCATATCGAAGTGCTCGCAGGCATGAGCGGACACGCCGATAAGGGCGGCCTCATCGAATGGGTAAGCGCATTCAGAAAGAAACCCGCCAAAGTATTCATAGTTCACGGCGAAGATTCCGTATGCAATATTTTTGCGGACTGTTTAAAAGACGAATACGGTTTTGATACATATGCTCCTTTCAGCGGCACGGTATACGATCTGATGGCCGACGAAATCGAATACGAAGCATATCCGAAACCCGTCGAAAAGAAAGATCCCGCAAAGAGAGTTACCGAAGTGTTTGCAAGACTCCTCGCGGCAGGAAACAGACTGCTTCAGGTTATCGAAAGAAATCAGGGCGGCGCAAACAAAGACCTTGCGAAATTTGCGGACCAGATCAATTCGCTTTGCGACAAATGGGACAGATAATAACAAAAACAAAAGCCTCTGCTTCGGCAGGGGCTTTTTTATGTATGTTAATGATTTTATTTCTTTTGCTGATAAACGGGATCCGCGGGGTATCCGCCTTTTAATTTCTGCATTCCGCGCTGAATCGCATCCTTCGAATTTTTCCAGTCGGCATCCTTGTTTCGGTAATCGTATTTTTCGATAAGCCACGAAACGTCTTCCTGAAGGCGTGCCATATTGTTTTGCATGAGAGGGAAGAGCATATTGAAGAATTCTTCCTTTTGCTTGTCGTTAAGCCTTGTTTCGGCCGCTTCGCACAAATCTCCGAAATGAGTCAGGCAGAAACCTTTTGAATTTTTTATCTTTTCGACGAATTCAGCGTCCTTCTTGTACATTACAAAAAAGGTATCGAGATATCTTTCGTACATTTCATTAAAAGAATTGCATATATAGCAGGATTCTTCCCTTGTTTTGACCCATGCGGCAACGGAATTCTTCATTTCCGCTTTCGAGGATTTGGAAAATTTAGCCATCATCGATGTTTTGCCGGGCTTATAGGAAGAGGTCGCATCCTGAAGCTGTCTTCTGGTTTCCATATAATGGGTTTTTAAAATCCATGCGTTTCCGAGCGTATTGCCGTAGTCAAACATTTTTTTGAAATGAGCTCTGCAAAAGCCCGCTTTGTCGGTTTTTTCGCGCATGTCGGCTTCCATATATGAGGAGCCGGAGCCCAAAACCAAATCCAAAAGATCCTGCTCGACATCTCTTTCCACAAAACAGAAAGGGCATTCGTCAGCTGCGTTTACGGCATCGTTCATGGGTATTGTATAGAGTTTTTCTTTCATAAAACCTCCGAATGGGTTGATTTTAAAACATTTATATTTTATCAATGCTTAAATAAAGAGTCAAATTGATGCGTTAAATCTCTTTTTACGGTGAACTTGTAAATAAAATACAATAATGATATAATAACTTGTTGTTTTATGCGATAATAGGGAAGTTATACAGGAGACTTGCATATGATACATGTTGCAGTAATGGGACACGGTACCGTAGGAAGCGGTGTCGTTGAAATAATCGATAAAAACAAAAAGGAAGTCGATGCCGCATCAAAAGATGAGGTCTGTGTCAAGTATATTCTTGATTTGAGAGATTTTCCGGGAGACCCTCATGAGGATTTGTTAATCAAGGATTATAAGATTATTGTCGACGATCCCGAGGTTGATATTGTTGTAGAAGCCTTGGGAGGTATCGATCTTGCTTATAAATACACGAAGGAGGCTCTTTTAAACGGCAAAAGCGTTGTTACGTCAAACAAGGCTGTTGTTGCCGAGCACGGCGTTGAACTTTTGAAGATCGCAAAAGAGAAGAACTGCTCATATCTTTTCGAAGCCAGCGTCGGAGGAGGTATTCCCATCCTTCGTCCTTTAAACACGAGTTTCAGGGCTGAACGTATAGAAGGCATTACGGGTATTTTGAACGGTACAACCAACTTCATGCTTACGAAAATGGATGAAGAAGGCTGCGATTACGATGATGTTTTAAAGGAAGCGCAGTCCAAAGGATATGCCGAGAAAAATCCCGAAGCCGATGTATGCGGATATGATGCATGCAGAAAGATTGCCATTTTGACATCGCTTTCCATGGGAAAGACGGTTCATTATCAGAATATAACGACTGAAGGCATTACGAATATCAATAAGGTTGATTTTGAATATGCCAAGAAAATGGGCGCATCCGTAAAACTTCTCGGATTAAGCCGCAATCTTGACGGAGAATGCATGGCTTTGGTTGCTCCTTTCATGGTAAGCGACAAGAGTCCTTTATATGCGGTCAGAGGCGTGTTCAATGCCGTAATGGTCAGAGGAAACATGTTAGGGGATACACTTTTCTACGGTCAGGGCGCCGGCAAACTTGCTACGGCAAGCGCAATAGTGTCGGACATCGTCGACTGTTCAATCAACAAAGGAAAGACGATTGAATGTACGTGGAAAGACGAAGAAGCCGTTATGGCCGATGACTCAAAGAAAGTGTTTAATTATTTCATACGTGTAAAAAAGGAAGCGTTTGACAATCTTGTCAAAAGCGTGGGAATCAAAGAAAAAGTTGTTGTTGAATCCGTTTCGGACGAAATCGGTTTTGTCAGCGACAGAATTTCGGAAGACAAGTTTTTGAAAGCAAAGGAAATCTGTTCGAATTCGATAATTAATTATATCCGTATTTTGGATATGTAGGTTAACGATTTTTAGGATGGATAAGACTGATGAAGTATGTAGTTGTGCTTTGCGAAGGGCTATCTGACGAAATTTTCGACGAGCTTGACGGAAAAACTCCGCTTGCCGCAGCCAAAACGTCGCATATGGATACCCTTGCAAGAGTTTCCGAAATAGGCATGGTTCATACCATTCCCAAGGGATGCAATCCCGATGCGATAAACGCCAATCTTGCGATTTTCGGATACGATAATTCACTTGCCAAAGAATTGGACAACGAAGAGTCGAAAAATCTTTTCGAAGATTTCTATACCAAAACCGGAAAAAGAACCGCAATTATTTCGGATGACGGGGATTTGAAAAAAATCGCCGCTTTTACCGACATGGAATTCATCGAGGCCAAGGTTTCTTCGGAAACACTCAAAGCGGATTATGCCGCCAAAAAGGATGCCGCAATTTCGGCTCTTTTCGATAAAGACTTCGATTTTGTGATTATTCACGAAAAATCTCTCGAAGAAGCTTCAAAATCCAAGAGCGTTGAAAAGAAGATTCTGGATACGGAGTGCATCGATGCGTATTTGATCGGTCCTCTCGTGGAAGAAATGCAGGGCAGGGATGTCGAATTCAGACTCCTCATCATGCCTGATTTTCCCGTGTATGCAAGACTCGGAAGCGCAACATCGGACGCCGTTCCCTACCTTCTTTACGATTCCGCGACGGAAGAGGAAGGATGCCAGGCTTACAGCGAAAAACTCGCCAAAGAAACGGGAAACTTTTTTGACGAAGGATACCCGCTTTTGAATCATCTTCTCAGCGAGGAGTAAAAAAATTCGATTTTTTGTTGAAAAATAAGAAGACACGCATTAAAATAATGATGTTTTGGGGTTATTCATTCTTATTTTTTAGGAGGAAAAAATGTTAGTCGTTAAGAAATTTGGCGGTACATCTGTTGCCAACAAAGAAAGAATCTATAACGTAGCACGCCGTTGTATCGAAGATTACAATGCCGGAAACGATGTGGTTGTTATTCTTTCCGCTATGGGCAAGATGACGGACGAACTCATTGAAAAAGCAAAAGATATCAATCCCAATCCATCCAGAAGAGAACTTGACATGCTCCTTACCGTGGGAGAACAGACCAGCGTTTCTTTAATGGCAATGGCTATGGCCAATCTCGGAGTACCTGCGATAAGCTTAAACGCTTTTCAGGTTGCGATGCATACCACATCCAATTACGGAAACGCAAGACTTAAAAGAATAGATACGGAAAGAATCACACATGAACTTGAAGGCCGTAAGATTGTAATCATCACAGGTTTTCAGGGTGTAAATAAATATGACGATTATACCACACTCGGAAGAGGCGGATCCGACACCACCGCAGTTGCAATAGCAGCCGCACTTCGTGCAGACAAGTGTGAAATCTATACGGACGTTGACGGTGTATACACGGCCGATCCCAGAGTCGTTAAAAAGGCAAGAAAACTTGAAGAGATCACTTATGATGAAATGCTCGATCTTGCAACTCTCGGCGCAGGGGTTTTGCATAACCGTTCCGTGGAAATGGCTAAGAAATACGGTGTAACTTTGGTAGTTCGTTCATCCCTTACAAATGAGGAAGGAACAATCGTTAAGGAGGATGTTAAAGTGGAAAAAATGTTGGTTAGCGGCGTAGCCGTAGATAAAAGTGCCGAAAGAATTTCGATCATCGGTCTTGAAGACAAGCCCGGTACAGCTTTCAGAGTATTTGATGCTCTTGCAAAGGCAAATGTAAACGTTGATATGATTTTGCAGTCCGTAGGACGTGACAATACAAAAGATATTTCCTTTACCGTTGACGGAAACTTCGGTGATGACGCTCTCAAGGTTCTCGAAGACAACAAGGCAAGACTTAAATATCAGAACATCGAAATGGAAAAGAACGTATGCAAGGTATCCATCGTAGGTGCCGGCATGATGTCAAACCCCGGCGTTGCCGCAAAGATGTTTGAATGCCTCTACAACGAGCACATCAACATTAAGATGATTTCCACATCCGAAATCAGAGTAACCGTTCTTATCGACGCAAAAGATGCCGACAGAGCGGCAAATGCAATTCATGACAGTTTCGGACTTGATGAATAATTAAAAAACATACATTAAAAAAGGTATCCGTTTTGCGGATACCTTTTTTGATTTAATCCTGTTTGTTGCCTTTTCTCTTTTTTACGGCTTCGGTAAGAAGATATTCTATCTGACCGTTTATCGATCTGAAATCATCTTCTGCCCATGCAGCCAGTTCGTTATGCAAAGTAGGAGAAAGGCGAAGCAAAATCTGCTTTTTTTCCGAAGCGGAATTTTCAGTTGTCTTTTTTTCCGAATTACTCATAATTTCACCTTTTTCCGAATGAAGCCTCTGCCGTAACCGTCCGGGCTTTAGTAAATCGAACCGCTGTTAACTATGGGCTGAGCTTCCTTGTTTCCGCAAAGAACAACCATGAGGTTTGATACCATCTGGGCTTTTCTTTCGTCATCGAGTTTAACGATATCGTTTTCACCCAACTGATCGATAGCCATTTCTACCATGCTTACCGCACCTTCCACGATTTTCTTTCTTGCCGCGATAATTGCAACCGCCTGCTGTCTCTGAAGCATTGCAGCTGCGATTTCTTCGGAGTAGGAAAGGTGTGTGATACGTACTTCTATTATTTCAAGACCTGCCGATGAAACTCTTGACTGAAGTTCTTCCTTCATTCTGTCGGCGATTTCCTGAGACGAACCGCGAAGTGTTTTTTCATCCACGCCGTCATTGTCATCCATATCGTCGTAAGGATAAAGTCTTGCAATGTTTCTGATTGTCGAGTCGCACTGGATTGAAAGGAAGCTGTTGTAATTTTCTACCGAGAACACGGCTCTGGTGGGATCTACGACTTTCCAGATAACTACCGCACCGATAATGAGGGGGTTACCGAGTATGTCGTTAACCTTCTGGCGCTGGTTGTCAAGCGTACGAACTTTCATGGATACCGTTTTCGAACCTACTGTAATTCTCTGTCCGTTGGGCTGAGTTACGGTTGTGAGTCCGGGATTGAATGCGCTTGCAAAAGGGTTTACAAGGAAAAATCCGGATTTTTTGATGGTTCCGTGATATTTACCGAAGAGGGTAAGTACCATTGCTTCGTTGGGCTTAACCGTTTTTAATCCTCCGAAAAGGATGCATGATATAACGAAGAAAACAATCGAGAGGACGATGAGCAGAATGCCTGCAATCCATAAAACCGTTTCCGATGCTACCAATGCAAGTCCGATGATGAAGAATACGATTTCCAAAATCATGGCGACAATATTTATAAAGAGCATCAGTATTCCCGAAGCCGGACGAAGTTCTCTTTCCGTGATGTTGTAATTTGTACTTTTAGTGTTGTCCATATTATCTCCTCCTGAAAACAACTCTTTTTTGTTACGTCGATATCATTTGATATCATTTTGATATCATTAAGATAACAGAGATTTTTTTTGTTGTCAATATGTTTTTTAAAACTTGATATATTTCGCAATAAAGGTTAATCTTATTTAGGTGAAAAATAATCGGAGAAATATATATGAATAAGAATAAAAAATATTTGAAGAAATACATCTGCAAAGCAATGGCTTTTCTTGCCGTTTTGCTCATTCCCATTCATTCCGTGGCAGCAATAAAAGTTCCGATAGACACTTCCGTGGAAAGCGACCGTAATGCAGGAACCGATCTTTATGACAGCAAATGCTACTATAAAAATGCGCTTCCTTTGACAATCACCCTCTCTACGGGAGGGGATACTTCCGTTTTGCATGACGAAAGATATTCCACGAACTTAAAACTTGACGAAGGAACGCTTATCAATGTTTCGAGCGAAACCGAAATGAACGGTCTTTATATTATATGGGATACGATTGTTCCCGAATGGACCTTAAAAATCGGCGACGAATCATATACATACGGAAAATACGGATTTTTGCACGAATATATCGAACTTCCCCAAAAGACGAAGGAACTTTCGATAGTTATTCCCGACGGCAGCCAGAATGTAATCCGCGGTCTGAACAAAATGAGAATCTGCGACATTATGGCTTTTGATTCGGACGATGTTCCCGTATGGGTTCAAAAATGGGAACCTACATGCGAAGAAGCGGATATACTTGCATTTTCGACACATTCGGACGACGAACAGATCTTCCTTGGCGGAATTACTCCGATTTATCAGGCTGAGAGGGGATTGAGAGTTCAGTTCGTATTCTTTACCACGCACTGGAACGGCGGAGAGCCGATAAGAGAGCATGAAAAATTAAACGGTCTCTGGCTTGCGGGCGCAAAATATTATCCCATAATGGGCAGTTTTAACGACGCATATTCAACGACTTACGAGGGCGCTGCCGCAACCATCAACGAAGACGAAGCGGCTTTGTTTGAAACCAGGGCCATAAGACGTACTCACCCCAAGGTTGTCGTTACGCAGGATGCGATAAACGGCGAATACGGACACGGACAGCATATATTCATGGCTCAGAATACGATTAAAGCCATAGAACTTGCCGCTGATCCCTCATATGATGAGGAAAGCATTTCCGATTACGGAACATGGGATACACCCAAATTCTATGTTCATCTGTATTCGGACGATCCCACGGTTCTGGATATGAGATCGCCCCTTACTTCTTTTGACGGAAAAAGAGCCATAGACGTTGCAAGACAGGCATACCTTTGCCATCAGACGCAGCAGTGGTGCGATTTTTCGGTTGACGATTACGGACCCTATTCGGCTTCGAAATTCGGTTTGTACAAAACGAACGTCGGTCCCGATGTCGCCAAGAACGATCTTTTCGAAAATCTTACTTCCTACGACGAGGAGGAGAGAATAAGACTTGAGGAAGAGCAGAAAAAACTCGAAGAGGAACAAAAGAGGATCGAAGAAGAGAAAAGACTTGAAGAGGAAAGAAAAGCCAAAGAAGAACAGGAACAAAACGATAAAATAACGGATGAGAAGGAAGAAGAAGGCGAGGGCCTTTCGGGAATGGAAATATTCATCATCGTTGCGATTGTTCTTGCTGTATTGATGAGCGGTTTCTTTGCTGCATATTTCATATTATCTTCGAATAAAAAGAAAAAGAGAAAGAGGAGACGCAGAAAATAAAAGGGGATTCGACAAATGAAAAAAACACTGACTTACGTAAAACTGATTCTTTCTATTTTCCTGTTTTTGATATTTATTAAAGGGGAAAAGGTATCGGCCGAAGGAAACGAAACAAAGATTTATACGGCCGAAGACATGCAAAAATTAATCGAGGACCCTTCGGGAGACTATATCCTTATGAACGATATAGACATGAAGGGGATTGAATGGAAAAGCGTTGATTTTACCGGAAATTTCGACGGCAACAATCATGCTTTGTTAAATCTTACGGTAAGAAGCACTTCCGATTCGACAAGAACGACATATGACGGAAATTACAAAACCTACGACACCTCCTTTGCGGGTCTTTTCGGAGTGCTTGAAAACGCTTCGGTAAAGAATCTTACGCTTATGGGCGTCGATGTGCAGATTCAGACCGATCAGCCATGCTTCATCGGTTCGATAGCCGGATTTTCGGAAGGAAGCGATATCGAAAACTGTAAAATAGTCGGATATTTGAGGCTTGACGTTGCAACCAAAATGTTCGGTGTCGGCGGTATAGTCGGTTACGGAGGAAACGGAAGCATAAAAGAAACAAGCGCCGATGTGACTTTGATTTGCGTGGATCATGACAGGGAAAACAGGGACGAACAGTTTATGGGCGGCGCATACAGCGCGGGTTTCCTCGATGTCGACCACTGCTATATCAAAATCGACGGATACGATTCCGATCACGGCTATGTTCATGACGGCGGTTTGGTGGGAATGTATATCCTCTATCCCCTCGGGAACAATTATGCGGGCTACATCAACAATACCAGAGTCGAAGGCATGATTACGTTTTTTGAGGACAATACCGACAGAAGAGCTTATTGCAAGGATTTCATCGGCGAAGTAATGAACTGGACATACGAATATGTCGGCAATTCATCGGATTTTACCAGAAACGAGATAAAAGATTATTCAAAAGACCTTCAGCCCCATTATTGCGAAGGCAACAGTTACGATTCAGAGGTTTTCGAAGGCAATTGCGAATCGTTCGGCTTTACGGGCTACACCTGCAAGGAATGTGGCGAATATGCTTTTAAAACCAATTACACATTAAAAAATCACAATATTCAAAGCTGGGAAACGATCGAAGAAGCCACTTATGAGAAACAGGGCCTTGAAAAAGGCATATGTTCGGACTGCGGGGAGGAAGTATACAGAATCATTCCCGTCAAAGAGGAAGAGGTAATCGAAGAGGTCGAAGAAGAAATTAAGCCCGAAGAAACGGTTGTTGTCGAAGAGGTTACGGTGAAAAAAGAGGAAAAAGGCGACAAAACCATGGAAATCGTCATGATTGTCGGCTTAATCATCAGTCTCGCGCTCATCGGGGCAATAGTCTGGGCATTGTTCAAAGGGCGCAAAAAGAGGTAGTTCCTCTATTTACACAAATACTGAAATTTGCTATAATATAAGCCTGTTGCGGACTTTGAAAAAAATAAAAAATCACGGTTTGAAACAGATTAAAACAAAACAAAAAAGAAACGTCTTTTTCGGACGTTGATTTTTTGTGTCAAACGGTCAAATACAGTCCTTTCGTCTTGAAAAAAGACGGAAAAAGTGTAGAATAAATTAGTCAAAAATTTTAAGGAGGATACAATTATGAAGTTAGTTCCATTAGGCGACAGAGTTGTATTGAAGCAGTTAATCGCGGAAGAGACCACAAAGTCCGGCATCGTTCTTCCCGGACAAAGCAAAGAGAAGCCCCAGCAGGCTGAAGTAATTGCGGTAGGCCCCGGAATCCTTGCTGACGGAAAAGAAGTAAAAATGGAAGTTAAAGTCGGCGATCAGGTAATCTACTCCAAATACTCGGGAACCGAAGTTAAGATTGACGATGAGGAAGTAATCATCGTTAAGCAGTCGGATATTCTTGCTGTTGTAGAATAAAAAACTTATCAGGAGGTTTTAGTTAAAATGGCTAAAGATATTAAATACGGCGCAGAAGCACGCGCAAGTCTTGAAGCCGGCGTTAATCAGCTGGCAGATACAGTCAGAGTAACACTCGGACCCAAAGGAAGAAATGTCGTACTCGACAAATCATACGGTGCACCCCTTATCACAAACGACGGCGTAACAATCGCCAAGGAAATCGAACTTGAAGATGCATTCGAAAACATGGGCGCACAGCTTGTTAAAGAAGTTGCAACAAAGACAAACGATGTTGCAGGTGACGGAACAACAACCGCAACGGTACTTGCTCAGGCAATGATCAATGCAGGCATGAAGAACCTTGCGGCAGGCGCAAACCCCATCATCTTAAGAAAAGGCATGAAGAAGGCTACGGAATGTGCGGTTGAAGCAATTCACAGCATGTCTTCAAAAGTTAACGGAAAAGAGCAGATCGCAAGAGTTGCCGCAATTTCCGCAGGAGATGACAAGGTTGGCGAAATGGTAGCCGATGCCATGGAAAAAGTTTCCGGCGACGGCGTTATCACAATTGAGGAATCAAAGACCATGCAGACCGAACTCGACTTGGTTGAGGGTATGCAGTTCGATAAAGGTTATCTTTCGGCTTACATGTGTACGGACATGGAAAAGATGGAAGCCGATCTTGAGAACCCTTACATTATTATCACCGATAAGAAGATTTCCAACATCCAGGAAATACTTCCCGTTCTCGAAACAATCGTTCAGAGCGGTGCAAAACTTCTTATCATCGCAGAGGACATTGAAGGTGAAGCTCTCACAACACTTATCGTCAACAAACTTCGCGGAACATTCAATGTTGTAGCGGTAAAGGCTCCCGGATACGGTGACAGACGTAAGGAAATGCTTAAGGATATCGCAATCCTTACAGGCGGTCAGGTAATCAGCGAAGAACTCGGTCTTGATTTAAAAGAAGTAACACTTCAGGATATGGGTCGTGCCAAATCGGTTAAGGTTCAGAAGGAAAACACCATCATCGTTGACGGTGCGGGAGATTCCGCTGAAATCCAGGCCAGAGTGGCTCAGATCAAATCCGCAATCGAAACCACTACATCGGAATTCGACAAAGAAAAACTTCAGGAAAGACTTGCAAAGCTTGCAGGCGGCGTGGCAGTTATCAAAGTAGGTGCCGCAACGGAAACCGAAATGAAAGAAGCAAAACTCCGTATGGAAGATGCTTTGGCAGCTACCAAGGCGGCAGTTGAAGAAGGCATCATCGCAGGCGGCGGATCGGCTTACATTCATGCTTCCAAGAAGGTTAAGGAACTTGCCGATACTCTTGAAGGTGATGAGAAGACCGGTGCACAGATTGTCCTTACCGCACTTAAGGCTCCTTTGTTCCACATTGCCACAAATGCGGGTCTTGACGGTTCCGTAATCGTCAACAAAGTGTACGAATCTGAAGTGGGATTCGGTTTTGACGCGTTAAAAGAAGAGTATGTCAACATGGTAGATGCAGGAATCCTTGATCCTTCAAAGGTTACAAGAAGCGCTCTTCAGAATGCAACAAGCGTTGCATCAACATTCCTTACCACTGAAAGTGCAGTTGCAAACATCAAAGAAGACACACCCGCTATGCCCGCAGGTGCCGGAATGGGAGGTATGGGATACTAGAATGTCGATTTAATCGACGGAGAGGTGATTTCATGAAAAAAGTATTATGCTTGGCTGCAAGTGTGCTCATGATGGTTTCACTTGTAGCGTGTACGTCAAAAACAGATGAACTTGTAATGGCGACAAACGCTGAGTTTCCTCCTTACGAGTATCATCAAGGGGATAAAATAGTAGGAATAGACGTTGAAATTTGCCAGGCAATTGCTGACGAGATGGGAAGAAAACTCGTCATCGAGGATATGGGATTCGATTCGATTATCACTTCTGTATATACGGGAAAAGCAGATTTGGGAGTTGCAGGACTTACAATTACGGAGGACAGACTTAAAAACATCAATTTCTCCACACCCTATGCCAAAGCGACTCAGGTTATCATTGTATCCGAAGATTCGGATATCAAATCACCTGACGACCTTGTAGGCAAAACAATCGGTGTTCAGACAGGCACGACAGGCGATGTTTATGCCGCTGATATCGAAAAAGTTAAACTTGAGCGTTACAACAAGGGATTTGAGGCAGTTCAGGCGCTTACTCAGGGCAAAATCGATGCCGTTATTATCGACAACGAACCCGCAAAGGTTTACGTTTCGCAAAATGACGAGCTCAAAATCGTAGATGAAGCCTTTACCGAGGAAGAATATGCCATTGCGGTTGCAAAGGAAAACGATGAACTTCTCAACGAAGTAAATTCTGCGATAGCCAAGCTTAAAGAATCAGGCAAACTTGATGAAATCGTAAACAAATACATCAGTGCCGACAATTAGGAACTTTTATGACATTTTTAATGGATTTTAAACAAAATTTCATAGAAGAAGACAGATGGAAATTCATTTTAAACGGTTTGGGAGTTACTCTTAGGGTAACTCTCTTTGCCGTTTTAATCGGAATAGCCATCGGCTTTGTGGTGGCGGTAATCCGTGCCACTTACGAGAAAACCGGAAAGCTTGTAATATGTAATTTTCTGGCCAATGTTTATCTCACGGTAATCAGGGGCACACCGGTTGTAGTACAGCTTTTGATTATTTATTTTGTAATATTCGCATCTGTCAGGGTGGACAAGATTTTTGTCGCCATAATCGCGTTCGGAATCAATTCCGGAGCGTACGTGGCAGAGATAGTAAGAAGCGGAATCATGTCCATAGATCCCGGTCAGATGGAAGCCGGAAGATCGCTTGGTTTTAATTATATCGAGACCATGTGGTACATAATAATTCCTCAGGCTTTTAAAAACGTGCTTCCCGCGCTCGGAAACGAATTTATCGTTCTTTTGAAAGAAACTTCCGTAGCCGGTTATATTGCACTTGAAGATCTGACAAAGGGCGGGGATATCATAAGAAGCCAGACTTATCATCCCTTCATGCCGCTTTTGGCCGTTGCGGCCATTTATCTGGCAATCGTAATGCTTCTTTCATTCCTTCTTAAGAATTTGGAGAGGAGGCTGAGAAACAGTGAGCGATAAAAACGGAAACGATAAAAAACTTTTGATAAGCGTTGAAAATCTTTCTAAACGATATGAGGATTTATACGCTTTATACAATGTATCCATAGATATTTACAAGGGCGACGTAATATTCATCGTCGGACCTTCCGGTTCGGGCAAATCTACTTTTTTGCGCTGTCTTAACAGACTCGAAGAACCCACGTCGGGAAATATTATTTTTGACGGAACGGATATTACCGACAAAAAAACCGATATCAACAAACACCGCCAGAAAATGGGAATGGTTTTCCAGCAATTTAATCTTTTCCCCCACATGAGCGTGTTGAAAAATCTCATACTCGGTCCCGTTAAGCTTCAAAACAAATCCAAAGAAGAAGCAACAGAAGAAGCCATGGCTCTTTTGGACAGAGTGGGTCTTTCCGACAGGGCGAATGCCTATCCCAACCAGCTCTCCGGCGGACAGAAGCAGCGTATCGCCATCGTGAGAGCTTTATGCATGAAACCCGATGTCATGCTTTTCGACGAACCGACTTCGGCGCTCGATCCCGAGATGGTCGGCGAAGTTTTGGAAGTTATGAGAGAACTTGCAAAAGAGAACATGACCATGGTTGTGGTTACTCACGAAATAGCATTTGCAAAAGAAATAGCAAACAGGGTCATTTTTATGGCCGACGGTCAGATTGAAGAAGAAAACGATGCAAAAGAATTCTTCGAAAATCCCAAATCCGAAAGATTAAAGAACTTTTTGGCAAAGGTTCTTTAGGCAATTCGTCAATTAAAATCTAAATAATATATCATAAACTACGGAGGTTTAAGATGAGTCAAGTTAAGAGAATTTATGTTGAAAAGAAACCGGAATATGCGGTAAAAGCCCGTGAGCTTTTCAATGACATCAAAGGTTATCTGGGTATCAATTCGGTAAGCAGGGTCAGATATCTGATTCGTTACGATGTTGAGAATATTTCCGATTCCGTTTTTGAAAAGGCATGCAACACGGTATTTTCGGAACCTCCCGTAGACAATTATTTTCTTGAGGATTTAAACGTAAATCCTTCCGACAGGGTATTCAGCGTGGAATATCTTCCCGGTCAGTACGACCAGAGAGCGGATTCGGCAGTTCAGTGCGTACAGTTTTTGGACGCCGAAGAAAATCCCACAATTCAGACAGCAATCACATATGTTCTCGAAGGAAACGTTTCAGGGGACGAACTTGAAAAAATAAAAGCCTACTGCATCAACCCCGTTGATTCGAGAGAGGCTTCCGTTAATAAACCCGAAACGCTCCAGAGTGTTTTTGCCACACCCGACGATGTTTCGATTTTCGAAAACTTCACGACAATGCCCGAGGACGAATTCAAAAAACTTTACGATTCTCTCGGACTTGCGATGACTTACAAGGATTTTTGTTTCATAAGAGAATATTTCTTAAACGATGAAAAGAGAAATCCTTCCTTTACCGAAATCAAGGTTCTCGATACATACTGGTCGGATCACTGCCGTCATACTACATTCTCAACCGAACTCGAGAACGTTAAATTCCTTGCGGGAGATTATTCCGGCGTACTCGAAGATACTTACAGGGAATATCTCGATACCAGAAAAGACGTATACGGCGACAATTCGAAGAAATACGTCTGTCTTATGGACCTTGCTTTAATGGCCATGAAGAAACTCAAAAAAGACGGCAAACTTGAGGATATGGAAAAATCCGATGAAATCAATGCCTGCTCCATCGTTGTTCCCATCGATGTGGAATACGAAGACGGTAAGGTCGTTAACGAAGAATGGCTTATCAATTTCAAGAACGAAACACATAACCATCCTACCGAAATCGAGCCTTTCGGCGGTGCGGCCACATGTCTTGGCGGTGCAATCAGAGATCCGCTTTCGGGAAGAACATATGTATATCAGGCAATGAGAGTTACCGGTGCCGCAGATCCCACGGTTTCTGTTAACGAGACTCTTAAGGGTAAGCTTTCGCAAAAGAAACTTGTCCGCGGTGCTGCTGCGGGTTATTCTTCATACGGTAACCAGATCGGTCTTGCAACCGGTCTCGTAAAAGAAATTTACCATCCAAACTATGTTGCAAAAAGAATGGAAATCGGTGCCGTTATGGGTGCTGCGCCCAGGCGTGCCGTTATCAGGGAAACATCGGATCCCGGAGACGTAATCGTACTTCTCGGCGGACGTACGGGCCGTGATGGCTGCGGCGGTGCAACAGGCTCTTCCAAGGTGCATACGGTTCAGTCAATCGAAACCTGCGGTGCGGAAGTTCAAAAAGGAAATCCCCCCACGGAGAGAAAGATTCAAAGACTTTTCAGAAGAGAAGAAGTATCCGCTCTTATCAAGAAATGTAACGACTTCGGTGCGGGCGGCGTATCCGTAGCCATCGGCGAACTTGCGGACGGATTAAGGGTTAACCTCGACCTTGTGCCCAAGAAATACGAGGGTCTTGACGGAACGGAACTTTCGATTTCCGAATCACAGGAAAGAATGGCCGTTGTTCTCGATCCCAAGGATCTTGACAGGTTCTTAAAATATGCCGAAGAAGAAAACCTTGAAGCAATAAAAGTAGCCGATGTTACCGAAGATCCCAGACTCGTGCTTGTCTGGAGAGGAAAAGAAATCGTTAACATCAAGAGAGAATTCCTTAATACCAACGGCGCTCATCAGGAGACGGACGTTGAAGTTGAATCTCCCGTAAAAGCAGACAATTATTTTGATGTTATCGCAAACAAAAAAGTTGAGGGCGCACTTGCTTCAAATGACATAAAAACAGCTGTATGCGAAAGCGTAGCAGACCTTAATACATGCTCGCAGAAGGGTCTTGTCGAAATGTTTGACTCTTCGATCGGAGCGGGAACCGTTCTTATGCCTTACGGCGGTAAGAACCAGCTCACGGAGATTCAGACCATGGTTGCAAAGGTTCCTGTTATGAAGGGTAAATCCGATGCCGTAACGATGATGAGCTACGGCTTCGATCCTTTCCTTTCGTCCTGGTCGCCTTACCACGGTGCAATTTATGCGGTAACGGAATCCATGAGTAAGATTTGTGCGGCAGGCGGAGATGTAAAGAAAATCAGATTTACATTCCAGGAATATTTCAGAAGAATGAGCGAAAATCCTTCGAGATGGAGCCAGCCTTTTGCGGCTCTTCTCGGTGCTTTCAAGGCTCAGATGGAATACGGTCTTCCTTCAATCGGCGGTAAGGATTCAATGTCCGGAACTTTCCAGGATATCGATGTTCCTCCCACACTTGTTTCTTTCGCGGTTGATGTCGCAAAAGAAAAAGACATTATTACTCCCGAATTTAAAAAGGCCGGAAACAAAATAGTTATTTTCAGAATTCCCAAAGATGAAAATTCCGTTCCCGTATTTGACAAAACGCTCAAACTTTACGACGAAGTCGGCAAATTGATAAAAGAAGGAGTAATCGTTTCGGCTTATGTTTGCGATGCTCACGGTATTGTTCCTTCGCTTGCCAAAATGGCATTCGGAAATTCACTCGGCGTAAAAGTATCGGGCAGGGATGCAAAAGAACTTTTCGCAAATGAGATGGGAAGCATTGTCTGCGAAGCAACTGCCGAAATCGAAAGCGAATTCGCACAAAATCTCGGAGTTGTTACCGAAAGCGATTTCGAAATTCAGGGCGTAAAGGTATCGTTTGACGAAGTGCTTGCATGCTTTAAGAAGCCTCTTGAAAAAGTATTCCACTCGAGAGTAACCGAAGATTATACTGACGTAAACAGACCTTCATACAAAGCCGAGAGCGTATATGTTTGCAAAAACAAAGTTGCCAAGCCCCATGTATTTATTCCGGTATTCCCCGGAACCAACTGCGAATACGATTCGGCGAGAGCGTTTGAGAGAGCGGGCGGAGAAGTTACAACAAGAATATTCAGAAACCTTACCGCTTCGATGATCAAGGAAAGTATCGAAGAATATGTTAAAGAAATAAATAAATCGCAGATCATCATGTTCCCCGGCGGTTTCTCCGCAGGTGACGAACCCGACGGTTCCGCAAAATTCTTTGCCACGGCATTCCAGAACGAGGCCATAAAAGAAGCCGTTATGAAGATGTTAAACGAGAGGGACGGTCTCGCACTCGGTATATGCAACGGATTCCAGGCGCTTATAAAACTCGGCCTTGTTCCCAACGGCGAGATTACGGGTCAGAACGAGAATTCCGCAACACTTACGTTCAATACGATTAACCGTCACATTTCAAAGATGGCTTATACCAAGGTTGTTTCCAACAAGTCTCCATGGCTTCAGCTTGCCGAACTTGACGGTGTTTACACATCGCCCGCATCACACGGCGAAGGAAGATTCGTAGCACCAAAGGACGTTATCGAAAAACTTTTTGCAAACGGTCAGGTGGCTACAAGATATTGCGATAACAACGGAAATGTGACAATGGACGAAGAATACAATATCAACGGTTCGTTTGAATCCATCGAAGGAATCACCTCACCCGACGGCAGGGTATTCGGTAAGATGGCTCATGCCGAAAGACGCGACAGAGGAGTTGCCATAAATATTTACGGCGAGCAGGATCTTAAGATATTCGAATCCGGTGTTAAATATTTCAGATAATTTATATTACGTTACGGTGAAAACGTTTTGGGGGTGAATCTTATGGAAAAGCATGACGGAAACAATATCATAGCAATAGGCGCCGCAACGATGGGTCTTTCCGTTGCCGCAATTATCATATGTCTTTGTATGTTTTACGGAAGCATATACATGGATACGGGTTTTGCTCTGGCATTGATAATCATATTATTGTTTTTAACCTTTTTTGCCGGATCGGTCGTTTTGATTGTGGGCATCGTAATAAAAATTATTCGAACTAATAAAAAAGAAACCGTTAAGGAAAAGCCTTTAATCGTTAATGAAAAAGAAACAAAGCCGGCGGAAAAATTCGAAAAACCCAAGGATACAAGCGGTATGATAAAATGTCCTTACTGCGGGAAAGAACAACAAAAGAATTCTTTCGGGTGCATTTTCTGTCATGCGAAATTTTAAAGCGAGGTATATATGAAAAATATAAAATATTTTGTTCTTTCATTTATGGCATGTTTAATGTTTTTATTACCGTTAACGGCTTGCGGCAATCCCGTCGATGATGCCGTGGATACGGTTGAGGGAATGGCTTCTCAGGAAGACAAAGCGAAAGAAACACTCGATGATTTCAAGGAGAATGCCGACGACAAAGATGCCCAGGCACAGGAAATTCTTGATTTGGTTGAATAACGGAGATAAAAATGAACTGGAGAGAATACGTTAAGAACGTTACCCCCTATGTTCCGGGGGAACAGCCGAAGATTAACAATCTGATAAAATTAAATACCAACGAAAACCCTTATTCCCCTTCAGGAGTCGTAAAAGATGAATTGCAAAAACTGGCCGAGGATTATGATTGTTTAAGACGATATCCCAAGCCCGACTGCGATGCGTTAAGAGATGCTTTAAGCGAATATATGGGTATCGCTCCCGAAAAGATTTTTACGGGTGTCGGTTCGGATGATGTAATATGTACGATTTTTATGACGTTTTTCCATTCTTCCCTTCCCGTCCTTTTTGCGGATATTACATATTCGTTTTATCAGGTTTGGGCGGATTTTGTGGGATTTAACAAGGAACTTATTCCCGTAAAAGACGATCTTTCAATCGATATAAACGATTACAGAAAAGAAAACGGCGGAATAGTGATAGCAAATCCCAATGCGCCGACCGGTCTTGCGCTTCCTCTTGAAAAAATCGAAGAAGTGCTCAAATTCAACAGGGATTCGATTGTTATAGTCGACGAGGCATATATTGATTTCGGCGGAGAATCCGCGGTTAAACTTATAGACAAATACGACAATTTAATCGTGACGCAGACTTATTCCAAATCAAGAAACCTTGCGGGATTGCGTATCGGTATGGCCTTTGCCTGCGAAGAGGTTATTTCCAGGATTAAAGCGGTTAAATTTTCCATTAATTCATATACGATGAACGAGCCGTCGTTAAGACTCGCATCCGCAGTGTTAAAAGACGAGAAATATTTCAGGGAATGCTGCGAGCGTGTGATGAAGACGAGAGAGTGGAGCGTAAAAGAATTTAAGAAGCTCGGCTTCGAATTTCCTGAAAGCAGTGCGAATTTCGTATTTGTAACTCATCCGAAACATAAAGCATCGGATATTTACGCTGCGCTTAGAGAGCGGCGAATTCTTGTCAGACACTTCAATTCGGACAGAGTAGACAATTACCTTCGTATCTCAATCGGTACGGACGAAGAGATGAAAGCGCTTTTTGCGGCTTTGGACGAGATTTTGGCATAAAAAAAGAAAGGATCGCAAATTGCGAATAAAAACATGACGGCAATCAGAGAACTTTTGGTAAATACATTATTGGATCACCACATTGCTCCCGAATGGATTTGCTTTATAGTAAGCATGATACCTCTTATCGAATTAAGAGGCGGTTTGATAGTTTCGAGAATACTCAATGTTTCTCTTTGGAAAGCAATAATCTTTTGCATCACGGGCAATATAATACCCATTCCTTTCATTCTTCTTTTTATCAAAAGAATTTTGAAATGGATGAAAAACATTAAATTCCTCGGAATAAACAAATTTGCCAACTGGCTTGAGAACAGGGCAAACAAAAAAAGCGATGCTCTCAAAAAAGGCGAATTTTTGGGACTCATGCTTTTCGTGGGAATACCGATTCCCGGAACCGGCGCGTGGATGGGTTCCCTTATGGCGGCACTTTTTGACATTAAACTTCCCAAAGCCGTAATTGCGGAACTTTGCGGACTTATTTTGGCAACGATAATAATGTCGCTCTTATCATACGGCGCACTCGGATCGATATTCCATTTTTTGGGATAGAAAAGATATATGGATACATATTCGGAATTTTCAAAATGGTATGACGAATTCATGGAAGACGTTCCCTACAAAGAATGGTTCGAATTTGTCAAAAAAACCTTGTACGACAATAAAATAACGGGCGGCATTGTATGCGAACTCGGTGCGGGAACCGGCAATTTTACCATGCGTCTCGCCGAGGTCGGTTTTGATATGATCGGTATCGACAATTCAAACGAAATGCTTAATGTTGCGCTCGGCAAAAGGGATAATCACAAAGCTTTGCCGAACAACCCCTTTGACAAGGTGTCCGATATTATGTACTTATGCCAGGATATGAGGGAGTTTGAACTCTACGGTACCGTGGCGGCGATAGTAAGCATTTGCGATTCGATCAATTATCTTTTGGAAGATGAAGATATAGTTAACACATTTAAGCTGGTAAACAATTATCTGGATCCTTCGGGACTCTTTATTTTTGATTTTAATACGATTCACAAATACAAAGACGTAATAGGTGATTCGACCATAGCCGAAAGCGGAGACGAAGCTTCTTTCATATGGTCAAATTATTTTGACGAAGAAAGCAATGTTAACGAATACGAGGTGACTTTTTTCGTTCCCGCGGATGATGTTAAGGGAGAAGAAAAACTTTACAAAAAGGTGGAAGAATACCATTACCAGAGGGGATTTACCCTTGATGAAATCAAGGCTTTTCTTGAAGAAGCGGGACTGATATTCGTCGATGCTTTTGACAGCGAAGGATTTTTGGAAGCAAGGGAAGACTCCGAAAGGATATTTGTGGTTGCCAAAGAAACGGGTAAAAAATGGACAGAATAGTCAGAGCCACTGCGGCTGACGCTCAGATAAGAGTATTTTGCGCATATACAAAAGACATGGTCGAGGAGGCCAGACAAAGACATAATACTTCGCCCGTATGCAGCGCTGCACTCGGTCGTCTTCTTACCGCAGGAAGCATGATGGGTTCGATGCTTAAGGGAGAAAAAGACATTTTGACCTTAAGAATCAATTCGAACGGTCCGATTGACGGAATTACCGTCACGGCGGATTCGAAAGGATACGTTAAAGGATTCGTCGGAAATCCCAATGTGATTCTTCCCGCAAACAGTATCGGAAAACTTGATGTGGCGGGTGCAATCGGCGTAGGATTTTTGGATGTAATAAAAGACATGGGATTAAAAGAACCCTATGTCGGTCAGACGGCATTGCAGACAAGCGAAATTGCGGAAGACATCACTTATTATTTCGCAGCATCCGAGCAGGTGGCATCAAGTGTGGGACTCGGCGTGCTTATGAATAAGGACAATACGGTCAAACAGGCGGGCGGATTCATCATCCAGTTAATGCCTTTTGCGTCCGATGAAGTGATTTCGAGGCTTGAAAAGAATTTAAGCAATATAAATTCCGTAACAAGCATGCTTGATGAAGGAATCGGCCCCGAAGAAATGGCAGGGGTTTTATGCGAAGGATTTAACGTAAACATAACGGATACGATTCCCGTCGGATTTAAATGCAACTGCTCAAAGGAGCGCGTTTCCAAAGCGCTTATAAGCATCGGAAAAGAAGAACTTTCGAAAATGGCAAGGGAAGAAGATTCCATCAACCTTCACTGTGATTTCTGCAACACGGATTACACATTCGAAAAGAAAGAACTTGAAGCGTTGCTGGAATATGCAAAATAAAAAAGTATCGGCAGAAAAGAGAGGAAACGAAAATGACGTTACAGGAAGAAGCTTTAAAACTTCATGAAGAATGGCAGGGAAAACTTGAGACCAAAAGCAAGGTGGAGGTTAAATCCAAAGAAGCTTTGGCACTCGCTTACACACCCGGTGTTGCGGAACCCTGCAAAGTTATAGCAAAGAACAAGGAAGAAGTATATAAATATACGGCAAAAGCCAATACCGTAGCTGTCATTTCGGACGGTTCGGCCGTTTTGGGACTCGGAAACATAGGAGCCGAAGCCGGCATTCCCGTTATGGAAGGAAAGGCTGTTTTATTCAAGGAATTCGGCGGAGTAAATGCGGTGCCCATCTGTCTTGACACACAGGATACCGAAGAAATCATCAAAGCGGTTACATATCTCGCACCGAATTTCGGAGGAATCAATCTTGAGGATATTTCCGCTCCCAGATGCTTTGAAATCGAAGAAAGACTTAAAGCGACACTCGATATTCCCGTATTCCACGACGATCAGCATGGAACCGCAATCGTTGTTCTTGCGGGACTTATCAATTCCTTAAAGGTTACGGGCAAGAAAAAAGAAGAATGCAAAGTGGTCGTAAACGGTGCGGGCTCCGCGGGCGTTGCGATTACCAAACTGCTTTTAAGATACGGATTCAAAAATGTCACAATGTGTGATAAATTAGGTATTATATCGAAGGACTATCCCGGCCTTAACTGGATGCAGGAAAAAATGGCAGAAGTTACGAATCTCGAAGGAAAGAACGGAAGCCTTGCGGATGCGTTAAACGGTGCCGATATTTTCGTCGGAGTTAGCGCTCCCAACATTGTTACAGCCGATATGGTTAAGTCAATGAACAAGGATGCGATTCTTTTCGCAATGGCTAACCCCGTACCCGAGATTATGCCCGATGTCGCCAAGGCGGCAGGAGCAAGAATCGTCGGAACCGGAAGGTCGGATTTCCCGAACCAGGTTAACAATGTTATAGCATTCCCCGGTATTTTCAAAGGGGCACTCGAAGGCAGGGCAAAACAGATTACCGAAGAAATGAAACTTGCGGCTGCCAATGCGATAGCCGATCTTATTCCCGATGATGAATTAAATGACGAAAACATCATCGTTCCTCCTTTCCATCCGACGGTGGCAAAGGTGGTATGCGAGGCGGTAAAAGCAAACATCGGCAAATAGACCGTAAAATATAGGGGAGTTTATGAATTACAATTCTGAGACATTATACAAATTGATGATTCTGTATATGCTCAAATCCGCTGCGGAACCTCTGACACTTATTCAGATAAGTACCTTTTTTGTCGAAAAGGAATACACATCGTTTTTAAACATTCAGGCCCATGTCAAAGCCCTTGAAGATCAGAATTTCCTTGCGGTTAAGCAGAATCACAACAAAACACTCATTTCGATTACCGAAGAAGGAATGGAATCCCTCCAGTATTTTTTGGGAGACATCAGTTCGGAAATCAAATGCGACATACAGGAATATTTAAAAGTCAATTCCACGGAATTAAGACGCGAAGCATCGATAGTAGCGGATTATTACAAGAATCAATACGGCGAATACGAAGCAATTCTTTGGGCAAAAGACAGGGAAACGGAGCTTTGTACAATTAAAATGACCGTGCCGAGCGAAAAAATGGCAGCAGCCATTTGCGATAACTGGCAGGAAAAAAACCAGGAGATTTATCAGTATCTGACTGAAAATTTATTTTAAAACGGGGAAGAGAGAATGGCTGACAGGAGAAAAATAAGAAGAAAAAGAAGAAAGAATTCAGGA
>JAGADU010000008.1 GCA_017613435.1 Lachnospiraceae bacterium | reverse complement strand
TCTTTTTTCGAAGTTCGGAAAGGAAAATCTTTCGCGTAAGCAAAGCGGCATCGCATGCATTTGCGATTTTCCCGCGGTCTTTGCATTCCGCATAAAGATATTCTTCCAGAATGTTCATAAAAGACAGCCTGTCGGCTTCGTAATCCTTTTTAAGTCTTAACTGATACTCGGCTATTGTTTCGCTTTCGTTAATCGGGTGTCCCAGTATTTTCAGAATGGCAAATATCTGTTTGCAAAGAATTACAAAACGTTTATCGCCGTCAAGTTTTTTGAAGCGATACAAAGATACGGTTTTAAAACCGGCGAAGATAAGCATGATTATCGCGATTCCGAATATCGGAGGAATGATAAACATATACCATTTAAGGTCGATTGCTTCTTTTTCTTCATCGGTTCCGGTTTTGATATTTTTTTCAAAGGAGTTCGTCTGGGACTCCTCTTTTTGATATTTGCTTAAATCGGGAAGCGTTTTCGTCAAGGAAGGATTCCAGTATGCGCCGCCCCCGAATCCGGGCGTGGGATCGAAAACCACCCATCCCGCACCGTCAAAATAAACCTCAGCCCAGGCGTGCGCCATGGATGAGTTGATATACATGGAGGATTTTGAGGAAGTCTTGGCGTTGTAGCCCTGAACATACCGTGCGGGAATTCCTTCGTGCCTTGCAAGAAGAACGAAGGCCGTGGCAAAGAAACTGCAGTAACCTTTTTGCTCCTTTAGGATAAAATAATCGAGAAATTCTTTTTCGCTTTGGATATTCTCAGGTATTTCTCCGGGATTTGTATCGTAATCGAAAGTTTTTAAAAGGCTTTGGATACGAACCAGTTTGTCGTAATCCGTCTCACAGTCTTTTAAGAGGTCGTTCATCAAAGCTTCCGTTTCGTCTGAAAGCTCCACGTCTTTGCAGTATGTTTCGTATATCTTTTCCCTGTTTGCAAGGAAAACTTCATAGGAATATGCGGGGTTGTCCGAAACGACAAGTTTTCTTCGCGCCGAATTGAACGCGGATTTTGAAGGCAGTTTGCTTTCTTTTACGAACTGCTCGAATTCGTCGCTGTTCGTGTTCATAACAAGATGGGCTATCGAATATTCGGTCTTGTAACTGAATTTTTTGGGCCACATGATGTCCGATGCTTCGAAGATGACTTCTTCGTTTTCTATGGGCAAATGCGAGCGTCTTACGGCGGTTTTGGCGGGCGAGAAAATATAGGACGTGTTCATCCTTATGTATTTGACGTAAAGATCGTTCCACATCATGTATTTTTCCGGCTCGTCGGTATATTCCTGAAGCGATGCGATCGTGCCGAGCGTATCAAGCATCGAATCGGGCTCGGTGCCGGTGTCGTTATCCACCCATTCTCTTCCGGTAAAATCGGAAAAATTCTTTCCCGCAAGTTTTAATTCGCTTGTCTCCGGCGGAATATTCAGAATAAGCAGCGCGACATCGCGGTTTTCTTTTACTTTTCCGTTTAGGGCCGAACCTTCTTCCGAAAAGCCCATGAACGAATCGGCATAATCTTTTTCCTTTTTTATCGAAGCCATGATACGAATGTCGTTTACCGTATTGTTTACAAAAGAATACGCTTTTTTGACGCCCCTCCAGTCGTAGCGTTTGTCCGAAGAAGGCGCGATCAAAACGATTGCCGCGATTAAAACGATAAAGGGCGAAATGTAAACGATATGTGCTTTAAGATCCGTGTTGCCCTCTTTTTTCCATGATTTCTGAAGCTCGAGCGCGATTGTCAAAAGCATGATTAAAAACGCCGACACAACGAAAATTTTGTCAACGCCGTATTTTAGGAATACCGACAGAACAAGAAAAACAAGCGCTGCGACGGATACGACGATTCGTGCGCCGCGAATGTATGCGATGAGTTCTCCTGCTGCAAAGCCCGCTAAAGCAAACAAAAGCATGAAGAGATAATTTTTGTTTTCGACAATCCTGCTTAAGAAAAATTCGTAGCGGGAGAGTATTATCAAAAGAATGACGACGGATGATGCGATGCCGAGCGTTACGATTTTTCCGCTTATTCCGCCGTTTTTGTATACGATTAAAAGGAGTGCGGGTATAAGCTGCAATACCAAAAGCAAGAGCGTCACTTCGCCAAAGCCCGCGGGAGAGGCGAAAATTCCAAGGAGAGCGAGTGCGGACGGTATTACAAAGAGCAGTTCATAAAAGAAAGCGATCATCAGAGCACCTCCTTTATTCTGTCTTCGTAACCGACGCGCTTGTAAACAGCGTTTTTGTCAAAGTCCGTATTTTCTTTGCTCTCTGCCTCATCGCATACGTGATATATGACGACGGCGATTCCGTTTTTGTTCAATTCTTTGGCAAATAAGAGCGTTTCTTCGCTTAATTTCTGAACCACCATAAAAGCGGTGCTGCATGAAGAAAACGATGCTCTCTCGATTGTGGAAAAAAGTTTGGCGGACGTATTGGAAGCGCCGAAGGTAAAATCCGACATCGCTTCGTAAAAATTTTCAAAAGAAACGATGCCCTGAAGAAGGTATTTCTTTGGCATGTTTTCGTATGTGTGAACCGAAACGCTCATTCCTTTGTCCAGGCAATAATGGGCGAGCGCAATCGTAATCTCGAGGACTTTGTTTTCGCCCGGAAGATATTCGAAAGCATTCGAAGAATAGCGGCAGGAGTCCGTAATGATTGCAACTCCCGATGTCTCTTCGCCCGTTTTGATTCGAACCTGCGGTTTTCCCGTGTGCGCGCTTACCTTCCAGTTGATGTTTTTGATATCGTCTCCGATTACGTATTCTCTGACCGGAATGTCGGGGTTGCTCGGGTTGAAAGGAGCGTCCCTTAAGACGAATGCAGGGTCCGTCGAGAGCGAATCGAGTATTACAAGGCGCGGCTTTACTATGGCGCGAAGCGTTTCCCTGTTTTTGAAATTAATGGAAAAAAGACGAAGATAATCCTGGATTATGACATTTTTGATGCCGATTTCGTATTCTCCGCGGTATTTGCACAAAACGGTCGTCTGTTTTTTTACGCCCGCCCCCGGAGAAAGTTCGTATTCGGGATTGCTCTCAAGTTCGCCGATATTCGAAAAATCGGAAAAGAATTCGACTTTTATTCCCGAAAAAGAATAGAAATCTTCGTTTTGAAGCGTGAAATAAAAATCGGTCGGAGTATCGACCACGATGTTTTTGGCGCCGACTTCCTGATAGATGCGGTAGCGGTAATAAACCAGTACCGTATAGGCTGCGGAAATCAGCGGGACGGACAGCATGAAAAAGAAGAACCCGTAAGTTACGGGTCCCCCGTAAAAAGATATTGCCGCTACTGAGAGTATAAACAGTATCAGTACTGTCAGTCTGTTCCTTAACATTTTACACCATCGGAACCTTTGCCTTGACTATGATTGCTTTAAGTAATTTATCGATGTCTTCTTTGGCGATTTTCGCCTCGTACGTGAGAGAAATTCTGTGATGAAGAGTGTTGATTGCAACGGCCTTGATATCGTCGGGCTTGACGAAATCGCGGTCGTGTATGAAAGCTTTTGCCTGCGCCGCGCGAAGAAGATGAAGCATTGCACGGGGCGATGCGCCCATTACGAAACTGCTTTCTTTTCTGGTCATTGCGATAATATCGTCCGCATAGGCAATCACATCGTCAACGACTTTGACTTTTTCGACTTCTTTTTTAAGCGCCGTTATTTCATCGGCATTCATCACAACTTCAACCGAAGCGTCCGAGTCGCCTGAGAGGAAATTCTTGGCCATTTCGATTTCGCTCTCGGGTTTGGGATAACCGACGGAGAGTTTCATCATAAATCTGTCAGTCTGTGCTTCGGGCAGAGGGTAAGTGCCGACAAATTCGATCGGATTCTGGGTTGCGATTACCATAAAGGGCTCCGGCAGTTTTATTCTGTCTTTATCGATTGTCACGAAGCCTTCCGCCATTGCTTCAAGAAGCGCGGACTGGGTCTTTGGGGAAGTACGGTTTATTTCGTCTGCCAAAACGAGCTGGTGCATCACGCTGCCTTCCCTCAATTCGAATTCTCCGGTTTTCATATTCAGAATCTGCACGCCCGTTACGTCCGAAGGAAGCGTGTCGGGTGTGAACTGGATACGTCCGAAATCAAGATTTGTGGCCTTTGCGATTGTTTTTGCAAGGGTGGTTTTGCCGACGCCCGGAACGTCTTCAAGAAGGACGTGACCGCCGGACAAAAGGCATATGATTACGTTTTCGGTAACGTCTTCGTGACCGATAAAACGCTTGTTTACGGCATCAAAAAGTTTTTTGGTCGATTCTCTCATTCCAGCCTCCGTCGATTGTTTTTTGTGGAAAATAATTTAAATAATATTATACATTAAACCCACCTTTCACGAAAGATACAAAGAGGTCAAAGATTCCTTTACTTATTGTACGTTAGGAAATAAAATATATATGTTCGGTTTGAACCGACGATCAAATTTTGGATGGGATAATCGATTTACAATGCTCGGAGACGCAATCGGAAAAGATTTAAATACATTTGTGCCGGATTATGTGATTTTTGACCTTGAGACCACGGGAATGAACCCCCTGCTCGGCGACAGAATAGTTGAAATATCCGCGATAAAGGTCATCGACCATAAGGTTGTCGAAGAATTTTCAACCCTCGTCAACCCCGGCAGAAACATACCTGACAGAGTTATCGCGGTACACGGAATCACAAACGAAATGGTGGAGGATGCGCCAAACGGCAGGGAAGCGCTCTCGGCTTTCCTGGATTTTGTCGGAGACAGCATTCTTGTCGGACACAATATCAAATATTTCGATCTGAATTTCCTAAAAGTCGAATGCAGCCTCTTTTTCGATCAAAAGGTTCCGACAAACGATTACGTGGATACGCTTATTCTCGCGAAGCACTGCATGCCCGAGATGGCACACCGCAACTTAACGGGCCTTGCAACACATTTCGGATTATCCGACGAGGGAGCGCACAGAGCCCTTGCGGACTGTCGCATGAACCAGAAAGTCTACGAATGCCTCAAGGAGGAAACCGAAAAGTTCGACAGCGGGCAAAAAACGGTTCCGAAGTGCGAAAAATGCGGCAAAAAAATGGTCATAAGAAAAGGAAAATACGGAGAATTCTGGGGATGCAGCGGATATCCCTCCTGCAAAAACACAATTAATATTTTATAAAATACCTCTTTACAAAAACGAACAAATGTTCTATTATTACAGATACAAAAAAGAGGTATTTTTTTATGCAACCGATTAAAGCAGACGTGATCTGCCTGCATACCAAAGAGGGAAAGGTGGAACCCTTAAGGATCAGAATATCCGATGAGGACGGGCAGAATCAGGCTTATTCCATAAAAGAATATAGAGACATGTCCCACCAGGGCGCCAGAACCATGCCCGACGGCCTTATCGTAACCAACAACACGCTTAATTTCGAATGCAAGATTAACGTGTTCGGCAGGGAAAAGACCATCCGCCTTTACAGCAACCCGCCGTACCTTGAATGGAAGATGACGCACTGAGCATAAAAAACCCCTTGGCTTTCACCAAGGGGTTTTGAAATTTAAATTTACTTCAATGCCGGAATTTTAGTTGTATTCAAGTCCGTATGCTGCATAGAGATCTTTGAATTTCGGCTGATTCTGAATTCTGATGTCTTTAACCATTCCGTCGCTTACATATAACGAATAATAAGGACCGTACTGTTCGGCCTGATATGAATAATATCCGCCGAGACCGCTGTCGGTGGCTTCATAAACAAATCCGAGAGATTCGAGAATCTTCTTTGCGGTATTGAGATCCTGATGATATTCTACTCCGCCGCAGATCTTGATGGTGATGGGAGCGTCATGATCCATGGGATAGAAATCATCCACGAAGCAGTTCTCCACTGCGGTAGCGTTCTTATCATAGTTTCTTACGTTTGTCGAGAATTTCCAGTTGCCCTTCTTTAACTCGATTCTTGTGAAACCTGTACCTTCGACAACTTCGTCACGGGCATTTTTAACTTCCCATCCGTTCTTGGTAAATTCGGAAACGGGGCAGGGGAATTTGTATAAAGCGCCTTCGATTTCGACAACAAAATCATCGGGATCGTCGGATAATTTGGTAGGTGCAACATAAGCGGCCGTAATTGCAGGGATTTCATCGCTTACTTCGCCTGCTACGAATCCTTCGGGTTCTTCGAAGTTTTCGACAGTAACACTGCTTATTTTGTTGTTGGTCATATCGAATACAATCTGGATTTCTTTGTATGTATCGTCGGTGAATTTTGTGTAACGGCTTACACCTGAGTAACCGTCAACATCGTGTTCGTACGAAGGTGTTCCGTATGCCGCAACAACTTCTTCGTAAGTTGAATCCCAGGTTATGTCGTTAGCCAGACAGAGCTTTGCGTTTTCGGCATCGAGGTCCGAAATTGAAATTTGATTGATTACGCAGTCACGGGCAGCTCTTTCGTTGATATCCCAGTTCATAATCGAGGTGGAAATCTTGGTATCGCCTTTTTCGAAAGAGTAAATACTGTAATATCCGGGTTTGATCAGTTCGTCAAGATCGGAATATTTGTCGGCTTTCCATCCGAGGGACATTAAATCCACCGTATACATGGGAACAACCATAATCTGATCGTCGATTGCAATCATAAAATCATAGATATCGTCACTTAATTCCGAAGGCATAACGTATCCTGATACGATAGGCGGTTCGGGATCGGGTTCGGGTTCGGGCTCGGGTTCGGGCTCGGGATCGGGAACGGGAACGGGATCGGGAACGACCAATGTAACAGGCGGTTCGGGATCGGGTTCGGGTTCGGGGTCGGGTTTTTTAAATCCGGGTAATGTACATCCCACAAGGGTAAGTATCATGCACGCAATAACAGATAATGATAATAATTTTTTCATGATCTATTCCTCCTTTTAGAGTCGATTTTAACACTTAAATGTTGAATTTACAACAAAAACTGTTTATCCGAAAAATCATATATATGCTATAATAAGAAAAGTCAGCCGCACGGATTTAATCAAAAAAAAGCGGCCGGAGTCTTAAATATATGAAAACAAAAAATATTCTCGGAAGTTTTATATCTGTTCTTTTAATAATATTGGGGGCGCTGCTCGCGAGTTTTTCCGTTGCGTGCATTCTTCTCCCGAACGATGCCATAGATTACGGAACGGCGGGAATCGCCATTATCGTGAGCAAACTGACCGGATTTAACCTGTCGCTTTGCGTTCTTTTTATCTTTATACCCTTCGTTGTGGGCGGCTTTTTCGTCCTCGGCGTCAAATTCTCGATCAAGGCAATCATCGGCTCTCTTGCGTATACGCTCGGCCTTGCGTTTTTCGAAAAACTCTCATTTGAACTTAACACGGAACATTTTATCGCCGTTGCATTCGGCGGCGCGCTGCTCGGAATCGGCCTTTCGCTTATTCTTAAAAGCGGCGGCTGCATAGACGGCTCCGAAATACTTGCCAACATCATACTTAAAAAAGTAACCGACAAAACCGGCAGAAACTACAGTATGATGCCTATTCTGGTGGGCTTTAATTTGTGCGTTTACACCGCGGTATTTTTGCTTATCGACAAAAACGCTTCGCTTTTAAGCCTCTTGGTATATATCGTTGCAACCGTAATCATCGACCGCTACACCGACCACTTCGAAGCCATCAAACAGGTTACCATTATCACAAAGGACGAGGAAGAGCTGATAAATGCCATCCGTTTCGGCCTTAACAAGACCTGTACCATCATAGAATCAAAGGGTGCCATCGCAGGCGAAAACAAGACACTTTTCTGCTACGTCAACTACTTTGAACTGCAGAAACTGCGTGACATTATTCAAAAGAACAAAGGCACTTTCAGCACGGTCACCACGATTGACGAAATAATACGCTGAAAGTATAATATTTGTTGTGTGAAAGACGGAGTGAGGAGGCGGAAAAAGTGTTTATAAACAAATTAAACCAACTCTATAAACCCGCGAGAGTATTGTATTATCTGGAAGTTGAAGAGAACGTTGTTAAGAATCTCTACAAGGGTATGCTGCCCGATGAGATTTTAAAATATGCCAATTCGTTCGGTACGTACGATTATCCGGGCGTTTTTTTTGTTGAAGATTTGGGCAGGGAAGTCATAGGTATCGAATACAGAATCAACGATGACAGAATAGACTATCCCGCGGATTTAAAATCAATCGAACTCAAAGAAGGATTCTTTTATTCGATAGAAATAGACGACGAAATAGACATTACGAGGGAATCGATCGGCAAAATATTCGAAAAGATAAGTATTGACGACGATGCCCACAGAGTGTACAGCGATTTTCTGATTAAGAAAAATCCTTCGGTCATAAGCGTTTTTTACGATTGCAAAAAAGTGAGAATCCTGCACGAGCTCGAACTCGTCGAAGACAGGGCAAAGCTTATTATCGAGGACGATTACGATTATTTCGGCAAAGATTATCTCTACAACATGGCTTTTTTCGATCCGATTACCAAGCATTACAACTGGAACCATCTGGTATCGTATCTCGAAATGCCCATGGACAGGGGAATAGAGGATTATGCCTTCGTTCATTTCGATATCAAGGAATTCAGGGTGATTAACGAGGTTTACGGTCACATAGCCGCAAACAAAGTCCTCTGCAATGTCGTAAAAGCGATGAACGAATCGGATTTTGTATATGCGAGCGCGAGATGCCACAACGACAATTTCGCGATGATGATAAAAGACATGCCCACGGAGGAAACAATCGAAAAACTCGGGCAGTTCTTTGAGGATCTCTCCCATCTTGAGGAAGACCCCAATTACAAGATTTTTTACAGATGCGGCGTTGTCGAAATGCCGAGATCGATACTTTCGGGCAACCGTACCGCCGATGCGGGCAAAATGGCCCAGGCTCTCGGAACGAATCACAACAAGACCGAGATTATCTTTTACACGGACAAAATGCACGATGACATTTCGTGGGGCAATTATATCAAGGCATATGTTGAAACGGCTGTCGAAAACGATGAATTCATGGTTTATCTGCAGCCCAAATTCGATATAAACAACGAAGTGGTGGAAGGTGCGGAAGCGCTCATCAGATGGAATTACAAAAACAAGGAATTCCTTTCTCCCGCAAGATTCATTCCGTATTTCGAAAAGGACGGTTCAATCGGTAAAATCGATGATATCGTGCTTGAGAAGGTATGCCTTGCGTTAAAAAAATGGAAGGATGAGGGCAAGCCCCTTTATCCGATTTCGGTCAACCTTTCCAGAAACAGACTCTACGACGACGATCTTATAGAACATCTCGTGGGCATAGTCGATAAATACGGCATAAGCCACGATTATATAGATTTTGAACTTACCGAGAGCGCGACATACGATAATATGGAAAGAATGATGAGCATCTTAAACGAACTTCGCCGCAACGGATTCAAGATTTCGATGGACGATTTCGGAACCGGTTATTCATCGCTTTCGCTTCTTACGCAGATGCCTCTCGACACGCTTAAGATCGACAAGAGTTTCGTCGACAAAATCTGTCTCGAAAACAGAAAAGAAGAGGATATTATCGTTATCAGACACATAATCACGCTTGCGAGGGAACTCGGATTCGTGTGCCTTGCCGAAGGCGCCGAAAAGAAAGAGCAGGTGGACGGCTTAAGAAATCTCGGCTGTGACATCATTCAGGGTTATTACTACAGCAAACCCATCAGTGTCGAAGAATTCGAAAACAGATATCTGAAATAAATTTTTACCGCTTCGCGTCGGAGGTGCGAATTGAAATCCATTCAAACCAAGTTCATAGTTGTCATATCCGCACTCATTATTTTGGCAACGGGTTCTTTCCTTTTGCTTTCCGTATACAGAACCAATATGATTCTTAATACGGACTCGGAAGAAATACTTCGTCTTGCGGCCAATCACAATGCGAGCCTCATAGACGAAAACTTTCTCTCGATTGAGCAGTCGGTCGATACAGTCTACAATTACGCCGTTCAGCGTACACAGGTTCACAGAAATTTCCTGACAGACGACAAAACGCGCGCCCGGTACACCAGCGATATTTCCGAACTCGGCAAGAGCATCGCGGAAAACACGCAGGGTGCGATGGCCGTTTATTTAAGATACAATCCCGATGATTTCGGACCCACCGAAGGTTTCTGGTACACAATCGTCGTTGACGAGGAGGGCTCCTGGATTTCTGCCGAACCCACGGACATGAGCCTTTACGACAAGGACGACCTCGAGCACGTGGGATGGTATTACATTCCGGTGCAAAACGGCAAACCCATGTGGATGGATCCGTATTTTAACAAAAACCTCGGCGTGGAAATGATTTCATACATCGTTCCGTATTATTACGACGATTACACCGTCGGAATTCTGGGAATGGATATCGATCTTGAGCTTTTGCGAAGCGCCGTATCCGAAGTAAAGGTTTACGACAGCGGCAGGGCGTTCCTTATTACCAAAGAAGGCGATATCATTTATCAAAAAGATTATCCCGAAGGAATGGAATATTTCAAACTCCCGGAGAATGCGAGAACATACGTGGACGAAGTCTTAAGTTCCGAGATGAACACTCCGTATATTTCCACCGATTCAAACGGTGTGACGCAGAAGGTAATTCTCAAGGAACTCAAAAACGGAATGATTTTCGGACTCTATGTTCCGACAGCCGAAATCAACGCTCCGCAAAAGGGCCTTCTCGAACAGCTTTTGATTATTTTCGTATGCATTCTTATTGTTGCGATCGTAATAAGCCTTTTGCTCGTAAGGACCATCGTAAAACCTCTTAAAAACATGACCAGGGTCGCAAAGCAGTATGAAAACGGAGACTTTGCTGAAGTCATGGACGAAAACAGCCAGGACGAAATCGGCGTTTTGTCGAGGAGTCTTCAGACAATGGCCACTTCGCTCAAGAAACAGATTGAGATTGCGGATACGGCCAACAAGGCGAAGAGTGAATTTCTGGCGAACATGTCCCACGAAATCAGAACGCCGATCAATGCGATTCTCGGTATGAACGAAATGATTCTTCGCGAATCCGAAGACGACAATATAAGGGATTATTCCGAAAACATCCAGATAGCGGGCAAAACGCTTTTGTCGCTGATTAACAGTATTTTGGACTTTTCCAAAATCGAGGACGGCAAAATGGAAATCATTCCCGTCAGATACGACCTTGCCTCAATGCTCCACAACATCGTTAATTCGATCATAGAGCGTGCAAAAAGCAAAGACCTGGAATTTATCGTTGACATAGACGAAAACCTTCCTTCGGAGCTTTACGGCGACGACGTGCGTATCACGCAGGTCATCATGAACCTTCTTACCAATGCCGTGAAATATACCGAGAAGGGTTCTGTTAAACTCTCGGTCCGCGATGCGGGAAGAGACATAGAGGGAATTACGCTTGCGGTATCGGTAAGCGACACGGGTATCGGTATCAAAGAGGAAGACAGGGACAAGCTTTTCGAATCGTTTGAAAGACTCGACAAAGAGAGAAACCGAAATATCGAAGGTACGGGTCTGGGAATGTCGATCGTGACCAGACTCTTGAAGATGATGGGCAGCAAACTGAATGTCCACAGCGTTTACGGCGAGGGAAGCGAATTTTCGTTCCTTTTGAAACAGAAAATCGAAGATCCAAAGCCCATGGGCAATTACGGACTGCGCCTTTCAAGGAGCGACGATCAGAAGGTTGAAAGATACCTTTACGCCAAGGGCGCCAAAATACTTGTTGTCGATGACAACGAAATGAACCTTAAGGTG
>JAGADU010000048.1 GCA_017613435.1 Lachnospiraceae bacterium | reverse complement strand
CAAGCATTGCCGACATTGTAAAAATGCCCAATAAAACGTTCAATTTGTTTTTCATAGTATTACCCCTTTACTGTTGCTTTGGTTAATGATCCCTTATAACCAATGTAATATGCATTTACCGTAATATAAATAATTGTATCGAGGAAATAGGCAAAGTTAATCCCCTTATTTAGAAAAAATTAGCACTTGAAAATACAATTATCAATAGTGAAAAGCAAATAAAAAAAGCCGTGTCGGTTAAGACACAGCTTTTTTGACGGCGTTTTTAATAAGGGAAAACGCCGCCCAATTCCTGGAGCGCATTGTTCTTTACGCACCAGCTTCCGAAATTTGAAAAGACGTCTTCGCCGAATACTTCTTTTAATGCATCCGCATATTTTGTAATGATTTCTTCATCATAATTGCCGTATGAGTAGATGATATTATCCTTTTTGATTTCGGCGTTATAATCCGAGTAGAAATTGTCTCCGTAGGTTTCGTCCAGATATTGGCAAAGGTATCTGCCGAAAGTGTATTCCGCACCGCGCTGGGCGTGATCTATTTCGTTGTAGTCTGCGATAAAAATTCTTTCCGCGTTTTTACCGTTTACCTTCTCGGGGATTGAATTGTCGTATAGATAAGTGTTTTCTTTTGCTTCGGCAATCGAAGGATATTCGTCGGCAAGCGCATCGAGTATTTCACGCGACATGTAGTCCGCAATTCCTTCCGTCATTATCATGGACATTTCATGATTTCTTTCGGTAATCGTATGTGTCATTTCGTGTGCGATTGTCGAATAATCCACGTATTCGGGACGGGTACGGAAATCGCTGTCGTAATAACCGGGAACGGAATTCCACATATCCTCGGAAAACATTGCGTAATCAACCAATACGAGGAAATCGCCGCATGCACAGGAAATAAGGCATTCGTCTTCTTCATCGGCAATCAGAAAAATAGGAATTTTTGTCCCGATATTAATGTCCTTCCAGGGATTGAAACCGTAATATGCGGTCATATCGCACACATCATAATAAGTATAATCCGAAGGCGCGCTTGAAACGTTAAGTTCTGTTTCCAACTCGTCGACTATCGCATCAACATTGGTTATAAAATCTCCGGGAATATCTATATCTTTTTCGAGGAAAACAACATATTTTTCGGACTCGATATAGCAATAATCATCCGCAACATAATGGTGATCCTTTTCGCCGTCGAGAGTGATTTCTTCGTAGGGTATCTGATCACGCCATGTAAGAACAATCTCCTCGGGCTCTTCGATGACTTCTTCGGGCTCGGAAACAACCTCTTCGATTTCTTCGATTTCGGTCTCTTCAACCGCAGGTTCCTCGATGAAGGCTTCGGGTGAAGCGGGTTTTAACAAATTGCAGGAACAAAGAAATGTATTTCCGGCAAATACGAAAGTCAAAAGAAGCAGGGGAAATTTCCTGATTCCTTGTAACAAATTTTTCATCATTGTACCTCCTGTTTGAAAAATTCTCCTTTTTACAATGACAATTATAGCATGGACAATAATAAAGTATTTGTTGTTTTAAGGAAATTATGCCGTCCTAATTTGTGTTTTTCGGAGAAATTATGCGTATGGTACAATGATTTAAGCTCCTAAACAGCGGAAAAAACATAAATTCAAAAGAAAAACCACAAAACCGATTCTTTTATCCGTATAAAAAACAAGAGAACAAAAAATTGACGAATTGCGACGGGCAATCGGAAGAAGGACCCAATGAAGACGTCACGGGAGGAATATCCATGAAACAATATAAAATGAACCGCAAAAGAATAATTAATGCTCTGACGATATGTATTCTTTTATCGGGTTTTGCCGTTTTGGGTACGGCCTGTACGAAAGAAACGGCGGACTGCACTGTTAATGCAAACGCGAATCCCCTGGCGGATTTGGAAAACGATCCGGAATATATAGAAAGAATAAACAGCCCGATAATCGGTGCGGAAGAATTCGTAAAATATTACAATATGCCGATAGATAAGGTACCTTTGGAATTCCTTGACGATTATATCTGGGAAAATCAGATAACGGTATATGAAGTTGAACATGATGAGATCGAAAGCTATCGAATGCACGCAGTCAATGCGTATTACAACGGAGAAAGCTGCGGAAAGAATCTCGAAAGAATATTTTACCGTAATCCGTCGAGTGATTTGCCTCTTGAAGATTTTATGAAAAATGCCGACGTTATTTTAATGGATTTCCATACGCCCGGACCGGATTATTTGCTTGAACCGATGTTAACCGTGGTAGTGGATTTGGAAAACAAAAAGATATACAGCAAAGGACCTGAAGATCCGTATTCGTGCGATGATTATACCAAAATGAAGAAATCGGCCGATTTGTCTGATGAAGATATCGAAAAAATAAGCGAAGAACTGCCCTTGCATATAAAAGAAAACATTCCTCCAAAAAACTATTCGGAATTGCCGGATTATTTTTACGAAATAAAAATTAAAGCAAAAGACCATTCCGCAAAAGTTTTCGAAGGATACCAAGGCGCAAACGAGCGTTTTCCGGGATTCGACGACTATTGGGAGGAATTGTACGAAAAATATTTCGGTGAAAAATAAATGAAAAATTCAGTGCTTTCAGATGAAAAATCGGTCGTTTTCGATCGATTTTTTATTTTGTAATGAACGATGGTATAAGATATAATGATTATATGCATGTATAAGGCTAAACGGCAGTTTTACGCATGCAAAATATAAATCGGAATACGGGCAAAAAGGAATAATCATGAGCGGCTTTACCATAAGAGACGTACGGATTGAAGATGCAAAACGCCTTGTTGAAATATATTCATATTATGTTTTAAACACCGCGGTTTCGTTTGAGTACGAAGCGCCTTCAATCGAAGAATTTGAAGAGAGAATCAAACATACTGCAGAGAAATACCCTTATCTTGTATGCGAAAAAGATCAAAAGATAATCGGTTATGTTTATGCGGGTGCTTACAGCGTACGCGAAGCGTATTCGTGGACGGCTACCGCATCGATTTATCTGGACAAGGATTACAGAAGACAGGGCGCGGGCTCTTTGCTATATAAAGAGCTTGAAAAGAGATTAAAAGAAATGGGCATTGTGAATCTTTTGGCCGGCGTAGCATATACGCAAAACGAAGATGAGCACCTTTCCCATGACAGCAGTGAATTTCATTTAAAGAGCGGATATACGGAAGTTGCGCACTTAAAAACCGTGGGCAGGAAATTTGACAAATGGTACGATCTTTTGTGGTACCAGAAAAAATTATAAAAGGGAAAAAGAAAATGACTCACAAAGAAAAAGCATTGGATTATTTTAGCAGAAGATTTCATTGTTCGCAGGCTGTTTTGGCTGCATTTGCCGATGAATGCGGACTGGAAGAGGAGCAGGCTTTAAAACTCGGCTCATGTTTCGGCAGCGGAATGAGAAAAGGAGAAGTGTGCGGTGCCGTTACCGGTGCGCTGATGGTTTTAGGCATGATTTACGGCCAGTATGACTCGAATGATGCAAAAAGCAGGGAGTTGGCAAACAAAGTCAATGACGAAATGATGAACAGATTTAAAGAAAAGAACAAATCATATCTTTGCAATGATTTGCTTGGTTGCGATATTTCGACGCAAAAGGGCAGACAATACGCCATTGACAATAAACTGTTTACGGAATTTTGCCCCAAAATGGTCGAAAGTGCAATCGAAACGGTGGAAGAAATAATCCGAAGCACAGAGCAGAAATGAGCAGAGGAAGTATTTGTTATGAGAATTGAAACAAAACGATTGATAATCACGGAAATGAATATGGATATGGCGGAAGATGTTCATAAGAATTCGCTTGATGAAGATATCAGAAAATTCGTTCCGGATGAAGTGTTCGAAACGATTGAAGAAGCACGGGAAATCATTGAATTTATAATGTCAGGATACGAGTCAAAGGAAGGCCCGTTTATATATGCTCTGATTACAAAAGATGCAGATAAGAATATCGGATATGTTCAATTGGCTCCGATTGATGACGGTAAATGGGAGATCGGTTATCATGTGGCAAAAGCATATACCGGAAAAGGATATGCAACGGAAGCCGTAAAAGCGTTCCTTCCGGTTATAGCCGAGTATGTTGCGACATCGGAGGTTTACGGAATTCACCTGCAGGAAAATGTCGCCTCGGGACGCGTACTGGAAAAATGCGGGTTTGAGACGTTTTTTACGGGCGAAGGACCCTATCATGACGGAGTATATAAAATAAGCAAGAGCGTTTGGAAGAAATGAAAAAATGAGGAGTTATGATACTTACACTATTTTTTACATTTATTAAAATCGGTCTCTTCACTTTCGGCGGCGGATATGCAATGATCCCGATCATCGAAAACATTTGCGTGGAACGTAAAAAATGGATTACGCATGATGAGATGATGGATGTTACGGTTATCGCCGAATCCACCCCGGGACCGATAGCAATCAACTGTGCCACATATGTGGGATACAAACAAAAGGGCATATGGGGAGCGGTGGCCGCTACGCTCGGGGTCGTGCTGCCGTCTTTTGTAATTATTTATTTGATTTCGTTGTTTTTGAATAATCTTCTTGAAATCACATGGATTGCAAATGCGTTTAAAGGAATCCGAATAGCTGTCGGAATACTGATTCTGGATGCCGGTATCAGGATGTTCGTAAAAATGAAAAAGAAAGCGGTTTCCTGCGTTATTTTATTCTGCTCTTTTACGGCCATGACGCTGATAAACGTATTTGCATGGAACTTTTCGTCGATACTTCTTATTCTGATAGCCGCGGTAATCAGCCTTGTAATCTTTTTGATTCAGGGCGCACCATCCGGGAAAGGTGGTGAAAAATGATTTATCTCGAACTGTTTGTCGGATTTTTGGTTGTCGGTTTGTTCTCGTTCGGCGGGGCATACGCAGCAATTCCGCTTATCAGGGATGTTGTTCTTTTGTTCGGCTGGGTGGATGAGGATACTTTGACAAATATGATAGCCTTAAGCGAGAGCACGCCCGGGCCGATAATGGTTAATCTTGCCACATATGTCGGCAGCAGCAGGGCAGGAATTTTCGGCGGAATAATCGCGACGGTTGCGGTCGTACTGCCTGCGTTTTTTATCATTCTGCTGATCATGATTGTTTTAAAGAAAATGCTTGAGAACAAATATGTTCGGGCAATTCTCGGCGGTCTTAAGCCCTGTATTATCGGCATTATTATTTCCATGGGCTGTTATATGATTATAAAAAACAGCATTATGCCGATATTTCAGCAACCGGGAGATTTATGGGCACCGGTTATCACCGTTATTCTTTCGATACTGTTTTTCGGCTCGAAAGCAGTAATAAAAAAGAAAATGTCCCCGATTGTATTGATATTGATTTCGGCTGCTTTGGGAGTTGCGGTATATTGGAACTGAGGGAACCGGTATTATGGGAGTTTTTTATGATTTAAAGAATATGCCGATTGCTTAAAGATGAGCTTTTGGATAACGGTTATGGATTGTTGAAAAAAGTTATTGTAAAATGATGCAAAGGGGATAAATAAGTGCACGAGGAGATATCTATGAAGAAAAAGATCTTGTCGATTGTAATGGCAGCGGTAATGGTGGCGGCATGTCTTGTCGGTTGTTCCGACAAAATCACTAAGGATTCTTTTATAAGCGCAGCAAAGAAAAATGGCATGAGAGAGATTAAGGAAGCTAAGGAATTCGTTCATATTTATGCAGACCCCGGTGAGAGTATATCGATGTTTCACGATGTAAAAGACCCTACTGTTTTGGAGTGCACCAACAGACTGTTTATGGAAGATATTTCTAAGACGGACGTGAAAGAAGCCGTATATGCCATCGAGAGCATAGGGAAAAATGACGATCACGATACCACTTTGACTTATATTTTTTATCTGTCTTTCAATGACCGTGATACTGCAGAAGAGGTGTATAAGTCTAAGATTAAACCGCTCAGATTTGGAGCGGAAGAAGGCAAGAAGAATGGTGTAAAGTATACCATAAGCTATCTCGGCCCCGATGACTCACAACAAGACGATTCGACGGTTGAGCTTGCGAAAGGCGTTTATTTAATGGATAATCAGATAGTTTGGATTTGCAGTAATTATTACTCCACCATGGAAAATGACTGCGTTGAAGGCTTTTGCAAATCGCTCGGATTAGAATCACCCTATACACTTAAATAAAATTGATCGATGAGTTTCAACCAAAAAGCGTTCGCTCAAAACGGAAACAGCCGGACCCAAAAGTCGCTCGTGTTTATTCCTAAGGATATGAAATAATCTGTTTATAAGAACGCAAAGAAATAAAGAATGCATGAAAAATATAATATTATTTGATTTTATTCACTGACTTTGCGGCTAAGGGCTGCTGTACGAAGCAGAGCATATATCAAGGTGTTTGAGGAGGAAAAACATGGAATCTTTTATTAGGGCTATGACGGATTTTCTGGTAAATTTAGGAGTGGATCCCGATAAGGCATTGATGGTGAGCGGGCTTGGATTGGTTGTAATAGGATTCATCGCAGTCGCATTGCTGTCGCAGCTGTTACTTTTACCGGGACAAGTGAAAAACAAAAAAAGAATGAAGCACCTGACGGGAAGGGCCGTTGGGACGATACTGAATGGAACGCTGTACACCGAAACAGAATATTTCGGCCATCAAAACGGGCAGACCGGAGAAACTACTACCACCCACAGATATATTGTCACTTATGAGTTTGAGGTCAATGGCGTTACCTACCGGGGACAAGGGGAGGGGTCGTATGCTTTTTGGGAGAAAAAAAGGCAGAAAAT